>JASBUC010000050.1 GCA_030148065.1 Legionellaceae bacterium | reverse complement strand
GAACCAGAACCTCCATGCCAACAATTTCCTTTGTTTTTGCATTTATTTGAGGTTGATAGACCAAATAGAACTCGTTTTGTAAGATTGCAGAATGAATGACCTGTGCGATAGAGGAAGCTCTTGTGAATTTGATTTCATAGTCATAAGAGTAATGACTAAAGTTATTGTTTTTTGTTTGAATGGCAAGAGACAATGCAATGTCAGAACTTTTAAAAATTTCAATATAATCCTCCCCTTCATAAGGCTCTGAAATTCCAATACTAGCATTTGGGTAGATCATCTGATTTTCTATATTCAATGGCATTGTTAGTTTTTTTATGATGCGCTCACTGATGGGTTCTATCATTTTTAACATTGAATTTAAATCAGAAAAAAGAACCGCAAAGGTTGCATTACCTAAGTAAGAAAGAAGATCGCCATTTGTTTTTCGTATAATTTGATCTTCCGAACGAAGACAAGAAGAGAGTTTTTTTGCTAGTTCCCTCAAGAGTTTGTTGCTGGTCCATAGGCCATAAGTATTTTGAGTATCAGAGAAATTATTTATTTTAATCAACAACAGAATATTTTTCTTTGTTTCTTGCAGAGTTAGAGCAAGTTTTTTGGAGAAAGCGTAATAATTTAAAAGCCCAGTAATTGAGTCATGCTGAGAAAGATAGTCCAGCTTTTTGGCTGCTTCCTTTTTATCGCTAATGTCTTCAATAATCCCTGCAAATACATATTTTCCACGAACCTTCGCCGAACTTACCGACAGCCAAATGGGAAATTTGCTACCGTCTTTTCTCACCGCTTCTAGTTCGCGGCCAGTGCCTATAATATGAGGCTCCAAGGTGTTTAGATAGCGCTTTATATAGCCATCATGCTTTTTAGCATGAGCATTTGGCATCAGCATACTCACATTTTGGCCGACAACTTCTGATGGATGGTAGCCAAACGCTTGAGCTGAAGCTGGATTGAATGATAAAACAATTCCTTTTTCATCAATAATGATAATGCCATTTACAGCCGTTTTTAAGACTGCATCGAGTACTTTATGGCTTGTGAAATGTGAGTTTTTTTGTTCATTAATGGCCACAGATTCATCCTTGAATAAGTTTTCTTCTAGCGTACTTACTATCGACCTGTCTCACTATAACTTAAATACTACATCGCATTCCTTCGCGTAACCATTCAACTATACTCGTTCTACCTCATCTCACTTCGAGTGCATCAACTTTTTGAAAGCCTCGCGGTAATTTACTGCCTCGACGACCACGCTCACCAATATAACTCTCTAAATCTCGAGGCTTTAATTGACAGTGACGTTTGCCTGAATGAATCAAGAGACTCTGCTCACTCGAGAGCACGATAAAGTCAATCATGACTTCATCCCCAAAAGCAAGTTTGGCAGGGTTCACGCCTATCATTTTATTCCCTTTGCCTTTGTTTAATTGCGGAAGGCTGTTAACAGGAAAGACCAAGAGTCGTCCATCTTTTGTCACGGCCGCAACCAGACCGTTTTCTGGATCATGAACAGGTCTTGGTGCTAGCACCATGCTGTCTTTTGGCAGGCTCAAACAGGCCTTACCCGCTTTTTGTTTAACAAATAAAGCGCCTGTTTTCGTAACAAATCCGTAGCCTGCACTGCTTGCCAATAACCAGTGCTCTTCGGCCTTACCAGAGAAAAGCGCACAAAAGCCCACGCCCGCTTCGGGGTTAAAACGTCCGGTCAGTGGCTCACCTTGACCTCGAGCAGAAGGCAATGTGTGCCCCAGTGCAGAATAGGCTTTTCCACTCTCATCTAAAAAGACCACAGCCCGATCGGTTCTGGCATTGCATTGCACTTTAAAGCCATCCCCACTCTTATAGTTTAAATCTTGGCCTTTAATGTCGACTCCTTTGGCCGCCCGTACCCAATCTTTTTTAGAGAGCACCACCGTAATCGGCTCACTTGGTAGCATCTCTTCTTCTTTTAAGGCTCGGGACTCACTACGCGCCACAATTGGGGATCGCCGCTCATCTCCGTATTGATCGATGGCCTCTTCAATTTCCTTGCGGATTAACCCTTTAAGCTTTTGCTCCGATCCTAATAACTCTTCGAGTCTTGCTCGCTCTTCTGATAGTTCTGCTTGCTCGCCTTTAATTTTAATCTCTTCTAGTTTGGCAAGCTGGCGAAGTTTTATTTCTAGGATGGCTTCTGCTTGTCGATCACTTAGTGCAAAGCGCGCCATTAATTCTTGTTTAGGCTTCTCTTCGGTACGGATAATGTCAATGACTTCATCGATGTTTAAAAACGCAATCAACAAACCATCTAAAATATGCAGTCTGTCAAGAACCTTATTTAATCGGTGGGTTAAACGACGGCGAACGGTTTCTTGACGAAAGCTTAACCATTCCTTTAATAAATCGAGTAGCGAATAGACCCGAGGACTGCCATCGAGCCCAATCATGTTCATATTAACTCGGTAGTTTCGCTCAAGATCCGTTGAGGCAAATAAGTGTGACATCAAGCTTTCAACATCGACTCGATTTGAACGAGGGGTTATCACTATTCTTGTGGGGTTTTCATGATCAGACTCATCTCTTAAGTCCGCAACCATCGGCAGTTTTTTAGCACGCATTTGCACAGCAATCTGCTCAATGATCTTTTCACCCGAGGTTTGAAACGGCAAGGCGGTAATCACCACATCTTGTTCTTCTTTATGGAAGACCGCTCGCATTTTAATAGATCCCGTGCCCTTTCTATAAATCTCCACCAAGTCATGGCGAGGGGTGATGATTTCCGCCTTGGTTGGAAAATCAGGTCCTTGTACGATTTCACAAAGCTCACCTAAGGTGGTGGATGATTTTTTTAGTAGCTGCAGACAAGCTTGCCCAACCTCTTTCAAGTTATGAGGCAAAATATCAGTAGCCATACCAACAGCAATCCCTGTTGCGCCATTTAAGAGCACATTCGGCAGTCTGGCGGGTAAGAGCTTCGGCTCATCCATGGTGCCATCAAAGTTAAGCTGCCAATCAACCGTGCCTAAGCCTAGTTCACTCAACACCACTTCGGCGTATTTTGAAAGTTTGGCTTCGGTATAACGCATGGCTGCAAAGGATTTGGGTGAATCCACACTACCCCAGTTGCCTTGCCCATCCACAAAGGGGTAGCGATAGGAGAACGGTTGTGCCATCAAGACCATGGCCTCATAACAAGCGCTGTCACCATGCGGGTGAAACTTACCAAGCACATCCCCGACGGTACGAGCAGATTTTTTATATTTGGCAGACGCTTTTAAACCTAACTCACTCATGGCATAAATGATTCGTCGCTGTACAGGTTTTAGGCCATCTGCAATCGAGGGAAGGGCCCGATCTAAGATGACGTACATTGAATAATCAAGATACGAACGTTCTGAAAACTCCCCAATTGAAAGGGTTTCATACTCTTTGTTTGTCATGTGATCAATCCAGAAATGGCTGTGGTTTGCTGAAACCTTTAGTCTACCAAAATTAGCCCTCTTGCTTAATGTTTTCTTAAGGCTTTCGCCATAGAGTCTTGCCTAAAAATACAACCAGGAGGTAAACAAAATGGCAAACACGGTATTGGATGCGCAAAAAACAGCCCCCCAAAGTAATACTTATTTAACCAGCTGTGAGTGGCGGGTCGTCGACATGTCCACTGAGTATGCAGAGCATTGCTTAGCAGGAAAGCCCTTCTACTCCTTCCCCTATTTTCGACAAGTTGGCACCTTATGGGCCATTTTTTCCGAGTCATTTAAAGCAGCCAAACAGCACAGTGACACCTCTGACATTATCTTTTCTGCCAATATGGCCATGAATGTTTTTGTCAGCGTATTTACAAGTGTTGAGTTTCTTAGCAAAGGGTTACTGACCTTGCCTGCAGCAGGCCTTAGCGAGTTACTTGGCATAGAAGAGAATAAGACCGCCTTTCAACGAGAGACTGGCAAGGTCGCCAAAGAATATGTGGATTTAATTCGTGATGATGCTTTCTACACCGTTCCCTATCTAAGGCAATTAAAAGATCTCTACCAGCAATTTTATCAAGCGAACGATAAAAGCTTGATTGATGCCTATACCTTATTTGCCTTGAGCATTGAACATTTTGCTAAAAGCCTTATCTCCCTGCCATTTTGGGGGTTTTATCAATTAAGTGAGCTGATAACTCATGATGACAGCTACTGGCAACGACGCTTGACCATTGCCTACCCAGAAAATACAACAGACGCTGAAAAAATCGCCTTAAAAGAGCGTTTGCAAAATGACGTGGCAAGCCATATCAAGCCAAATGAAAACACCTGCTACCAGGATCAGATTGAATTTGAACATGAGGACGGAGAGTACTTGCAGATAAAATGTGGTCGCTACGAGAATCTAGTGACGGTCATTTCAATTTTGAGCACCCTTAAATTTAGTCTCTGCAAAATAGAAGGCAATGACTTTGTGCAACTTTGCCTTAAGCAAGGGGGAGATAACCATCAAGAGGACAAGAAAGTAAAGGCGCTTTGTGAAGGAGGTATTCGCCTTAATTACTCTTATCAAAATTCGATTAAAGGCAGAGAGCAAACCTTCTTTTCATTGGACGTGCCTGTTAGAGAATTGCAAGCACTAAATCACAAGTTAGATCAGGATGACACCCCATCTAGTCACTTTTTACATGGCTTTTAATCAACCTTATAAGTTAAGACTCACAAGGAGTTACAATGATTCCATACCCTCACATCGATCGAGATAAACTGCCTGAGGTCTCACTACAAATCGGTCGATTGACAGAGCTTCCAGCAGGCCACCTTGACTTAATGGCCTTAGAAGAGCCAAGTTTTATACTTGGCAATCTTTTAAAAGAATTGAGAAAACGTTTTTTTTACATTGTGGCGGTACCGCCTTGCCTTTGCATTGACATACTGAGTAACCTCTGTCTTAGCCTAAGCAACACTCTCAGAGTTCTTCTATATTCAGATGATTGCCAAGAAGAAGCACTCACTCGCCTAAAAGAACACAGCTTTCTTTTTAGCAAAAGTCTATTTTCCTTAACCGCCTCCATTATTGGTTTAATTGAACCAACATGGATCGGCTACTTTTTTAATCCTCAAAGAGAAAAAGAGTTCATACAACACTCCGGTGGTGACATTAACCATAAAGCACTACAAGCTTTTTATCCAAAAACGCGAGAAGAGTTGCAACAAACCGTTATTGCCGCAATAAAGAACAAGCAAAAAATTAGCATCCGTGGTGCAGGCTTCTCTCAAGGTGAGCAATACTTAAATGGCACTGACCAAGCTATTTTAATCGATCTCAAATATTTAAATGATTTTGAAATCATCAATGACAAAGAGCACAACAAAAAATATGTCCGAGCCAATGGCGGTTGCCGCTGGGGAGATATTCAAACCGCTCTTAATAAGAAAGGCTTAGCTCTAAAAGTCATGCAAGCCTCCAACATTTTTTCAGTCGCCGGGTCTCTTTCTACCAACATTCATGGTTGGGACCATCACAGTGGCACACTTTCGCAAACCGTCAAGTCCATTGAAATTATCAATGCAGAGGGGGAGTTTCAAACCGTCAGAGCCGATGAAGAATTATTTGATGCCATCTGTGGAGGCTTTGGCCTCTTCGGGTTAATTGTTAACGTAACCTTCGAAGTACAAGACAATATCCCACTCATTGGAAAAACGCTAGAGGTAGCGCCTCAGAACTTTATGGATTTCTTCGATGAACACATCCGAAACAATGAAAAAGTTAAAATGTTTCGTTATCGGTTATCAATTGAACCGAACAATTTATTAAAGCAAGGGTTTGTTAGCCACTATGAGGTGATGAGCGACAAACCAGAAGCATGCGTCACCGAAAACTTTAAGCAAGAAGGAGACATTGGCACAAGGCGCGATCGAATTTTTGCCAACATGGGAAAGCACTTAGACTTTGTGCGAAAGCAGTATTGGCAAAATGAAATAAACAACATTAAGAAAGAAGAACAGACAAGCACCAATGGCGTTATGCAACCTGAAATGAATGCCATGTTTAATAATTCAGTCAGTGAGTCTGAGTGGTTGCAAGAGTATTTTCTACCAAAAGAAACCCTAGAGCCATTTATTAACGAGCTCTCTGAAATTTTAGAAGAGAATAAAACACCATTGATTAATTGCTCGATTCGCTATGTCAAAGAAAACCCAAAGGGCGTCTTAAGCTACGCTCCCGAGGAGCGTTTTGCCGTGGTTATCTGCTTTAATCAACCACTGTCTGCGAGTGAAATAAAAAAAACAGGCGACTGGATCAATCAAGCTGCACAGAAGGCTGTCGAAAAAGGCGGCACTTACTACCTGCCTTATCAACAAGTTGCCAGTACCAGTCTTTTTGACGCGGCCTATGGAGCGCAAGTGAAGCGCTTTAGAAGGCTTAAAGAAATGGTGGATCCAAATGAAGTCTTTTACTCAGGTTTCTATCATAAATACCTGCGTGCTGCACTTCCAGTAAAACGACTGGACTATAAAGCTCTACTGGAAAATAAGAACTGGGCTGCGTTTTCCTCTTTTGTCAGCGCTGTTTTAAAGCGACTGGATTTAAAAAAGTTTAAACTCCTGTTAACAGAAGTATGTCAGCACTGCAAGAATGAAGATGATATTTACAGTGAGCTGCAAAGACGGCTTCCGGAAATAAGCTCAAGTAGTTTTACTGACCTTCGTCAAGGTCTTAAGGCACTCTCTTCGATTACTAGAGAGTTAACAGAGCAAGCCACCGCACTTGTTGGTGACAGAGCGAAGCCCTTTAGCGGCTACTTAGAGATTGGCTACCCTGGCCGATACATCACTCCTTTTAAAAAGGCCGGGCTCATCCAAGGCAAGAGTTATGTCCTTTGTCATGGGCAAACAATGATGGACTACCTTGAAGCGGGGATCCCAAGGCCTTATGATGAATTTTTGCCATTGGATGATTTAAACCCCGCGAAATTTTTAGCTCGTCTCCCAAATAACAGCGTGGAATTAATTTCTTGCTTCTATGGCCTGCATCACTTCCCAGAAAACTCTTTAAATGAGTTTTTGAGTGAACTTCGACGAGTGTTAAAGCCAGGTGGTACGCTACTACTTGATGATCATAATATTGTAGATGAAAAGTCTTGGCTAATAGCGCAAGCCGCTCACACTATGGTCAATCTAATTGGCAATGAGCCACTAGCTGTCGAAAAAAGTGAGCTTAGAAACTTTAAACCGATGAGCGAGTGGGCAGCTCTACTACAAAAATATGATCTTTGCCCTCAAGACTTATCAACGCTGAAAGTTCGTAAGGGTGATGCGTCTAACAACGCCATGCTTGCCCTTACTAAAAGCAAAAAACTTAGTCTTGATAAAACTGATCTTCTGAACCAATTTGGGCTCTTAAAATGCGTTCACAACCAAGCCTCTCCTCCAGAAAGTGCTTTGCCAAAGCGTCGCCTTAGTCTGTGATTTGCATTTAAAAGAGCATTCGGTTTAAGATTGTAAACAGCTTCAAGCTGGGCTGTTTACATTTTAGAGACAGGCCCAAGTCTTTTCATTTGCAATAAAAAGGACTTTATTGCTTTTAAAATTAACCGTTCAGCAAGCCTTAAGCGTTGAGCATTGATAAAAGGACTTATCATGACCATCAGCTTGTATAGTGACGACACTAAAGCGTTTCTAAAAGAATACTTTCGTTTTTTTCCGGAAGGGAAAAAGTTAAAAAAAGGCTCCGAATTATCAAGCCTTACCATTGCTGGCATAACGCTTTCTCACCCACCCTACCAATTAAACAACTCTATTATAAAATTGAATGGTAAGCTCTACGCCATAGATTCAGGTCTTGGCGCAAACATTGGGGAAGGAGCTTTTGCCAAAGTGAAATTTGCAAAAGGCTTAAACGATGATTTTCTAACAGCCCTAAAGATTGAAACAACCAACAGCTATTCCCAAAAAAATGAATCTCAAATTTTAATTGATTTAAATTTAACAAAGGGAAAGGTCAAACGCCCAGAAAAGGAAAAGTACTACACTCCAGTACCTTATTTTGGACGCTCTTTGCGCACACAATTATCAACGCAGTCGCTCTCAAATAGTGAACGCTTTCACATTGCCATCATGCTCTGCTATCAGCTCTACTCTCTTCATTCAGGCTTGAAATCGAAAACAGCAACTGCCTACGCCCACCGAGATCTAAAACCCGATAACATCACTTGGGATCCAACCCATGGTCTTAATCTAGTCGATTTTGGTTTTTCAAGAGAAAAACCCTTATCTAAAAATAGAGAGCAGATGGGAAGCGCCCTGTATATGGCTTTGTATACGAGATTTGCCCGCGATGAGATAACCAATGCACAGCACGATTTTTTAGCACTTAGACGAACGCTCTATGTCCCTGATACCTTTGTCTATCAGAACACTCGCAGAAAATTATTCCATCAAACGTTTCCCAACTGGGAGATGGTGCTCAGTAAAAGCATGGTTGATGCGGCACATCTTAGACCGTACGTTGACACAGGTTGCCGCTTAGATGAGATTGATGATAAAGCTGAGGTCGACTTTGGCCCTTTAGAGCTTGCCGCCATCCTAGTTGTTGCCAAGCTTAAAAGGTTTAATCACTACTATCATCAGATAACGCAAGATCCAGAGCTAGCTTCTGCCATCGTTTTACTCTATTTAAATCTTCAAGAAAACGATGCCTTGTTGAAAGAAAAGGTTTTCAGGCTTCTTATAGGTCTCTCGAGCCCATCGTTTAATGAAGATAAATCCACTCTTTCTCTATTGTTTTTTGCCAACATCATTGAAAATTATAATGATGCTCTTCTGAATCAAGACCTATTAGATGCGCTATCTAATGCCAGTGATCATAAGCAGCAGCTAGCACTCGGCATACTATTTAAGCTTGGTCTTACCCACCCATCTGATTTTCTAAAGCTCTCACAAACCAGAAAATTAGTCGAAGCGGTTATTTTCCTTGCAAAAGTCGGGGCTCATAATGCAATAAAAAACCTTTTTGAGTCCAGTAAACATTTTCGTTGCTTTGAAGCCCTAAGAGACGCAGATCTGCACTCTAAAATGGCTGATTTAGAGTGTAGATGTCCCATTTCGCTTGATTATCTTGAGAAAAGCAATGATCCAGCACTAAGCAAAGCAATTATTTTATTAGTTGATAATAACTATCAATCTAGCCAAATTTTTTCATCGCTTGTGCAACAAAAAAATCGCTCCTTTTTCCATAAAGCCGAGCATTGTGCACTGAAGGCCGTCTACTTTTTGCATAAATTTCATTCTCTAAGGCTCTATTTAAACATTTTACAGAGACATAAATTATCACTACTTAATCGTCTTGAGGCATTCACAGAATCAAGTTATTTCAAAGGGTTCCCCAAGAGGCATTTTGATGTTTGTTTAACCCTGGTCTTTACCAATGACTCTTTTATGGCGCTGGTTGAGCGTTGTGGTTTTTATGACATTCGATTGCATATGGTCTTAACCCTAATCCTTCTAGGGTTTGACAATCAAGAAACGCTTGCAAATCTAGCAAGCTGTGATGATTATCTAATGAAATATTATCCTTTGTTCGACAATGGTGCTTATAAAAACGAGATTATTTTAAATGTTTTTAGAGATCCTCATTATGATAAAGCCTACAACCTTTGTAAAAAAAACTATATTAGTACAAAAGACACAGCCCTCATTCTAGGCAATAAAAAGCATCTCTCAGCACTGCTTGCACTCGATGAATCAGACGTAAACTATTTGCAGATTTTTGATTTAATTAAAGCCGACGCTCACAACACAACCTCACAATTATTTATTAATCGTCAACGCTCACTACCAAGAAGGCTGCCTCCGACACCGCCAGAAAGCAGTGTTGCGATCCCAGAGGCTCTTTCTCAACTAACACTCTAACGGTCACAGATGAATCCGAAGTCTGACTCAATGTCCCTCCAAGCCCCTACTTTCCACGCTTTATGCCTGTGTCTTGTTTCTTTGGCCTCTTGGATGCCGCGCATAAAGCGTGGCGCGTTGGCGTAGGTAGGTTTAGTGACTCATTTCTTGATTCAGATTTTCAAGTATTTTGAGTATATGTTAGGCTAAGCCATTATTTTTTATGAAGACGTCAAATGACTGAGCTTTCACTAATTGTACCTGTGTTCAATGAAGAAGAGAGCATTACCCCTTTTCTTCAGTGTGTACTACCCATTCTTGAGAAACATTGCCGCGCCTTTGAAATTATTTTTTGTCTCGATCCCTGTACTGATGACACAGAAGCCGTCATTGCTCGCGCCCTTGAAAAAGACTCACGCCTTAAATTGATAACCCTCTCTCGACGTTATGGGCAAGCAGAAGCAACCTTTGCTGGCATTGAGCATGCAAAAGGCCAGTACATCATAACGGTTGATGTTGATTTACAAGATCCGCCTGAGCTGATGCCAAAGATGTTAGAGCAAGCACGCAAAGGATTTGATGTGGTCTACAGTAAGCGTTTATCTCGCGTCAATGAAAGTTGGCTTAAAATGAAGCTTGCCAAGTTCGGTTACGGCCTCATGAGCCATCTCTCAAATGGTTTAATTCAAAAAGAATGTGGTGACTATAGGCTCATTTCTCGACGGGTTGCAGAGCAACTTCTGGCCTTAAAAGAGCGACATTTATTTTTACGAGCCCAAATTCCATTAGTTGGCTTTTCCTCAACAATCCTACCCTATCACCGTCAAGATAGAGCCTGTGGTAATGGTCATTACAACCGCTACATAGGTAGCATAAAAATGGGGCTAGATGGGATCTTCTGTTTTAGTGCAAAACCTTTGTTGTTGATTTTTATTAGCGCCGTACTCCTTTTTCTACCAAGTACCGCTTGGTTATTAAAGCAAGCTGTCAGTGCTCTTTTAGGCTCCCAAGTTGCAAGCGGACAAGTCTTGTTGATTGCAAGTATTGCTTTTTTTACAAGTCTGCAGCTTTTTGCTTTGAGCCTTGTGAGTGAATACATTGCTCGCATCTATACAGAAACTCAAGGCAGGCCTCGCTACATTGTAGATAAAGTTATGGAAAGACAAGATGCAGACACCAGACAAAGCCCGAAAACAACTGAAACTACTCGCTAAATATCTATGGGTTGGTGGCCTAACCACGGCTTGCTACTTTCTACTGTTCTATCTTTTTTGGGCCCAGCTAAAGCTGCCAAAGCTTGCCTCAGTAAGCATAGCCTATGGACTTTTTTTGTTGATGAACTTTAGTGCCCATCGACGTTTTACCTTCTTAGCTCATGGAAAAAAAGCAAGGGCTCAGGTGATTCGTTACCTTTGTTTGGTCTCCACCAGTTACCTACTAACGCTTTTAACGGTCTATCTTATCTCAGATCTTTGCCATTTCAGCGCCTATACAGGCGTTATTAGTGCTTGCATCCTCACTACTATTGTCGGCTTTATCGTCTCTAAAAAGTGGGTATATTGCTAACAGAAACCGGCACGGAATTGTTGCTTTTTGTCTTTGCTTTAATCGCACGATCACTAAAAAAGCCAAAGCTCATGCTGCGTGTTAAACGACTCTTTGAGGCATTCTCACTCGCATCAGGATTATTTAAAGAGCTCTTTTGTTTGTTTGATCTTAAGGTGCGACATGGCGAGTGCTCCTTCTTATCAAACTTAGACTCGTCTCGTGTGTCTTTTAGTGCAGTGAGCTCTATTGTGCTGCTTGATAAAGCCTGTCCTTCTTCATCATTGTCTTTTGGTGCATCTTGCAAGCAGGCCTCACTGATGTCACAAGGAGATGGTTCTTTAGCTGTGCTTAAATAACTATCAAGGCTTAACTTACCAATTACAAACACCAGCGCCAATACACTCAAGAGAGTAGCCATCAAGGCAAAGCTTCCAATGTTTAGCACGGCAAATAAAACAACCGGAGCCACAACCAAAAGAACACCATTAACCAAGCGCTTGTTTTTTTCATCCTGAATTAACTGTTGACTGTAAGCTAGTTCATTCCTTAATCGAATAAGTTCTATTTGATGCTTCTTATGCTT
>JASBUC010000043.1 GCA_030148065.1 Legionellaceae bacterium | reverse complement strand
CAAAGAGTCAATGCCAATAATGACAAGGCTACGCTTGTGTTCAGAAGAAACATGGCTTGGTTTTGCATTGGGTTTAAAAAATACAAATAATGACAAAGCCACTAAAGAGAAAAGTACGGTTTCTTTTTTTACGCTTATATTTTTTATAAGTGCTAGTAATACCCCAATCACCCCAGCACTTAGCAGAAAAAATAAGATCTTACAAAAAATAATGGGGAGAGGATTGACTATTAATTCGCTTATCAGACTCCTTGGAAAGAATAGCGCATTTAACAGTATTAGATAACTTTGTAGGGTGGTGAAAACCAAAAGGTTTATAAGCAAGTGTTTTGAATGAGTAACTTTAAAGAGTGTGGCGATTGATTGACAGAGAAGGGCACAAATGAGGCTAAACACGCTGATTAGAAAGAGTTGTGCAATTAGATAGAGGATGAATTTCTGATAAATAATTGCAGGAAGACTTGTTGAAAAATGAAAAATGAATTGTTTAAAAAAATTTAGGTGTAATAAGCTTACGAGTGTAAATAAATAGACATTTAAAAACAGCTGCAGGAAAAAACTACGGCGCTTATTCATAAATGGCGTTTATATGCCAGTTGTAGACGTAATTATTGATGGTGTTTGCTTTTTCTAGTTGTGCCTTTAAACGTGGGTTTGCATATTGAGTGATGTGCCAAATAACGTCTTGTTTTCTACCGCCAAAATCTTCTTCAAACCAGTCATATAAACTCGATACGGTAATTTCTTTATCTTGAATTTGAACACCGCGCAAGCTATTAACGTAGCGACGAGTGATTGTGTTGAGATCGGTATCAAGAGATCCTTTGCTAAATGGTTTTTCAAAAAGGCTTGGGCTTGCCACCGTTCCATCAAATAAGGCGTATAAAACTCTAGGATCATTCCAAATTGGCCTCACGATCCGGTTCTTTATATCATAGAGTGAGAGTTTGGTCTCAGCAATTGTTACGATGTTAGCTTGCCAAGGACCGCGCGCTAACAGAGGAGAGGATAGCGTAATTTCACGCATATTGTTAATGGGTAAATGCTCTAGAATCAAATTAATGACTAAGGCGTTATAGAAATTTAACCAATAGGCAAGTTGTTCATCCCGATTATATTGCTCTATCTTGATATTACTTAAGCTTTTTAAATACTCTTTCAGGATTTTTCGATCAACTGTGCTTACTTTGTAGTAGTCTATTAGGTTTATGCCATCAGCCTGGGGCTTTAAATAGCGTGCTAGAAAAACTTTGAAAGACTCATGACTAATGGTTTTTTCAGACAAGGGGGAGTATTTTGACCATTTTAGCCATAGGCGTTTTTGGTATTCACTAGCATAGGAAAAGCCAGCTTGAGAGCTCAAAACAATGAATAGCAGGCATAGAGCCATACTCTTGCAACTAAAATTGAGTGTACCAACGTTCATTGTTAGTTATTCCACCAATTAAATTCTCTTAAGCACTTTTTCTCGATTTGCGACACAACATGCTATGGTAGCATCCCCTGCAACGTTCACGGCCGTTCGACACATATCTAAAAATCTATCAATGCCGATGATAAGCCCAATGCCTTCGACCGGAATATTAACTTGCATTAACACCATAGACAAGGTTATTAGACCAACGCCAGGAATTCCGGCCGTGCCAATTGATGCTAAGGTGGCCATAAGAATAACTTTTAAACAGCCTATCACACCAAGATGAATGTGGTAGCTGTTGGCAATAAACACGGTTGCTACTCCTTGCATGATTGCCGTGCCATCCATGTTAATGGTTGCCCCAAGTGGGATGACAAAGGAGGCGATGGTGTTATGTACACCTAGTTTTTTTTCAGTTGTATGAAGCACCACTGGAATAGAGGCACTAGAGCTTGAAGTGCTAAATGCAAATAACATCGCTTGAAGCATGCTCTTATAAAAGTATAAGGGGCTTAGTTTTGCAAAAAACTTTAGAAAGACACTATAGATTAGAAAAAGTTGCACTAACAGCGCTAAAAGGACCGTGAGAAAGTAGCCTAAGATTTTTGGGATAAGGCTCGCTCCTTGACTTGAGAACACCGTTGCTAGCAAGCAAAACACACCAAGGGGGGCAATTTTTAAAATAATGGTCACCAAGTTGATAACCACCTCATTAAGGGATAAAAAAAGCGTCGCAACGGTTTTTCCTTTTTCCTTACTGCGTGAAATGGCACTCCCTAGAATGAGACTTAAGAATATTACCTGCAGCATGTTGCCATCGGCAAGCGCTTTGAAAGGGTTTGAGGGAAAGGCATTGAGAAAGGTTTCTTTCAGTGAGGGGGCATGCTCTGTAATTTGAGTAACGGGTGTGTTTAGAGCAAGTTCACCACCGCCAACGTCAAAAATATGTGCAAGAATTAGGGCAAGAGTAATGGCTACAGAAGTTGTCACTAAATAAAAAATAACAGTTTGTGAGGCGATACGGCCAAGTTTTAGTTGATTACCAACATTATAAATCATGCCACAGGTCAGTGATATTAACACAATGGGGACCACTGAGAACTTAAGTAGTGTAATAAAAAGGCTGCCGCCTGTATCAAAGAGTCCGTTTACTAAATAGTGTGTCAGTGTGGTTTTAAAAGGAGAGTCTGGAAAAAGGTGAATTAGGCTGCCAATGGTAATGCCAAGAAGCATGGCAATGACTATTTGCGTTGTTAATTTTGAAGCGTTGTTTTGGTCCATTGGTTGTTTGCATCGTTTCTAAGTGTTATAAAAAGTCATGCTATCTAGATAATTTCAATTTCTCAAGGAAAGTATGAGACAGAGAGCGTTGATTGAGGTAATTGACGACACTTGTTATTTAAGTGGTTCGTGGGATGTTGGCAGCATTGATGAGTTGGTTTTGGCTCTTCCGGCCTTTTCTTGGCCAAATAATACTGAGCTTGTCTTGGATGTGAGCAAGCTTAGCAAACTTGACAGTGCTGGCGCCATACTACTTAATAAGGTTTTGCAGACTTTAGACGATCATGGGGTCTCATTAAAAGAGGACCGCCTCAATGAACAGCAAAAAGCCATGTTATCGCTGGTTGCTAGCAAACTTAGTAAAAAGGAAGAAAAGCCTGTTAAACCAAAACGCCGCTCGTTTTTCTATTGGTTAGGTTTTTTATCCATATCACAGCTAAGACAGCTGGATGGTTTTATTGTTTTGTTAGGGCGGATAAGCCGTGCTTTTTTTCAGGCATTAATCCGTCCGAGTTTGTTCGAATTAAGAAGCATTGTTAAAACGGTTGAAATTACAGGCTTTCAAGCTCTGGGCATCGTTGCCATGTTATCTTTCTTGATTGGTGTTGTGCTTGCCTATCAAATGGGAATTCAGCTGGAAGCCTATGGGGCAAGTATTTACATTGCCTATGTTTGCGGGATTGCATTGTTACGCGAGTTTTCGCCATTAATTACGGCAATCATTGTGGCAGGCCGCACCAGTAGTTCTTATACGGCTCAGATTGGCAGTATGAAAATACGAGAAGAGATTGATGCGATAAGAACGATGGGGTTTAACCCAATTCAACTTCTAGTTCTTCCTAAAATTATTGGTTTATTAATCGCTTTTCCTTTATTAACTTTTTGCTCGGACTTATTCGGGGTCTTTGGTTCGATGGCAATGGCTAAAATTCAACTTGGAATTAACTACGGTGATTTTTTATCTCACTTTAAAGAATCTGTGGGCTTTAAACAGTTTTTCTTAGGGATGGTCAAAACACCTTTTTTTGCCTTTATCATTGCTATGGTGGGGTGTTATCAGGGCTTTAAAGTTGAATCGAGTGCAAACAGTGTCGGCCTACAGACCACAAAAAGTGTGGTCCAGTCGATTTTTTTAATCATTGTAGCGGATGCAATTTTCTCAATTTTGTACACCTGGATTGGAGTGTAGAAATAAATGAATGATAACATTGTTGAGATAAAGCATTTAAAAACGGTCCTGTCTGGTCAAGAAGTACATCGTGACGTTAATTTGACCATTAAAAAGAAAGACATTGCCGTGATCATAGGTGGCTCTGGCAGTGGTAAAACAACTATTTTAAGAACCATTCTAATGCTACAAGAGCCTGCTGCTGGTGAAGTAATCGTTTTAGGTAAGAATGTTGTTGGTGCCAGTGAAGAAGACAAACAATTTGTGCGCAATAATCTTGGCATGCTTTTTCAGCAAAGTGCGTTGTTTAGTGGTATGAGTGTGCTGGAAAATATTATGTTCCCAATTTTGCGACAAACTCATCTACCTAAGTCGTTTGCTTTGGAGATTGCTAAGTTAAAACTGCAGTTAGTGGGACTTAAACTCTCTGATGGTAATAAACTGCCATCTGAATTAAGTGGGGGTATGTTAAAGCGTGCTGCGGCTGCACGCGCTTTAGCACTAGACCCTGATCTTCTATTATTGGATGAGCCTTTGTCAGGGCTTGACCCCAAAAGTGGTCAGATGTTTGATGAGTTGCTTCTTTTTTTGCGCGATCATTTGAACTTAACTATTTTGATGGTTAGTCACGATGTGAAATCACTAGAGCGGGTCAGCGATAAAATATTTTTTATCGGGGAAGGAGAAGTACTAGCAGCAGGACCGTTTGCAGAGGTTAAAGCAAACCCTCACCAAATGATTCAAGATTATTTTGCAAATTAATTTCTAGCGCCTTCAGAGGTGAGATGCTAATCTTAATGAAAACTGGTATGTATTTAAGGCCTTGGGAGTAAGCCGCTTGGAAACAAAAGCAAATTATACATTAACAGGTTTATTTGTTTTTATTTTCTTTGTAGGGATAGTGTGGTTTTCTCTATGGTTGAGTGTGGGCTTTGATACTAAAGTGTACGATCCATACTTAGTGTACATGAATGAGTCTGTCTCTGGCCTTAGTCCTGAGTCTTCTGTTAAATTTAATGGGGTTAACGTTGGGGTGGTTAAAAGCATAGCACTTAACTATAAAAACCCTCAACAAGTGATGCTTTTGCTAAACATTGAACAAGGTACCCCAATTACTACCAGCACGCGCGCGCAGCTTCGATCGCAAGGCATTACCGGCCTTTCTTTTGTTGGCCTCTCAACCACTAAAGCGAAGGCGAGTCCCTTAAAAGTTCGCAAAGGGGAGAAATACCCAGTTATTTTAAGCCGGCCTTCATTGTTGTTTCAACTGGATCAAACGCTCAGAGATGCCAGTAAAGATTTCCATAGTATGACGCTTTCTTTGAAGAATGTGCTGAGTACTGAAAACGTTGATAACTTTGCCAGTCTATTGAAGTCTTTGAAGGACCTGGGACAAACGTTTGATGATAATAAAGATGAGATTGCAAAAAGTTTACAAGATTTGAAAGTATTCATGGATAATGCCGCACTTGTTTCAAAAGACTTCCCTAAAATTATGAGTGAAGCCTCTGATAGTTTGTCGGCCTTTACCAATGCTAGTAATCAAACAACAGAGTTCATGGTCACCGGTGAAGCAAGCTTAAATGAGTTTAATCAGAAAGTGTTGCCAGCGTCTGCAAGCTTGATGGATGAACTTGAATTACTGGCGGTCAACATTAATAGTTTGACCAGCGAGTTAAAGCAAAACCCTGCAATGTTGATTAGAGGGCGGACAGCTCCGAAACTTGGACCAGGAGAAAAGTAATTGAAACCACTTTTAATCTTTACCTTTGTAAGTATTCTTTGTGCTTGTTCTTCGGTAACCGTTGAAATACCAACAGGCTATAAATTGTCAGCGACTTCTAACAAGCGTTTAAGTAATTATAATAGCCAGAAGAGTTTACTTGTCTCTCAACCAACGGCGGCTGCAGGTTATGAAAGCACTAGCATGCGGTATGTTAAAAGAGCCTACCAGCTTGACTCGTTTGTGAAGAATGAATGGGTTGCCAAACCCAAAGAAATGTTAAGCCCTTTGTTGGTGCAGAGCTTGCAAAATACGGGCTACTTTAAGGCAGTAGTACCTTCGAGTTTTGTCGGAGACACGGACTTTCGTCTAGATACAGAACTTTTGATATTACAACAAGACTTTATCAGTCGCCCTTCAAGAGAAGTGATTAGCATTAAGGCAGCACTTTATGATGGTCGAACAGAGAAAGTCATTGCCACCCAAGTCTTTAATGCCAAAGAAATAGCGCCGGTTGAAGGCCCTTATGGCGGGGTGATCGCAGCCAATAAAGGCTTGAAGCTTATCTTAGATAAAATGATGCCTTTTGTCATTAAAGCGGCTAAAAAGGCATAGGCACTTGAAATCTGGTTATTTATCCCAATATTAGAACTTAATGAAGTTTGTTAGTAAAAACGTTTATGAAGAAGATGGATTGGCCTACTAGAGAAAATGATTTAGAGATTGCTCGGAAAATCCTGCACAAATATACGGAAGACATTCATTCATTAAGCATTTTTGAGAGTTTGGGAGATCCTCTAAATCAGTATCGGCTTTCCGATTGGGTCGATGATCTCTCTGAAAATTTCTGTAAGCTCTATGGTGAAGAACAGGGAGAGTTCATCACCAAGAAGATCATTTCATCCTTATTGATTCACGATCACTCTCTACATTAGAGCCCTAGAGTCGCTCAAAGACCGTGCGGGTGTTAAAGCCAAAGAGTCTTTCATGCATGCGGTAGGCATATTCATCAGTCATGTCTGCAATGTAATCACAAACCACTCGCTGGCTTAAATTGGGGTTTTGCGAAATTCTCTCTCTGCCTCTTTCATTGAGAAGTCGTGATGGGTTTGAAATGATGGCTTCAAATAAACGCTGCACCACCACTTGCCCGCCATATTCAATGGTGCGAGCTTCTAATGAATCGATAACATAGTTATAAATAAGCTCCTTAAGATGTTCAAGAAACACACGAGCATGGTTTGGTAGCTGTACATTGTATTTCAAAAGAGGTTCAACAAACTCATCATTGGTCGTAGTGAGGGAGGCTCGGGTAATGAAAAAATTAACTAATGATCCAATGGCGTGTTTTCTAGTTGGCAAATCAGGATGAAAGAGCATGGTAATCAGCTCATTAGAACTTAGCATGCCCTCATAAGGTTCAATTGACTTATAAAGTTGGTGAAATTTATCAGTGTTTAATTGATCTTTTGTAATAAGTTTTAAATAGATGGCATCTTCTAAATCATGAACGCCATAGGCAATGTCATCGGCAATGTCCATGATTGAGCAGTCCAAAGACTTATAGAGTGAACTGCCATGATTCTTTTGACTTGGCTTCACTCTAAAGGTTTGAAACAGTTGTCGATCTTCTTCAGTTAGAGGCTCTAAGATCCAATCAACCGTTTCCTGCTCGGTGTCAAGGTAGGCCTTGGGAGGAAGCCATTGTGACAGAGTTATTGGTTTATCGAGCACTTCATTTGGTGCACATAGTGATTTAGCTCTGCTCATGCTAACTGGGTACTTTAAAATACCAAGTAAGGTTCTTCTTGTTAAGTCCAGGCCAAAACGGCCATAACTGTCTTCTAATTTAGTTAATAAGCGTAAAGTTTGACCGTTTCCTTCGAAGTTTCCATGATGTCTCATGACATAATTTAGCGCGACTTCACCGCCGTGGCCAAATGGCGGATGGCCTATGTCATGCAATAGACTAATGGAAGTAACTAAGTCATCACAAGGGAGTACGGAGAGCTCAGTTCTTTTTTTAATGTTCCGTACGATGCTTTTTGCAATAGAAGCCACTTCTAATGAGTGTGTTAAGCGAGTGCGATGAAAGTCACCTTCATCTGTTCCTAAGATTTGTGTTTTTCGCTGCAGTCGTCTAAAAGAAGGGCAGTGAATAATACGTGTATTATCTCGCTCAAAGGGGGAGCGATGATCATGCTTGGTTCTTTTTGGGGTAATACCTGATTGTCTTTCGGTCCACATTTGTCATTAACCTGTGCTTGTTTTTTCGGGTGTGCTCTTTATAAATGAGGGCTGGCTCAGACAGTAGTCATTTATCTCTCTTATGAGTGGGTAAGGGCCAAGATTAAAGTTAAAACGCTTGGCATTATAGACTTGAGGAATGAGACAAAGATCCGCAAGGCTAACGTCATCGCCAATGCAAACAGTTTTAGAGCGCTCACTCTTTTGCAAAAGCACTTCAATTGCCTGAAAGCCTTTTTCTAGCCAGTTATGGTACCAACGCTCTATCATAGCATCATCAAATTTGTGGTTTGTTTTGAGATAAGAGAGTACTCGAAGATTGTTTAAAGGATGAATGTCACAGCTGATAATCATTGCCAGTTGCTTTGCTCGATATTTTGCTTCGATGTCACGGGGGAACAGTGACGGCGTGGGGGAGATTTCTTCCAGATAATCAATGATGGCCAAAGATTGTGTTAATGGAAAGTTTAAGGTGTCATCGATAAAGCTTGGCACCAATGCTTGAGGGTTAATCTCTCTATAGGCCGCACTGTGCTGTTTTCCGCCATCTTTTACCAGGTGTACTTCTTTTTGTTGATAGCTTAGCCCTTTGATATTAAGAGCTAAGCGCACTCGATAAGCGGCAGTTGAGCGAAAGTAATCATAGAGGGTAAGACTCATTAGCTAGCCTTTTCAATCGTCTGTTCAATGCTACCAAAAATATTAGCACCATCTTTATCAAACATCTCTATTTTTATCACATCACCAAACGACATGAATGGCGTCTTAGGCTTGCCTGTTTCAATGGTCTCTAGCATTCTCTTTTCGGCAAGGCACGAAGAGCCCAGAGTTCTATCGAGGTTGGAGACGGTACCAGATCCAATAATGGATCCAGCAATTAAATCACGAGTCTTAGCTGCATGAGAAATCAGGCGTCCAAAATTAAAGGTCATGTCTACACCTGCGTTTGGTCTTCCTTGTTCAATACCATTGATGTGACTAACAAGTGGCAGGTGAACTTTTCCCTCTCTAAAGGCATCACCAAGTTCATCTGGGGTAATGGCTGTTGGTGAAAAGCTGCTAGCGGGCTTAGAATGGAAAAAACCAAAGCCTTTGCCAATTTCTTCTGGGATGAGGTTTCTGAGAGAGACGTCATTGACTAGCATGATTAATTTAATGTGAGAAAGAGCAGACTCTTCATCAATGCCCATTGGGACGTCATCGGTAATTACGGCAATCTCTGCTTCGTAATCAATACCATAGGCTTCCTCCGCAACTAAAATGGGATCATTAGGACCAATAAAACTATCGCTACCACCTTGATACATTAGAGGAGAGGTCCAAAAATTCTCAGGCATTATAGCCCCTCTGGCTTTACGCACCAGCTCTACGTGATTTACATAAGCACTGCCATCAGCCCATTGGTAAGCACGAGGTAGAGGAGACTCTAGGAGCGTGCTATCAAAAGGACTTAGGTTGTCTAATTGGTGGGCGTTTAATTGTTGGTAGTGAGCCTGAAGCCTGTCTTTTAAACTTGACCAGTTTTCTAGTGCGTATTGCAGTGTGGGGGCAATCTCATCAACGGGTGAGATAAATTCAAGATTTTGACTAACAAGACACAGTTTTCCATCGCGTGAATTTGATTTTAAAGTAGCTAATTTCATTTGAAATCCTAAGGTTAATGAATAATCAGATAATAGGCTTAATCAACCTTTTCACTTAGTACACCTCGACGTATTTGATCACGTTCAATTGACTCAAACAGTGCCTGAAAGTTTCCTTCACCAAAGCCTGGGTGACCTTTTCTTTGTATAATTTCAAAAAAAGCAGGGCCGAGCATGTTTTGGGTAAAAATTTGCAAGAGCAGGCCATCTTCAGGGTTTATTCCCCCATCAATTAAAATTTTATTTTTTTGCAGACGAGCAAGATCTTCTTTATGCCAGTTAATTCGCTCATTAATCATTTCAAAG
The DNA here is from genome assembly GCA_030148065.1 of Legionellaceae bacterium. GTDB lineage: Bacteria > Pseudomonadota > Gammaproteobacteria > Legionellales > Legionellaceae > JASBUC01. Next base: position 30,103 of record JASBUC010000043.1, on the reverse strand, counting down.
TAGGTGTCTGGTACGTCCAGAAACTCAATGTTTCGGTGTTTTAGAATCTCAACAGTGTGATAGATGTCTGGTGAGGTCAGCGCAATGTGTTGTATGCCTTCGCCTTGGTACTCGTTTAAGAATTCTTCGATTTGTGATTTGTTGTCGGTTGCTTCATTAAGAGGGATTTTTATTTTGGTACAAGGGCTTTGCATGGCTCGACTAATTAGGCCTGTTTGCACGCCTTTAATATCGAAGAAGCGAATTTCATTAAAGTTGAACAAATTTATGTAAAAATTAGCCCAAACATCTAAGTTTCCTTTAAAGACATTGTGCGTTAAGTGATCAATGTCGACCAGTAAAGGATCGGTAGATTTTGTCAGTGAATAGTCAAAGTTGTCATCTAAAAAACGCTCAATATTGTCTACAAAATAAATCACACTGCCACCAATAGCATCAATGGCAGGGGTGTTATCAGAAATGAGTAAATCGGATTGCATAAATTGCTCGGCACCTTTTGAGAGCACATGCTCCAGAGCTTGTTGCTGAGAGCTCACTGAGAACCCCATAGAGCAAGCTCCTGGTCCATGCATTTTAGCATGATTTTGGGCTTGAGATTCTGGGTCTTTATTGAGTAGAAAAAAGGTGTCTCCTTGATGGTATAGTTCAATGTCTTTGTGCTTATGTTGACCAATGTTACTAAAACCTAACGCTTGAAACTGATCTACTAGAACCTGCGGCTCTGGACTTGAGAATTCTAAAAAAGCAAAACCATCTAATCCTGCGGGGTTTTTCATCTTATCCATAATACTCACTCCTATAAAATGTATGCCAACATCATACCGTCAGCAATGGGAACGATACAGCTTTTTACTCGCAAATCTTGATAAATAAAAGAGGTAATTTCTCGTATGGCCAGTGTTTGCCGCTCGTCATTTTGTGGGTCGAAGGTTTTTCCGTACCAAAAGATGTTATCGACAATGATTATTCCGCCTTTTCGTACAAGCTTTAGGCAGTATTCATAATAGTGTTTATAGTTCGTTTTATCTGCATCAATAAAGGCTAAATCAAAATATCCCACCTTATCATCTGCAATGAGTGATTCTAGCGTTTCACCGGCAGGGGCAATGTTTAAACTAATTTTTTCTCGGACTTTAGCTTTTTGCCAATGTGGTACGGAGTATTGGGTCCAGTAGTCATTGATTTCACAGCAAACCACCTGACCATCGTCGGGAATGGCGAGTGCCATGGCGAGCGCACTGTAGCCAGTGAAGGTGCCAATCTCTAGAATATTTTTAAATTGGTGTGAATGAATGATGAACTTTAAGTAGTTTGCTGCATCGGGTGTTATTTGCATCGAGCCCAATGAAAGAGTTTGTGTAATCTTTCGAAGTTCTTTCTCTACAGGGCTTTCACTGACAGAAAAAGTCTCTAGAAAAGAAGTCATCTCGTTTGATAAGTGTTTTGTTTGCTGACTCATTTAGTAACCTTAAAAAGATGCATAGGAATAAGCTCCTTAGACGCTCATAGGATGTAAGGATAACAACATTTTGGTTGAATATTTATACGAAAGGAGTACATTACCCCAGGTTTTTAATATCTTAAAATTTGGAGAACTAAAGTTATGACAAAAGTGGCTCGTCATGTGGCAAAAATTGAAAAATTAAGCGCCGATGTTGCAAAGCTTAAAACAAAGATAAACGAATTGAAAGCAAAGCTTAAAGAAGAACAAGCGGCGAGTAAAGAAAAATTAGCCTGGCTTAAGGAAGAAAGCAAAGAGAAATGGGCTGAAGCGTTTTCAGCGGGTGTCTTAAAAGGTGAAGAAGATTACTGTAAAGAACAAGAAGCGCGTGAGAAAGCCATTGCCACTGCGACTCAAAAATTTGAGAAGGAATGGGCTAAGAAGACTCAAAAGAAAGCAAAGACTGTCGCTAAGAAGGTAACTAAGAGTCGAAAGACAACGGCTAAAAAAGAAACAAAGGAAGAGAAACCACTAAAGACAGTTGTCACAAAGCCAGTAGCTAAAAAAGAAGCGGTCAAAAAAGCAGCAGCAAAGAAGACAACTAGCAAAAAGAGCGCTGTTAAAAAATCAGTTGGTAAAAAAGTAACGGCTAAAAAAGTTGCGTCTAAAAAGACGGTTGCTAAACAGGACGTACAAAACTTAGAGAAAGCATCAAGCGAGAATGTAATGACTGCAAAAGTTGTTACTGAAGAAGCTAAAAAAGCAAGCTAATCAGTACTAAATGAGTCCCCGGCATTGCCGGGGCTTAGTTCTTACGCTAATTTTTCTTCGGCAATCCTATCGGCAATCAAACTACAAGGTAAATTGTCTGATTGAGATCGCTCAAAAATGGTTAGTAGAGAATGATAAATGTTTTCAATCTGCTTATGAGCGACGTTTTCAGGTGTTTTGTTATAGCAACTTGAAGCATGGATCAGGCCGCCAGCGTTAATAACATAGTCTGGTGCAAACAAAACCCCTTTTTTGTGGATTACTTCACCATGATGAGCTCTTGCGAGCTGATTGTTGGCGCTGCCAGCAATGATTTTGGTATTAAGCTCTTTGATGGTGGTGTCATTAATGGCTGCTCCTAGAGCACAAGGAGCAAAGACGTCACAAGGCACTTTATGGATTTCCTTGGGGTCGACAATGTCTGCGTTAAACTCTTTCTTAGCCAGCATCAGGCTTTCATGGTTAATGTCTGAGACGGTTAACTTAACCCCATGCTGGTGAAGTCGTCTTGCAAGATCATAGCCAACTTTTCCGATGCCTTGTATGGCAATATGAAGGCCATCGAGTGTGTCTCTATTTAATTTGAATTGAACGGCTGCTTTAATGCCTAAAAAGACACCTTCTGCGGTAAAACCAGAGGGCTCTCCATTTTCTTTTGCAAGACTGGCAACATAGTTGGTTTTTGAATAAACAATGTCCATGTCATCTAGGGAGGTGCCAGAGTCAACGGCGGTAACATAACGACCCGCTAAGGATTCGACAAATTCTCCAAAGGCTTCAAAATAGCGTTGACGGTCAAATTGGTCATTTGGTTTGATGATCACGGCTTTACCACCACCAAGAGGTAGGCCAACTAGAGCAGACTTAAAGCTCATGCCTCGGGCCAGTCTCATGCCATCATAAAGGGCAGCAAAAGGAGAGCTGTATTCTTTTAAGCGACAGCCTCCTAAGGCAGGGCCAAACTTAGTAGAATGAATTGATATGATTGAAACCATGCCTGATTTTGGATCAACTTTGAAATGAATGTCGCCAAATCCCTTGTCTTTTGCATAATCGATGAAATTGTCTTCATTGATGTTAATATGTGCAGCAGTATCGTCCAACTCTAAAATTGACATTGCGTTCTCCATAAAAATTTTGTTGGAGCTTAACAAGAGGATTCAGATGACGCAAATCTTTTACTGAGTTATTCTTACTGTATTGGACTGGTTGATTGTAGCTCTAGATATACAGTCACTTGTATTTTTTATATTTATTTATTGGGAGATCCGATGAAAGCACGACTTACAATTGCCTTAATGGGAGTTCTATGCCTTAGTGCCTCCAGCTCGTTGTTTGCTGATTCTTTGCCAGAAGGACCTAAATTAGATAAAGTAAGTTTCTCACTTGCAGAGAAGCAATGGGTAGAAACAAGTAATGCAAAAGTAACGGTAAACGTTAATGCCGTGCTAAGTGCTGAGGCTCTCTCTAAAGCTCGTGGAAAGATCGTGAGTCAACTTGCAAAAATTGCCAGTGGTGATTGGCACATTACCAAATTTTATCGTTCTCAAGACAGTTCCGGCTTAGAAAAACTAACTGTGCTTGCTGAAGCAAGAGTTGAGTCAAGTGAACTCTCAGCGCTCAATCAGAAAGCAAAATCTGCAAGCACACCAGGAATGACTTATAAAATACAAGGCATTGCTTTTAGCCCAAGTTTTGCCGAAGAGCAAAAGGCTAAAGAAGCCTTGCGGCAAAAACTCTATCAAAAAATACAAAGTGAGATTTCATTGTTAAACAGTGCCTTTAAGGAGCAGCATTACACAATAAGTAAAGTACTCTTTAGCACCGGTGAATTACCAGCGCCGATGCCACAAATGAAAAGTTATGCAAGAAACCCTGCTTCAATAATGATGATGGCCGAAGCAAATACTGCCAGCAGTGTTCGTGTTAGTAATGAGTTGAAGATGAATGCTTTTGTAACCCTTGCCTCAAATAGAGTCGAGAAACCCTGATGCCTTTAGAGTTTCCAAAAATTATTTCACACCGAGGAGGCATGGCTGAGGCACCTGAAAATAGCCTGTCTGCTTTTAAGAATAGCCTGGCAAAGGGCTGTTTGTTTGTTGAGTGTGACGTGATGCTCAGTTCCTGTGGCACGCCAGTTCTATTTCATGATGAATCATTAAGAAGAATTAGTAATGGCAAAGGGCTTTTATCTGAAAACTCATGGCAAGAGCTTGAGCAATTGGACATTGGCCGCACTTTTTCTAGAAAATTTAAAGGTGAGCGATTAATGACCTTAGAGCAGGCTTTATCTTTTCTTAGTCAACATAATATGATGGTCAATGTTGAATTAAAGCCCTTTAAAAAGAATCAAGAAGAGTTAGTTAGTCAAGTTCTATCCACTATCATGCAGGTATGGCCTTTAGAAAGGACCATGCCTTTACTCTCCTCTTTTGATAAAAAAAGTTTGTCTTTAGCTCAGAGCATTTCCCCAGACGTGCCAAGAGGATTCTTGTTAGATAAATGGGAAGAGGATTGGTACGAAACAGTTGAGAGCTTAGGTTGTAAAAGTGTGCATTTCAATCAAAAATGTTTGACAGCAGAGCGAGTGGCAGAGATTAAGCAAAAAGGCGTTCTGTTGCTTGCGTATACAGTTAACGGTAAGCGACGAGCAAACCAGCTATTTTCATTAGGGGTTGACGCCATATTTAGTGATTATCCTGAGTTACTTTCTCAAAAATCTAGCTGGTTTAATAAGCACTAATGAACTCGGTTCAAGGGGTTTGATTTGTATTTTTGGATCCCTTGAATTGAGCAAATGGGTGAGATAGTGCCATTTCGGCAAATGACCTGGCCTTCTACTTCTTTGAGGACGCCGCCTGCCCAAGTACAACATGCTCTTGAGTCTTGGAGTAGCATAACCGCTGTATATCGGCAGTAGCTTTGTGAGAAGCTTCCATTATTTAGAATGGAGCGACCAGCAGAAGTATCACAATAGTGTCGTTCGTTTTGGGGGTACGTTTCAGCTTGGGCACTAACGGCGATCATTGTGAAAATAAGCCCAAAAAACCAGCATGTTAGCCTCATTATTACCTCATTGTAAACGGACACTTTATTTACTGACTATAGCATACATTTAATAGTACCGTTTCCATTTAATTTTGACAGATTGACTATCGTTAATCGTCAAAATTAAATGGAAACGGTACTAGGTTTTTTCCCCCAATAATCTATTACCCAAGTATTATTTACAAAACTTAGTTGGCTAATTGAGCCTGTTGGCATTTTAAGATCAATGAGATTAGGCGTTTTAACTTGTTCTAACAAGGGAATAAAACGGGCAATGCCATTACTTGTAACCACAAGACTCGTTTGATTCTCTCTGGAGAGCTTTTCAAGAAACAGGCTAAGTTGTTTCTTAAGGTTGCTAATGTCTAAAAACCAGCCCTCGGGCAAAATGGCGTGTTCATCCCAGTCTCTCAAGGCCTTTTCACCGACTCGTGCCTTTACAACACTCTCAGGCTGGTTTTCATCAACCCCATAATCGATTTCATTAAATAGTGCCATCGGGATTATCTGAGGCTTACGAGGTATTTCTGCGAGGGCAAGACTTGCCGTCTCTTTGGTGCGGACTAACTCACTGGTGTAGACCATGTCGATGTTTTGGCAGTGTTTTTGTAAAAACGCCCCTAAAACTCGTGCTTGCTCGCTTCCACTTTGAGACAAAGGTAAGTCAGTGAGACGTCCCACTCTTGTTATTACATCGCCCTTGTCAAACGTGTTGCCGTGGCGGGCAATTAAAAGCCTCATCCTCTTTTTGCCTCATAAGCTGATAACAGGGCTTCGGCACGCTTTGCGTCTTCTAGGGTGTCAATGCCACTCATTTCGGGGAGACCTTGGTAGTTAACTTCCACCGTTTGTATGACCAGATCATGCTCTAATAATCTTAGCTGTTCGAGTCCCTCTAGTTCTTCGTAGTGTCCAGCTGGCAGAGAAACAAAGGTTTTGAGCGCTTTATAGCGAAAGCCGTATAAGCCAATGTGACGTTTTACAGGCGATTGTTCAGATAGAGCGCGCAAGCGTTCTTCTTTTCGAATGGCAGGTATGATGTTTTTTGAAAACCATAGTGCCTGATTTCTTGCGTTTGTGATAACCGTTGTACCACTAAAAGGGGTTAGTGTTTTTTGCTCTCTTAGTGCATCAAATGCTTGCCAGCTTAGTGTTGTCACCGGAGTGACTACGTCCATTTCAGGGTTATTAATTAGAGCTTTTAACATCATTTCAATGAAATGAGGAGGGGTGAGGGGGGCATCACCTTGGAGATTAATGACATAGCTTGGTTGCACCTCCAAGCGGCTTGCTGCTTGAAAGGCTCGGTCACTGCCTGTTAAGCATTGCTCATCGGTCATAATCACTTTAGCCCCAAAGCGTTCTGCATGTGCTTTAATTCTGTCATCATCGGTTGCAATAAAGACTTGGCAACCATCGATGGCATGACTTGCAACTTTGGCCACATGATAGGTGCGCTCTAGCATGCTAATGCCAAGAATGGGGTGTAATGGTTTGCCCTGAAATCGAGTTGAGCCGAAACGTGCGGGTATGATAATAACGCCTTGATTTGTGGTCATGAAGGAGATCCTAATTAATTCTCAGGTAAAACTTGGGGTTCCAATTCTGGACAGGCCATCTCATCTTTTAGCTCTAGGCTTTCGATTTTATTAAAACGCGCCGTAATTTTCTTTGCAGAGGTGTGAATATTGCCAACGTCTTGATGCGCTTGTGAAATGTGTCGAGAGAGGTTATTCATTCGTCGGTCAAAACGACCAAAGTCTTCTGCTAAGGCTTGTAAGTGTTGCCTTATGATGGTTACCTGCTTTTTAGTGGCATCGTCTTTTAGTACCGCTTTTGCTGTGGTTAAAATGGCCATCAAGGTGTTGGGTGAGGTCAGCCAAACCCGTGCTTTATGGGAATGCTCGATGATGTCTGGGTGATGCGCATGAATTTCTGAAAAGATAGCTTCTGCCGGTATAAACATGATGGCGCTGTCGGCGGTTTCATTTGGCAGAATGTATTTGTCTTTTATATCATTAATGTGTTTTTTTATGGTTTGTTTAAAGGTTGCTAAGCTTTGCTTTTTTTCTTCAGGACTGTTGGCTGTGTGCAATGCCTGGTAACACTCTAGTGGAAATTTTGCATCAATGGCGATGTTTCCAGTAGGTGCTGGGAGTAGTAATAGGCAATCGACGCGTTTGTTATTGCTGAGAGTTTCTTGCAAGCGATAGTGGTTTTTGGGGATGGTGTTTTTTATGAGCACAGAGAGCTGGATTTCACCAAAGGCACCACGGGATTTTTTATCCGAGAGCAAATCTTGGAGGTTTACAACATTGTGAGAGAGCTCAGCAATTTTTTTCTGTGCTTCATCGATGATGGTTAGGCGTTTGACAATATTGGTAAATGTTTGGTTTGTTTTTTCAAAGCCTTCATTTAATTTAACATTGACCTGCTCGCTAATCTCATTCAAATTAACTTTTACCTGGTTATTGAGCGTTTTTAGATTACTTGAGAGAGCATCGGCATGCTGTTTGAAACTTTGTTGGATCTGCATGCGTATGTCTTGCATTTGTTGAAAGAGGGTTTCTCTTAACTCTTTCTGGCTGTTTTGTTGGCCTTTAAAAATGACATCATTGAGATTTTGCTTACTGAGCTGGATGGCATTTAAGGTATTTTGTTCAGTCTGGTTGATTCTTGATCTGAGCTCATCTTGAGAGCTAAACTGCTTTTCAATCAGTCTGTTAAGCTGCTGATTAATTTTTTTCAAATTTGCTTGCAGGCTCAAAAGTAAGGTCAGCCCAACTAGGGTTGCGATTCCTAGAAGGCCTAAAAGGAGTTCAATCATTACATCGGTTCAATTACTAAAATTTTGCAAATTTTAGCGATTATTGAGTCGTTACTCAAGCGATACTCGCCCTACCTCATAAAGCCCTGCTTTGACTTAATCAGTATGCCAAGGTTTGCCTTTCTTTCAATCTCAATGGAATAATTCATGCCGAAAGGTATGATTGGCTCGCAGTTGTAGAAACCCTTGTCTGGTTGGCATTTTCTTTAAGGCCTTACTTTCAAAACTAGGATCATAATGCTTGAGCGCATCTGTTAATGAGTAGTTTTTAGACTTTTTAATACGCATGCCTTGAGAAAGCGGTTTGCCCAATGCGTTTAAAATCTTTTGTTGAATGAGTGTTAGTAGGCGTTTTTTACTCTCAATAGCATGGCCTGCAATGTGGGGTGTTGCTAACAGGGCTTTTTTAATAACTAAGGGGTTTACGCTTGGTTCTTGTTGAAACACATCGCAACAAAACGCCACATGTGGGTTGGCAATCATGGCTTGCTCATCTAGACAGTGACCTCGAGCGGTGTTGACTAAGACCGTGCCTGGTCTTAACTCTTGTAAAAAATCATGATTGATTAGATGGTGGGTGGGGAATTTTCCTGTCCTTGTATGGGGCAGGTGTAAACTAATGAAATCACACTGTTTAATCTCATCTAAAGAACAGTGGTTAAAACCTTGCTCATCTTTACGAAACGGATCGTTTAACATTATTTCAAAGCCTAAGTGTTGGAGTCGCTCTGCTAACAATGAGCCAATAGACCCCACGCCAATAATGCCAACCGTTTTGATTGGATGAGAAAAGTGCTGCTGGCAAAAAGCTAGGACACTCAAAAGATAATCACAAACCGATGGCGCATTAGCGCCTTTAGCATCAAGAATCCGAATACCTCTTTCTTGGCAGGCACTTTGCTCAATGTGACAAATCCCGCTGGTTGCACTGCCAATTAAGCGCAAATGTTTCTGTGCTTGTAAAAGAGTTTCATTGACTTTTAAGGTTGAGCGACACAATAAAATGTCAATGCTGTCTTTTTTAAGATCTGAAACTTGCCTAAATGGTTTAAGCGTAACATGCTCGCAAATCGCCTCCAAGGAAGCTCTAAATGACGCATCATAGCCTAAGGTTGGCAAGGTCTTTCGGCTCATAAATTAAAAAGCGTTAATAAAAGATTCAATGTCATCTGATATAGAGGCATTAAAATTTGTCCTAATAGGTTGGTGATCAATAACAAAATAATAATGAAAAAGCCATAGGGTTCTAATTTGTCGTAATGATAGGACCATTTAGGAGGAAGAAGATTTGAGACAACTTTTGAGCCATCGAGTGGTGGGATAGGCAAGAGGTTTAAGGCAAATAAAATGATGTTGATAATGATGCCGGCTCTGGCACTAAAAAAAAGAAATTTTGCTAATGCATTTTGTTCGACGTTTAACATTAAGCTCAGCTTTAAAACCGTCGCCCAAAACAAGGCCATTAAAAGATTCATCATTGGCCCTGCGATGGCTACTAAGGAGAGCGCTCGTCGTGGGTTTTTAAAGTTTTGAGGAGAAACAGGGACGGGTTTTGCCCAACCAAACATCATGGTGAAATTGCTCAAGATCCCCAAGGTTAAAGGTACAAGAACGGTACCAAAGGGGTCAATGTGTTTTATAGGGTTTAAGCTTAGCCTTCCGAGCATTTTGGCAGTAGGGTCGCCAAGTCGGTGGGCAACATAGGCATGCGCTAGCTCATGAAAGGTAATGGCAAATAGAACCGGAATGACCCAAACAGTGATGTTTTGAATGATTGATAAGTACATCAGTTCCTTAAAGTAATTGATCTCTTTTAAATATGAATTATCCTCGAAAGCGTGGATGTTAACAAGGGATTGTATGTTAAAGCACAGGGAATTGCAGGCGCTTATAAAAGCGCGAGGAAGCGAATTAGAGACCAATGGCGTCTGTTTTGGTTTCATTGGTACTTGGGTTATGGCGGCATGCTTAGGTGGCGCCTGTGAAAATGAGTTTTTTAGGCGGCTTTCATTACTCTGCCACAGCGATGATGTGGCAGATGTCTTAACGATGATAGAAAAGGCCAAGCAATCCCAGATTAAAAGAAACGTTAATCCTATAGAGAGACGATGGTTGGCTGTTAATGCCTGGCTTGATGCGCTGTCATTGTTGCAAAATTTAATTACCAGTGGCAGTTATTTGGAATTTGTCGGCCGAACCCGGACGGAATATGTATCAACCAAGGGATTGCTTAATTACGTATATTCTAAGGAGATTGAAAAAAGAGGCGGACTATTTTGTCATTTTAATCGCTGCTGTGTGCTAAATGACCTTGAACTAGCGACACTACTTGGAACGCTTGAAAAGGTGTGTGGCACTACTCGGCATGCTCTTTTTATTCATGCCCCACGGCATACCTTTGGTCTTAAATACTTAGAAGCTCAAAACCGTTGGCAATGTGTAGATATTAATCTCATTGGAGAGAAGACAGAAAAAATTGCTTGTAAGGTGCTCAGTCGGTCGGCTTTGTTATCCCAATTTAAGAGCGCTATGTTTCAAGCTGGGGACTATTGTAGTTTTAATGTGAAACTCTATACGAGCGCGTGCACTGAGCTAACTGTTAGCCCCGTACTAACTTTTTTTAAACCGTTTGAGTGCGATCAACGTGAATTTGATCGTCGTGATGGCAATGGTTGCGGTCTTTTAATGCTGAAGGTAAATGAAAAAGAAGAAGCATCTGCCATCTCTTTACTCAAACGTGGCTACCGGATTAGTAAAGAAATAGGTGCTCTAACGGACAATGCATTTTACCGAGCAGTCATCAATAACTTAAATGAGCTGGTTTCATGTTATGCAAGCTTAAATCTCACACCTTGCTTTTCAGAAAATTGCACACTTCTTGCCATTGTGATCAGTCGAAATCGAAAAGCTCTTGCGCTTTGCTTGCTAGAGTCAACTAATCTGTCTCTGGAGTCTCATCAAAATAGGGAAGGACTGACCCCTTTGCATTATGCTTTGCTCCTAGGGTATGAAGACTTAGCGTCTGCTTTGATTCTAAAGGGTGCTTCTTTGACCCATGCAGCTCTAAATGGAGAGAGAGCCTTGCACTTTGCTTGTTTGAAAGAATTTAGCACTCATTTTTATCAATTAATGTTAAGACAAGGAGCTAATCTTGCTGCGGTGAATAAAAATGCAGAAACCGCCATTGATCTCGCTTGCCGTTACAACAATACTGTTGCTTTAGATGCTCTATTGGAAGAGGCTCTTTCTCAAGGACGTCTGCTTCAACGCTTGTATGCCATCAAGAATCAGTCTTTGGTCGAGAGTCGGTTACTTGAATTAACTAAAAAGAATGCCCTAAATCCTAATGTGGGACCAATAGAGTTAAAGGGAACTTTAGACCAAGATTCAATTACTAACAATCCAAATCTGTTCTTTAGCTTAGGGGGGGCTGTCTATGATTTTGCCCGCAGTCTTATGGGCTACGAGCACAGTCATACGTCAGACCTTTCGCACAAAACAAACAAACAGGATATAAATAACTCACAAAAAATAAAAATAGTACTATAATCATAATTGAGGTTTGTTACACCGACTACCAAGTGAATGGTTCGCAACCAGAAACAGTGAAGTGTGTGAGATTAATAAGGAGATTTAGATGAAGCGATTAATTCAAATTTTATGTTTTAACATAATGTTACTCTTTTCAATAGTGGGGTTTGCAGATAATCATATGGCCAATGGCGATGGGTCTCAAACTGACATGACTATGCCTGAATCAAATGGCTCTGGTGATATGAAAGCTGGTGATGATGGTGATGGCATGAAAACCAATGACATGAAATCAGATGATGGCATGAACAATGGGGACATGAAAGAGGGTGACATGAACTCTGGCGATAATGCTGATGCCAACGGCATGAAAACCAGCGACATGGACTCTGACTCTGAGTCAGATGATGGCGATGAGGACGACAGTGATGGCGACAGTGATGAAAAGTCAACTGACGACGGTGCTGAATCATAGAAAATGATGTAATGAAATAGTTGCCTCAGGCTTCCTAATTAGAGGGAGCCTTTAGGCATAAGGAGACTAGTGATGAGACGATTTCTACAAGTACTGTGCATTGGCTTAGCGTTTATGTTTACGTTGGTTGGTTGCTCAGATGAGTCCAAAGAAGGTCAAGACAGCCAAGAGACGGCTGTGACTCAACAGGCAAGCGATAATGGAAACAAAGAGGCGGCTGCGTCAACTGACAATAAAGCAGAAGACTCATCGGCAAGTGACGCCTCAGGTGATGGTTCGACGGCTCCAGAGGGTACCGAGTCGATGTTAGAACTTCAATAGCGGTTTTTGTTGCTGCCATCTTGCTAAAAAGCAATGGCCAGCAAGGAACAGAGGGCTGAGACCTCTCCTAGCTCTCTGTTTCTAAGACCTGTTGTTCTTTTTCTAGATTAATAAAATCAAAGAGATTTTTGTCCATTAGTTGGCTTGGCTTAATGCTGGAGATGGCATGGAGCATGTTCGAGGGAACTTTCGGGTTATCTTCTGCAAGGCCTTGAATCAGTTTTTTTACTTTTTGTCGCATTAAATTTTCTTGATTCCCACATAAGTTGCAAGGAATGATAGGGTATTGTTGTTCTTTGGCGTACTCTATGATGTCTTTCTCTTGTACATAGGCAAGTGGTCGAATTAGAATGTTTTTCTTATTGTCTGATAAGAGTTTAGGTGGCATTGCTTTAATGTGGCCGCCATAGAGAACAGACATTAATAGGGTTTCAATGCAATCATCGCGGTGATGGCCAAGAGCCACTTTATTAAAGCCGTGCTCTTCGGCATAACGGTATAAAATCCCTCGTCTCATACGAGAGCATAGCGCGCAATAGGTCTTACCCTCCGGTGTTTTTTCTTTTACCACACTATAGGTATCGCGGGTGATGACCTCAAACGGGATCTTTTTCTCGGTTAAATAGGCTTTCAATTTTGCATCATTCCAGCCTGGCTGTGCTTGATCTAGGGTTAAGGAGAAGAGTTCAAACTTGTTATTTGAGCGCTGTCTGAGTTGGTTTAGGATGGTTAGCAGGGTAAAAGAGTCTTTTCCACCAGAGAGGCAGACCATGACCCGATCACCAGTTTGAATTAAATTATAATCGTGGATGGCTTTGCCAACATAATGCAGTAGTTTTTTCTCAACTTTTGAGTCCCGTGACATCTCTAACCCTGATAGACTATATAAAAAGGTGAGATTTTAACGTTTTTGCACTGTTTTTGGTATCTTTTTATCAGAGTTTGTACTTTTTAGCTTCGTGCCTTTGATTGGGGCATTTAACAAAAGGGCATCGGTAGAGGTCTGGTGTGGTTTGCTGGTTTTGAGCCAAGTGTTAATGTCGCGCAGATCATTTGGGCTTAGGGTCCCTGCAAAAGACTTAAGCTTTAAAATGGAGTTGATGTAATCGTAGCGGTCTTTTGCAAGATCAGTTTGGGCGAGAAATAGGCGCTCTTGTGCGTTAACAACGTCTACCATCGTCCGTGTGCCAACTTTAAATTGTGCTTCAGTACTATCCAGTGACTGTGTTGCCGAAATCACCGCTTGCCGGTCGGCTTTAATTTTACTGATCCCATCGGTAATGGAGTTATAGGCCGTATGTACTTGTACAATCGTATTACGATAGATGTTATCCATGCTGGCATAACTGCTCTCATACTGATGAACCGCTTGTCGCGTTTTAGCCAGGACAAGTCCGCCCTGGAACATAGGTAAAGTTGCACTGATTGCAGTGCTACCAGTTTGAGCGTCGATGTTGACAAACGCAACATCACTGTTTGTTTTTTGATTAGTGTACTTACCAATCAATGAGACGGTTGGCAAATGATTGGCTGATTGCACATCAATGTTTTCCTTTGCACTTTTGGCACTAAATTTGGCTGCTAATAAAGAGTAGTTTTGCCGCAATGCCGTTTGTACCCAGATGTTAACATCCTCTGGTTTTGGGGTAACTAAAGGGATGTCACCGGCTCTTAGTGGGGCAATATGTTCGTATTCCTGAAAGGTGAGTTTTCTTAAATTTTCTTTTTGATTGACCAAGTTGTTTTTAGCACTAATTACATCCGCTCGTGAGCTGTCATAAGCGGCTTTGGCTTCATAGACGGAGGTAATGGCATCAAGACCGACTTTAAAACGTTGTTCTGCTTGATCGTATTGGCGCTTATTTGCTCGTTCTTTGGCAAGATTATATTTTAAATTATCCTCTGCCAATAAGACTGCAAAATACGTGCTACTAACGGTGAGCATTAGGGTTTGAGCGCTGGCATTAAAGGTTGCTTGTGCTGCTTTCACGGAATCCTTTGCCTGTAAGATACCGTTCCAGGCAGAAAGATTAAACAATGGTTGTGTTGCGGTAATACCATAGACCTGTTGAGTATAATCAGCGTTTGCTTGGGCGCCACTAAAAGTGCTGGTAGAGGTATTTAAATGAGCCCAAGAACCTGTTCCAGAAATGTTTGGTAGTAAACTAGACCAAGCAATTGGCAGTACTTCTTTGCTTGATAAATAATCAGCGTAAGCCTTGCGAAAGGTGGGGTCACTGCTTAAAGACTGTCGATAAATGTCAACTAAATCAACAACCGGTTTTGCATGCACCTGGGCAGAAAGAAGACCTAGTACTATCAAGGGCGCTAGTTTTTTCATCAAGCTTTAATTTCATCCTTTGTTTTGTCACCTCATGAGGCTTACCTCATGGCTCTTAAAAAACAAACGTTTCTTCTTTCTGGTTTGTTTTTAACATAGAGACACTGGTATCAAACAGGCTTTGTGAATGCCAATCATCCTTATTGTCCAAGGTCAACAACGTGGCTTGTAAGCAGGGAGGCTCACCAACGAACGCAAATAAGTGACCGCCTTTCATTAATTGCGGCTTGAAATGATCACCAATGGCAGAGAGTCCCCCACCTATGACGATGACATCATAAGGACCTTTGTCCATCCAACCACGACTGCCATCACCGGTCAAGGCTAAAATATTTTTAAGGCCATATTTGTCAAAACGATCTTGCGCTTTTTTAGTCAGTTCCGCATGTTGCTCGATGGTGATAACTTCTTTCGAACAGTTTGCTAAAAGCGCAGTTAGATAGCCTGAGCCTGTGCCAATTTCTAAGACGGTTTCAGTTCCGGTTAAGGAAAGGGATTGCAAAATGGTTGCCTCTTCTAGCGGCGTTAAGCTCTCACCCTGATAAGCAAGCGGTAGTCTGGAATCAGAATAAGCCAAGTCGCCTATGTTTGAGTCAAAAAAATCGGCTCTTGGCAGAGTGTAGAAAAGATCAATAATCGCTTGGTTTTCAATGCGATTTGTCAACAATTGTTGTTTTACCATGTTGTCAAGAGCTAGTTGCTTAGTCATAAGGAGTACTCTAAATTTATTATTCTATGATTGTTCGCTCAATCTGAGTTAGGGCTAGATGAAAGAGCGCTGAAGTCTATGTTGCTAATCTTATCAAATATCGCGTTAAATGTTAGGTTTTAAAGTAAGATTTTGATAAACTTTCGCACTTTTCATTGAAAGATTGGAATATTTATGAGCAAGCAGTTGGGTGAGAGTTTAGAGCAAGCGATTGAACAATTACATGAAGAAGGCTTGTTTAAAGAAGAGCGGGTGATTAACTCCATGCAACAAGCGGATGTCCTGGTCAATGGTCAGGAGGTGATTAACCTTTGTGCGAATAATTATCTAGGACTTGCTAACCACCCTGAGTTGATTAAGGCAGGCCAAGATGGACTTGCGAACTATGGTTATGGTGCTGCGTCTGTTCGTTTTATCTGCGGGACCTTGTCAATTCATAAAGACTTAGAAAAAGCCATCAGCCACTTTCTAGGAATGAGTGATACCATACTATATTCTTCTTGCTTTGATGCCAATGCTGGTCTTTTTGAGACATTACTAGGCCCAGAAGACGCTATTATTTCCGATGCGCTTAATCATGCAAGCATCATCGATGGGGTGCGACTCTGTAAAGCGAAACGTTTTCGATATGCCAACAATAATATGAAAGATTTGGAGGAAAAGTTAATTGAGGCAAAGGATGCGAACAATCGTTTAATTGCCACCGATGGCGTTTTTTCCATGGATGGCATTATTGCAAACTTACCTGCCATTTGTGAGTTGGCAGAAAAGTATGATGCATTGGTTATGGTTGATGACTCACATGCGGTTGGCTTTATGGGAGAAAAAGGGCAAGGCACCCCTGAATATTGTGGTGTTGCTGATAGAGTTGACATCATCACAGGGACTCTTGGAAAAGCGTTAGGAGGTGCTTCAGGTGGTTATACCTCTGCTAAGGACGCACGAGTCATCGAATGGTTAAGACAACGTTCTCGTCCTTATTTATTTTCAAATAGTTTGGCACCAGCGATTGCCAGTGCGTCTACCCATGTTTTGAAAATGTTAGAACAAAGTGGTGAGCTCAGAAATAAACTTAAGGACAATGCCACTTATTTCAGAGAAAAAATGACGAACTTAGGTTTTGATTTGGTGCCAGGAGATCATGCCATTATTCCTGTGATGTTAGGTGATGCCAAGCTTGCGAGTTTCATGGCAGACAGTCTTTTAGAGCTGGGTGTTTATGTTATTGGCTTTTCTTATCCGGTCGTTCCGAAAGGGAAAGCTCGGATCCGAACCCAAATGTCAGCCGCACTGGATAAACACCATCTTGATAAGGCAATTAGCGCCTTTGAACAAGTGGGTAAGACATTAGGTGTCATCTAGAAAGCAATAGAATCAAGAAAGAACGAGGTAGTAGATTGAAATCATTGGTAAAAGCTCATAGTAAGCCAGGGTTGTGGTTACAAGAGGTAAAAAAACCAGACGTAGGGATGAATGATGTTTTAATCCAAATCAAGAAAACGGCTATTTGTGGCACCGATCTTCATATTTATGATTGGGATGAATGGTCGCAAGAGACTATTCCGGTTCCAATGACGGTGGGACATGAGTTTTATGGAGTGGTCGACGCCATTGGCTCTGCGGTAGAAGGCTTTAACATTGGGGAGCGGGTGTCAGGCGAGGGACACATCGTGTGCGGAACATGTCGAAATTGTCGCTCCGGTACTCGTCACTTATGTCGCAATACGCAAGGAGTGGGAGTCAATAGGCCGGGTGCTTTTGCCGAATATCTAGCCATACCGGCTAAAAACGTGCTGAAGCTTCCTGATGAAATTAGCGATGATGAAGGGGCGATTCTAGATCCACTTGGCAATGCCGTTCATACAGCGCTGTCTTTTGACTTAATTGGTGAAGACGTTCTTATTACTGGAGCGGGACCAATTGGGATTATGGCCGTTGCGGTTGCCAAAAAGGTCGGAGCAAGACACGTGGTGATTACCGATGTGAACGACTATCGTTTGTCCTTAGCAAAAAAGATGGGGGCGACCATGGCGGTTAATGTGGCAAAGACCGGCCTAGATGGTGTGCAAAATGCGCTTGGCATGGTTGAAGGGTTTGATGTTGGCCTTGAAATGTCAGGTAATCCCAGTGCACTGAATTCGTTACTGGTGAATATGAATCATGGAGGGAAAGTGTCCCTGCTAGGCTTGCCACCTAAAAATACGGCCATCGATTGGAATCAAGTAATTTTCAAAGGGTTAATCCTTAAAGGCATTTATGGTCGAGAAATGTTTGACAGTTGGTATAAGAAAATATCCTTACTTCAATGTGGTTTGGATGTGAAGCCGGTGATTACACATCGGTTTAAGGTGGATGAGTATCAACAAGCATTTGAGCTGATGAAGTCTGGTCAATCTGGAAAGGTTATTTTAGACTGGACCTAAGGCTCAAAGAGTGATCGTTTTAGAAGGAATAAGTTCATGCAACAAGCAGACTTTACAACTAAGTCACCTAAGAAAAAAACAGCGGTAAATTCAAGCCGTGATAATCTGAAAGTCCCACCACATTCATTGGATGCTGAGCAATCAGTCATTGGGGGCTTGTTGCTGGATAATGGTGCTTGGGACAAAATATCAACGACCTTATGTGAGGATGATTTCTATCGCTTTGAACATCGGCTACTTTTTAGAACCATTGCCACACTTGCAAAAAAAGAAAGTCCTTTTGATGTCATTACCATTACAGAAGCTCTAAAAGAGGCAGGTGAAATAGACAACATTGGTGGCGAAGCGTATTTGTTTGAATTGTCAAATAACACCCCCAGTGTGGCAAACATTGGGGCATATGCTGCGATTGTCCGTGATAAATCTGTGCAACGACAATTAATTGCGGTCTCTAATGAAATAGCTGATTGTGGTTTTAACCCAGAAGGCCGCAGCGTCACAGAACTGCTTGACATTGCTGAGACAAAGGTGTTTGCCATAGCAGAACAAACAGGTGGTGATGGTGCGCCTAAAAACATAAAGGATGTGCTTGCAAAAACAGTGGAAAAAATTGATACGCTTTATCACTTAGATAAAGGGATTACAGGCCTTGCTACCTGTTTTACCGATTTTGATAACATGACGTCTGGCATGCAACCCTCTGACTTGGTGATTGTGGCAGGAAGGCCATCTATGGGTAAAACCACCTTTGTCATGAACATAGCAGAAAATGCATCTTTGACCGAAAAACAACCGGTGTTAGTGTTCTCAATGGAAATGCCCGCTGATTCTTTGGCCATGAGAATGATTTCATCACTTGGACGAATTGACCAACACCGCGTTAGAACAGGAAAACTCGAAGAAGAGGATTGGCCAAGATTAACTTCTGCCGTACACATGCTCTCTGAAGCACCACTCTACATCGATGACACACCAGGCTTAAGTCCTGCCGAGCTAAGAGCTCGAGCACGGCGAGTTGCAAAAGAACATGGGGGCATTGGTTTAATCGTCATCGATTACCTACAGCTCATGCAGGTACCTGGGTTTAAGGTTGAGAACAGAACGGCGGAAATTTCTGAAATTTCAAGAAGCTTAAAAGCATTGGCAAAAGAACTGAGTGTGCCGGTGATAGCACTTTCTCAGTTAAATCGTAGTTTGGAGCAGCGATCTGATAAACGACCTGTTATGTCAGACTTAAGGGAATCAGGGGCGATTGAGCAGGACGCCGATCTCATCGCCTTTATTTATCGTGATGAAGTCTATAATGACGACTCTCCAGATAAAGGAACAGCAGAAATCATTATTGCCAAACAAAGAAATGGCCCTATTGGTAAAGTAAGACTTGCCTTTTTAGGTCAATACACCCGATTTGAAGATTTAGCCCATGGTGGGTTCCAGGATGATTAATTAAGTGCGACCTACGGTTATTAAGTTAGATTTAAGGGCGCTTTTACATAACGCCAAAGTTTTAAAACAGCGAGCACCTACTGCCAAGCTAATGGCGGCAGTGAAGGCTAATGCTTATGGGCATGATGCACGCATTGTTAGCAAGACACTCGAACATCACGTTGAACAGTTTGCCGTTGCGAGCCTTGAAGAAGCCATTGCATTGAGAGAGGCTGGTGTTAAGGCGCCAATTTTATTATTAGAGGGCGTGTTTCAGGCCTGTGAGCTTGAAGAGGTGGTCAAACATGATTGTTCTTTGGTGGTTCATAGCTCTTATCAAATTGACGCTCTCAAACAGTTTAAATCCAATAAAGCCATTTCTGTTTGGTTGAAAATAACGACGGGCATGAATCGTCTTGGTGTAAGACCTGAGTCGGTAAAAGAGTGTTATTTAGCGCTTTCCTCACAGAAGAGCGTTAAAGATAAACTGGGTTTAATGAGTCACTTTGCAACCGCTGACCAACCTGACAGCACGCTTTTACAGGAGCAATTTAAGACCTTTTGCCATGCAACAAAAGGAATGAACAGTCCGCGCTCAATTGCGAACTCTGCGGGCATTTTTGCCGATGCACGTTTTCATCTAGATTGGGTGCGTTCAGGGCTTGCGCTTTATGGCGTCTCCCCCACTGAGGGCGTTGATGAGAAGGCTTTAAATTTAAGACCGGTGATGAGCTTTAATTCCTCCCTAATTGCCATTCAACATTGTAATAAGGGTGAGACGGTTGGCTATGGTGCCCAATACCGAATTTCTCGGCGCATGAGAGTCGGGGTGGTCGCTGCTGGCTATGGTGATGGTTATCCAAGGCATGTTAATAACGGTTATGTGTTGGTTGAAGGTAAAAAAGCGGCTATTGTTGGTCGTATTTCCATGGACATGTTAAGCGTTGATTTAAGCAATGTTCCACAAGCGAGCATTGGCAGCAAAGTGGTACTTTGGGGGGAGGGCTTGAGTGTTCGAGAGGTTGCGGCATTTTCTGGAACCATTTCCTATGATTTGCTTACCCGAATGACGCTTCGTGCCCGAAAGGAGACTTTAATTTAGTCATACAGAAAGACAATCTATCAAATAGCATGTTTTTATGGTAATGTTTGCAAAATATATTGAATGAATGAGGTTATCAAATGAACAAATGTTTGCCCTTGCTGGGTTTTTTGTCCATGGGTTTATTGGTGTCTTGTGCTGAACTTAATAACTCGGATGTTGGCACGCTCACTGGAGGGGTTATAGGTGGCTTAGTTGGCAGCCAGTTTGGAGGAGGCACAGGCCAGGTGGCGGCTGCTGCAGGTGGTGCGCTCGTTGGTGCGATGATTGGTGACAGAATAGGCCAAACGATGGACAAAGTTGACAGAATGGAGATGCAAAAGGCGCTGGAGACGACCAAATCAGGACAGGCTGTGACCTGGAAGAACCCAGACAGTGGTACTCGCTACGTCGTTCGACCCACCAAAACTTACTATCGTGAAAAACAACCTTGCCGAGAATACACAACAACGGCGATCATCGATGGTAAAAAAGAAGTCATTCATGGTCGAGCTTGCCGCGATCAATACGGCCATTGGCAAACGGTTTCATAAAGACGATGAGCATTAAAAGAAAAGCCGTTGCCTTGATTTCTGGTGGACTGGATTCAATGCTAGCGGCTAAATTAATTTTAGATCAAGGTATCGAAGTGATAGGACTCAACTTCTATACCGGTTTTTGTCACTCTGGCCATACCTCCTCAATTAGAAACCAGAAAAAAGATAAGGTTCAGCGTAACGACGCTCTTTGGGTGGCAGAGTCTCTAGGGATTAAGCTTCACATAGAAGACATTGTTGAGCCATATAAAAACATTGTGATTAATCCTAAATATGGGTACGGGCAACACGTTAATCCATGTCTTGACTGTAAAATTTTTATGGTGCAGATGGCCCATCAATGGATGAAAGAGCATGGGTACGACTTTTTAATTACAGGTGAGGTCGCCGGTCAAAGACCAAAATCTCAGAAAAAACATTTAATGCCGGTGGTTGAAAAACAATCGGGGGCGGATGACTTATTGTTAAGACCTTTGTGCGCTCATATACTTGAACCTACCAAACCTGAACGAGAAGGGTGGGTTGATAGGAGTAAATTACATGGCTTTAGTGGCCGTTCTCGGAAGCCTCAGCTTGCATTAGCGAAGTCTTTTGACATTAAAGAATTTGCCCAACCTGCTGGTGGCTGTTGTGTCTTAACTGATGGAAATTACGCAAGACGCATGGAAGATATGTGGGAGCATCGTGGTCATAAGGAATACGATCTTGATGACATTGTTCTATTAAAAGCCGGGCGGCACTTAAGGCTTAGCCCGACACTGAAAATCATTCTAAGCCGAGATCAGAGTGAAAACTTATTTTTACAAGGGTATAAAAAAGCCTTTGATCATCTGTATGTTTGTTCACATGCTTCTCCATTGGTTCTTATTGAAGGAGAGGCGACAGAGGATGAGCTGCAACTGATTGCACGGATCTGTGCACGCTTTTCTAAAGGGCGTGAAGAAGACCGTGTCGAGGTTGAAATTACTAAAAAAGATGGCAACAGCGAGAAAATATCCGTTAGCCCTTTTAAACCGGAAGACATTCAGCAAGAGTGGTATTTATAATGGCAGAACATGAACTGAACCTAAGACGCTTGCTCTGTCCCATGCCGGTTATCAAAACGCAGTCCTATGTAAAGAAGCTTAAGGCAGGCGATTTACTTCGAGTGATTGCCACTGACAGTGGTAGTTTGCAGGACATTCCTGCCTGGTGTCGAATGTATGGGCATGATGTCCGTCAAACGGAAGTGAAAGACAATGGTGAGGTTATTATTGAGATTGTGATTGGTTCAGGAGAGTCCGTGTGACACAAAATCAGCGATACCAAGTTGCTAAACGCGTCACCCTAGTTGGTGCTTTTATCAACACCTTTCTAGGTGTTTTTAAAGTCATAGTTGGAACCACTGGTCATTCTCAAGCCCTGGTAGCCGATGGTCTCCATTCATTTTCTGATTTAGTTACCGATGCCTTTGTTTTAATAGCCTCTCGCTATGGCTCACAAGAAGCGGATGACTCACACCCTTATGGTCATCAACGAATCGAGACGGCAGCCACCTTGTTTATTTCTTTGCTGTTAGTTTTTGTAGGTGCGGGAATTATTTTAGATGCGCTCGTGTCTGTGAAAGAAGCAGAGTCAATTGTGCCATCAGTGGTGGTCATTTGGGCAGCTGTTTTTTCCATCTTTGCGAATGAAGGCCTCTATCACTATACCCGTTATTATGGAAAAAAAATCAATTCAGAGTTACTAGAAGCCAATGCCTGGCATCACCGCAGTGACGCCATTTCCTCTTTAATTGTGCTAATTGGGGTGATAGGTGACCGACTAGGGGTTCATGTATTAGATGAAGTTGCTGCAATCATTGTGGCGCTTTTGATTATCAAGATGGGTGTCAAGCTTATTTGGCGTAGCTTGAAAGAGCTTGTTGACAGTGGGGTTGATAAAGAGTCGTTGCAAAGCATTCGTGAGATTATTAAAAGCACGCCAGAAGTTGTTGAGTTGCATGAGCTTCGTACACGCTCCATGGCTGGACGGGTGTACGTCGATGTGCACGTGATTGTTAACCCCTACATTTCTGTTAGTGAGGGCCATCAAATTGGTCAAGTGGTTCTAAAGCGCTTAAAAACAGAAACTAATTTTGTCAAAGACGTGACGGTGCACATTGATGCTGAGAATGACGATGCTTTCTGTGCAACAGGGCTTATTCCACTTAGAAATCAAATAGAAGCTTTGCTAAGAGAGAAATGGCAGTCCTTGCCTGGGTTTGAACAAATTGTCACGATGAATTTTCATTACCTAAAAGGCCAACTAGAAGTTGATGTCATCTTCAATGAAGATGTTGGGAGTACGCACTCACTTGTGCCTTACCATTCAGTGTTAGAAGAGCTTGATTACCTAAAAACGCTTCGTTTCTTTTTTAAAAGTGAGTCTGTTTGATGTCCTTTTTAACTGATGGACTGATCTTAAAAGTCCTATTAGCTGTTTCTATTTTTGTGGTGACTTTGGTAGCTGGTTGGTACCCTTTTAAGCTTCAGCGTGTTGAAGGTAAGAGCCATGACTTTCCGGTTGGTGAATCGCTTGCTTGTGGCATATTTTTAGGGGCTGGGTTACTGCATCTGCTAGTTGATGCAGAAAAACAGTTTGTAGCTTTGAACTTTCACTACCCCATGGCAACCCTTATTACCGGTAGCACTTTCTTACTGCTTTTATATTTGGAGCACATAGGTCGAGAGACCTATCATCACAAAAGAAAGCCAGAGCCTATGTTTATTTGGATTGCGCTTATTATGTTTTCCGTTCACTCTTTGCTAGAAGGAGCAGCTCTTGGTATTAGTTTAGAGTTGTCTTTGGTTGTGGTGTTATTTGCAGCCGTCATTGGCCATAAGTGGGCGGACGGTTTTGCCGTGGCCGTTTATCTAAACAAGAGTAACTTTAGCCGATTGACCCGAAATATAAGCTTCATTGCTTTCTCGCTTATGACCCCGGTTGGGATCTTATTTGGCAGTTATCTAAGCTCCCACTTGACAAGACATGAGCTATTAGAATCTGTTTTCAGTGCAATGACTGCAGGCACCTTCTTATACTTTGGCACCCTGCATGGGCTTGATAAAGGGGTTATGGTTAAACAGTGTTGTAATTTAAAAAACTTTCGCTACGTCATTTTGGGCTTTCTGATCATGGCTTTGATTGCCGTGCTCGAGTGAAGGCTGTATTTTCTCAAGTTTAGCCGTTTGCGGATAGGTGCTTTTACCCAAGCCAAAAGAGTGAGAACTCCAGCACGGTTTCTGTTAAATTACTAATGTCTCTCAGGCTATCAAAAATTAAAACGGCGTTTTCTTCTATCGTCTTCTATACCCCTGATCCTTGGTATTAAAGTTTTTCCTGAAAAAAAGCCATTACCTCAGATAAGTTACTAACTGGCTCGCAGTTAAAATTAAGGAGTTGTTCTTTAGGGTGATTGCCCTTAGGGGTTATGGCCTTTTTTAAGCCGTGTTTTTGAGCTTCAAGGAGTCTTTCAAGGCCGGAGTGGACGGGGCGTATTTCACCTGATAACCCTATTTCACCAAACACACAGGTAGTTTGCTCTATGACTTTATTTTTTAGGCTGGATAAAATAGCAAAGATAACCGCTAAATCAATGCCGGGCTCAGTAACCTTAACCCCTCCAACAATGTTGATGTAAATATCATAGTTATAAGTTGGTATGTCACCGTGTCTGTTTAATACAGCGAGTAAAAGGTTTAGGCGTGCGCTGTCAAAGCCTTGTGTTATTCGACGGCTATGCCCACCACCGTTGGATTCATCAACCAGGGCCTGCACTTCAATAAGTAATGGCCTTGAGCCCTCCATGGTGGCAAAAATAATGCTGCCAGGAAGGTTGCTTTCATGATGTGATAAAAATAATCGGGAGGGGTTTGTGACATCTTTTAGCCCACTCTCTTGCATAGAAAAGACCCCTATTTCATTAGCAGCACCATAACGGTTTTTAAACGCTCGTATGACACGAAAGCGGGAATCTTTTTGCCCTTCAAAATATAAAACAGTATCTACCATGTGTTCTAGGACTCGTGGGCCTGCGAGAGCCCCTTCTTTGGTCACATGGCCAATGATGAAGATTATTATCCCGGTTTCTTTTGCAAGTCGCACAATTTGTGCAGTGGCTTGTCTTACTTGTGAGATGCTACCTGGTGCTGCTGTTAACTCTTCAGTAAACATGGTTTGAATGGAGTCTATCACCACAAAGCGAGGTTTTAATTTTTTAGCCGAGTGCTCTATTGCTTCAATGTTAGTTTCTGCCATCAGTTTTAGAGTGGTTTCAGCAACCTGTAATCGCTTTGCTCTAAGTGCAATTTGCTGAAGTGACTCTTCGCCACTGACGTAGAGTCCTTGATTGTTTTTGCAAAGCTGACAAAGGGTTTGTAGTAACAGTGTGGATTTCCCAATGCCAGGATCGCCTCCAATTAAGATCACTGAGCCATCAACGAGACCGCTTCCTAAAACGCGATCAAGCTCTTTACTACCTGTTTGGGTTCGGCTTTTGTTCTCAATGTTAATTTCATTTAATGAAAGCAAATCAGGTGAGGCACCAGCATAGCCAACACTGCTCTTTTTTTGCTTGCTGTTTTTTGAAACCTCTAAAAGACTGTTCCATTGTCCGCAATTTGGGCATTGTCCTTGCCATTTTGGAGTGGTTGCGGCGCACTCGTTGCATTCATAGACTGTTTTCATAGAGGGGATTCATTACCTATTAAGTTTAATCATCCATCCGCTTATCATAACTTAAGTGTAACAATTGAGAAACAACCGCTAAACACTAGCTCTGTGAGTACTGCTCCTTTTTCCCGAGCCAACGTTGGTTTAGGGCTTTGATGAGCTCTTTTGGCATGCTGAGTGTGCTGATAAGAGTTGGTAGTATCTGTACAATGTCTTGGTCTCTTTCAAGATCGGCAATTTTAAATTGGCTAAGACCTGTTTGCCGAGTGCCAAGTATTTCACCATGACCGCGCAGTTTTAAATCCAGCTCTGCAATTTTAAATCCGTCTTGTGTGCTTCGAATGGCTTCTAGTCGTTCACGACCATTTTTTGACATGGGTGATTGATAGAGTAGGAGACAGTGGCTTTTTTTACTGCCACGGCCGACTCGCCCTCTTAGCTGGTGCAGCTGAAATAGGCCGAGTCGCTCAGCATTTTCAATAATCATGATGCTGGCATTGGGCACATCCACCCCCACCTCAATTACGGTAGTAGCAATTAAAAGCGCTAACTCATTCTTTTTAAAAGCCGTCATAATGTTTCGCTTTTCATCCGCTTTTAACCGGCCATGAACCAAACCAATGGGGATCCCTGGGAGAGCTTCTTTTAGAGTTTGGTAGGAGTCTTCTGCAGCTTCACATTGTAAGTTCTCAGATCCCTCTATCAAAGGGCAGATCCAATAGGCTTGCATGCCTTCTTTAAGGGTTTCTTTTAAACGTAGAATAAGATTGCTGCGTTTCTGGTTATCCAGTAAGACGGTCGTAACCGGCGTTCTGTTTGGCGGCAACTCATCAATTATCGAGAGATCTAAATTGGCATAGTGCAACATGGCAAGGGTTCTAGGAATGGGGGTAGCCGTCATAATCAAAAGATGTGGAACTAAGCCATTTTTTTTGCCTTTATCGAGTAAGGCGAGCCGTTGTTTGACGCCAAACCGGTGTTGTTCATCAATGATGACCAGTGATAGTTGGTTAAAAACGACTTTCTCTTGAAAAAGCGCATGCGTTCCTATGACGATTGAGCCTTTATTATCCGCTAATTGAGTGCGAACGGCTTCTTGCTCTTTACTGGTTTGCTTACCAAGTAGTAGTAAGACCTTAAATCCCAAGGGTTCTAACCAGTCTTTAAAGTTTTTAGCGTGTTGTTCTGCAAGAAGTTCCGTGGGGGCCATCAATGCTACTTGCTTATTTTTTGCAAGCACGGTCAATGCGGCAATTGCCGCAACTACAGTTTTACCTGATCCGACATCGCCTTGTACTAGTCGTTGCATAGGGTAAGGTTTTGCTAAATCAACTTGAATTTCATCAGAGCTTCGTTGTTGGGCCAAAGTCAGCTTAAAAGGAAGGTTATCAATAAAGTTACCAAGCACTGACTCATGAGTGGTAAATGCGTAAGCATTCTGGGTTTGTTGTTCCTTTTTTAATGCTTTTAAAGCCATAAAGTGAGTCAATAATTCTTCTTTGGCGAGTGCTCTTTGGTAGGGATGTTTGCCATCAAGTAGCGCGCTAACTTCTGCCTGCTGAGGTGGGTTATGCAGATAGTTTAAGATTTCTTGTAATCTTAAAGGCTTTTTATCAGAGGCATCACTAAGAGAGAGAAGAGGGCAGTCCCCATCTTGAATCAATGAGAGAGCAAGTTGACAAAGTGATCTAATTTTTTTTTGGCTTAGGCCAGAGGTGGTGTGGTAAATAGGGGTTAGTGTTTCCTCAAGTTCGAGGTGTGGTTCATCATTTACTAATTCAAATTCAGGATGAATGGCTTCAAAACCATGTTGAAAAAATTTGATTTCAGAAAAGAGTCGAATGGTTTTACCGGGGCTTAAATTGTTTCTTAGGCTTTGGTTAAAGTAGAAGAAGCGGATTTTTAGGTGGCCGGTGCCATCGGTAATGGTTAAAACCAATTGCCGGCGCTTTCCAAAGACGATTTGACTGTGTGAAATAGTGCCTTCAATGACGGCCCACTCACTGTCATTTAGCTGACAAATTGAGCTAACCTTTGTTCTGTCTTGATAACGGTAGGGAAGATGAAAGAGCAGATCCTCAATAGTCTCTATATTGCAGCGCAGTAAAGTTTCTGCAAGCTTTGGCCCAACACCGGGTAAACAGCTAACGGGATCCTTAGCAGAAAGATCATTCATTGAGCGGGTCATTGAGAAGTCAGTGATGTTTTTATTTCTAAAATTATATAGAAAGCATTGACCTAGGACAAATTTGTAGCGTTTAATGAAACTATTTAAGAAAAAAGAAGATAACAACCATGGAAAGCCGTTTAGCCAAGCTCACCTACTTTTTGGTTTCTGCTTTGATTGTTGCCTACATTTTAATCGTTGCTCGCACACTGATCATTCCCTTAATTTTTGCAATTTTTGTATGGTATTTACTCAATACGGCCGCCAATGATTTATTAAGAATTCCATATCTCGGTCGTTTTATGCCACGCTGGCTTGCTCTTTTATTGGCAGTTCTCGCCCTATTTTATTTGGGTGTTTGGCTTGCTGGGATCATGACAGGCAATGTCAATCAAGTGATTGAGCTAGCCCCTCGTTATCAGGAGCGATTTTTAATCACTATTAAAGAAATTGACTCTCGTTTTTCTTTTGATTTATTTGAGTACTTAGAGAAGTGGGTGAGCAAAATCAGTCTGAAGAACATCTTGGTCTCTTTTTATGGGGTTTTTACAAGTTTTACTAGTAACCTGTTTATCATCACTCTCTATGTCATTTTTCTTTTTCTTGAGCAGCAGGTCATGCGACCAAAATTAATTGCCCTCTGTCAAAAAAAAGAGCATTTAATATTAGCAGACTCAATTCTCAAGCAGATAGTTAAAGACACCCAAACTTATGTGGGAATTAAAACCTTGATGAGTCTTATAACAGCCGTTATTTGTTGGCTGATTATGAAGTCCGTGGGGCTAGATTTTTCTGAGTTTTGGGCAATATTAATTTTCTTTTTAAATTTTATTCCAAACATTGGGCCTATTATATCAACCATTTTCCCTTCAATTTTAGCGGTGATTCAATTTCCTCCTCACTGGTGGCCGGTGACAATCGTTGTTGTTGGCGTCAGTACTGTTCAATGTTTGGTTGGTAATGTTGCTGAACCTAAGCTTATGGGATCTCACTTAAACTTAAGTCCCTTTGTTATTTTAGTGACCTTGGCGGTGTGGGGACAACTATGGGGGGTGGTTGGCATGTTCTTATCAGTGCCAATGACGGTGATCTTAATGATCATTTTCTCACACTTTGAGCGCACGAAACCCTATGCTGTTCTACTCTCAGAAACGGGCTTGATCGAACAATCAGAGGCTTAGCGAGGATTGTTCTCTTTCAAGCTCTTTTTTTGCTTTGATTAGCATGTTGGTTAATGGTTTTCGATGCCAAAAGCCTTGAAAACTAACGCCCTGTGGGGCTAAAAAGTCTCGTGCGTCATTTTGTCCTATGAGCCGTTTCCCCAGAGAGGAGACGGTTTTTCGAATCAATTTTTCACAGGATGCACGGGAATTTC
Source organism: Legionellaceae bacterium (assembly GCA_030148065.1). GTDB lineage: Bacteria > Pseudomonadota > Gammaproteobacteria > Legionellales > Legionellaceae > JASBUC01. Next base: position 919 of record JASBUC010000043.1, on the reverse strand, counting down.
CATAACAGAGTCCTCCTTGTTCATTCCAGAAAATAATTTCTTGACTGAGAAGGGTGTGACCACCTTTTTTACATCTGGCTGAATTTAATAGGGTATTCATTGATATAATCAAGTGCGTTCTTCGTTGGGTAGGTGTAAGAGACTGGTGGTTATGATGGCTAAGACAAATATTTAACCAGTCTTGCTCTTGTTCACAGTAAAAAAGAGTTTTAAATTGTTTGACTAATTTTTCAATTAGCAAGTGTTTTGAGGATGGTGCTAGCGCTTGAAACTCAGTGTATAGATGTTCAAATAGCTCAACTTGATAGAGGGAGAGCATGTCTTTTGCTTTCTTATGAGTTTGCTTAGAGTCCCTTCGAGTCATCGATTCAACTTTTTCTATCATTGTTAAGAACAAGCTTATAGGCCCATTAGAGGAGTGAGGCTTTTGATTTTTGGCTACTCTTACGAGGTTTTGTAGTAACTGTTGGGTTGCATCAAGAAAGCCTCTCTGACTCAAGTGTGTTTTATAAAATTGACTGGTCACTTCTTGGATCAATGGCGTTAAGTCAGTTAGATAATTTGAAATAACATTTAAAAATCGTTGTTCATTTAAAGAAAAGTGAGTAAAGAGTTGCTTGGCTGTTGTTTTTAACTCTAATTGTTTTTTGTCATTCTCCGCAGCTAAAAAAAGATATTTTTCTGATGTGTTGTATACAAACAGTGTCTTTGTTTCTGATATGAAGGATAAAAGTTTCTGGTCGTTTTTTTCTAAGAGTTCTAAAAAAACGTTTTTATCAGGTAAGAGCGAATTTTGTAGCAGTTGCCAAAGATAGCTTAGTTCTTGTCTTGTTGGTAGGTAATTAAGAGTAGAGAGTGAGTTTGCTATCGTTAAAATATTTGCAAGTCTTTGAAAGGTGCGTTGTTTAACAGATGGTGT
>JASBUC010000029.1 GCA_030148065.1 Legionellaceae bacterium | reverse complement strand
TTGCATCGATTTTAGGGTTTAATTTAAGGCAAATGATGCGATATTTAACCGGAGAAGCAACACCAATTGCCTCAGGCTAGTGAGGCGATTTTTACCCACAAAAAATGTTGCTTCTAAACGCTTATTTTTAATAAAATTACGCAAAATCAGTCCACAACAGAGTGTTTAATTTCGCGACACCGACCAGTTATCCCCAGATTCTGGGGATAACTTTGTGAGCTACTGCTGAGTAATTGTGTTTAACTCTTTAGGCAACCATTGAGGCGTTGTCATTGCTTTTTTTAGACACAGAGAGCTCCGTTGGCACCGCAAATACTTCTTTGAAAAAATTGATTAGTTGTGAGAAGTTGTTTTGCATGAGTCTAAGATTTGCTTCGAATATTAAGGTTGGATCTTCGATGTCTTGTTGCTCTTTTAACTCACTTTCGATGGTCTCTAAGTATTTAACCCGCTTTAGCTCTAAATTGTGAGTCAAGACAAAGCTCATTCTATCTTGCCAAATAAGCTCTAACTCTGAGACTTGCAACCCGTTGTCTAGCAAGGTCTCAACGTCTTCAAGATGATACTCTAAATCTTTGCATTGATAAGCACTCTTACCCTCTTTTAGGCTAATTAATTTACACTGCTTGCCAAGCTCAATGCTACTTGGAATGTGGCTAGGGTGTCTTATCCAATCTGCAAAAATTTCATGAGTCCCGTCACAGACTTTTAGGGGGGATAAGTTTAAGGTACCTAAGCTTTTAACCAACTCGGCAATGGCATAGGAGGCAACACTGCCACTTGAGGTATCAATCAGCACACGTTTATTTTCTAAGTCTATGTAGAACTCGGTCTTTTTCTGAATGGTGAAGGCTTTTGGCAGTAATTCAAACTCAACGTCTTCCTTAAATTGGCGCTTAAGGGCCGCACTCGCATCTTTGGCATTCTCATGCTCGTAGTCGGCCGCCCTGTCAGCAACTTCCTTCTTCACCACCGAGTTTGGTAGCACTCGTGACTCTTTCACTAAAGATAAGAAACAAAGCTTGTTGGTATGAAAGGCCAGTTGCTCTGGCAAATCTTTGATTGGAGCTGCCCAGCCCTGCGAGGAAAAAGCATGCTTAGGGCAAGAGCGCAGACGCTTTTCAAAGAGGGTTTCTTCTAATGAGGTTTCATCAAATTCCCAGTTTGCATCAAACTCAAACACCATTAAATTCTTAAACCACACAGTCGCAACTCCTTCAGATGAAAAGCCTCTATTGTACTATACTCAAGATACTTGAAAAGGCCTGTTTTTATGATACCTCTTTCTTTAGAATTTACTATCGAGCTCAACCAAACGACAGAGATGGCGAACCTCTTCACTGGGGAGTTCATGCGACTTGCCACGACCGACAAACTTCGGCAACTCGATCTGCCCATATCGCACCCGAATTAAACGACTGACCGAACAATTTTGGCTCTCCCATAAACGTCGAACTTCTCGGTTTCGACCCTCTTTTAGAGTCACGTGATACCAATGATTCGCCCCCTTCCCACCAGCATCATAAAGGCTGTCAAACTTAGCAGGCCCATCGTCTAACTCAACCCCTTTTAACAAGCGATTTCGTATTTCAGGGCTTACCTCGCCAATCACTCGTACGGCATACTCACGGTCAATTTCATAGCGTGGGTGCATCAAGCGATTAGCGAGCTCGCCGTAATTGGTAAAAAGCAAAAGCCCCGAGGTATTAATGTCCAGTCGGCCGACCATCACCCAACGCCCTTTTTGCACTTTGGCAATGGAATCATAAACAGTCGGTCGACCTTCCGGGCATACTTTACTGCATATTTCACCAACCGGTTTGTGATACACAATCACCCGTACTCGATTATTACGACTGAGTGGGTTCTTAATTCGCTTACCACGGAAACTAATCTTATCCTTTTCATCGACTTTCTGACCGAGGCTGGCGACTGCGCCGTTAACTTGCACCTCTCCTTGATTAATGCTCTCTTCCATTTTGCGTCTTGAGCCCAAACCTGCCATGGCCAGGACTTTTTGTAATCGTTCACTCATGATCTACTTCTTCTACCATCTCTTGATTTCTTTCTAAATTTGTCACTAACGCATCGCTGTCGCTCCGAGGCTCCTCTACTAAAGACTCATCAAGCTCATCAAGCACTGCAGAAGAGGCGGCTGTCACCTCATCACTCAAGCCAACCTTTGGCAAAAACGTCTCTTCTTGTTTAGGAGTCTCAGTGCTCTCACCGTCTTCTTGCATCAACGCTTCAATGCTCGGTAGTTCATCCAAGCGGCTTAGATTAAAGTAATCTAAGAAAGTCTTGGTGGTGATGTAGATAGCAGGACGGCCAGGTACGTCCCTGTGGCCTGCGACCTTAACCCAGTTTCGCTCTAACAGAGTGCGAATCACAGACGTGCTCACTGCAACCCCACGAATGGCCTCAATGTCGGCTCGGGTGACAGGTTGCCGGTAGGCAATAATTGCAAGCGTTTCTAAAATGGTCCGTGAATATTTTTGTGGCTTTTCTGAAAAAAGGCGGCTCACCCACTGACTGTAGCTTGAGCGCACTTGAAATCGATAGCCTGATGCTAGTTTTTTAAATTCCAGTACATGAGATTGATAGCGTGTTTCAATCTCTTCTAAGGCTTGATTTATCAAACTCTTGTCATCACAGTCGGTTAAATGAACCAACTGATCGATGCTTAATGGCTCGCTGTTGCCAAACAATAATGCTTCAATGATGTTTGCTAATGAATTATCTGCGCTCATCACTAGGCCTCACTTGATAGGGTTATTCGAATGGGTGCAAAGGGATGAGTTTGCACCAACTGTAGCATTGCTTGCTTCATCAATTCTAAAACGGCAATGAACGTCACCACCAAACCAATGCGCCCTTCTTTAGTTTCAAACAATTCGGTAAAAAGCACATAGGGCTTATCTTGCAGTCTTGCTAAGACCACGCCCATTCGCTCTCGTATGGACAAAGGTTCTTGTTCGATGGTGTGATGCTTGGTGTTTTTTTGACGATTGAGCACGTCTTTAAACGCCTGCATTAAAGCATCAAAAGAAACTTCCGGCAGGGGCTTCTCTTCAAAGAGTGATTTACAAACTTCGACGTTAATTTCAAAGAGATCTCGTTCTTGCCGTGGCAGTGCATCTAAATCACTGGCGGCTTTTTGAAAACACTCATACTCTTGTAAGCGGCGCAACAGCTCTTGGCGTGGATCAAACTCTTCTTCGCCTTCTTCCACCTTCGGTTTTGGCAGCAGCATCCGTGATTTGATGTTGGCAAGCATCGCTGCCATCAATAAATACTCAGCAGCCAACTCAATCTTCAGTGACTTCATCAACTGAATGTACTCCATGTACTGCTCAGTGATGGTTGCAATGGGGATGTTTAAAATGTCAAAGTTCTGCTTGCGAATGAGATACAGTAATAAGTCGAGCGGGCCTTCAAAGCGCTCTAGATACACTTCTAGTGCGTCTGGCGGAATAAACAAGTCATCCGGTAAATCAGTAACCGCTTGCCCTTCGACTAAAATCTCGTGCCTTTGTTCGTCCTTACTTGAATCAGTAATCAAGTCCCATTGCCTCCTTTACTAGGGTCATGGTGGGTTTGGCAATTTCTCGAGCGGCTTCCGTGCCTTCGACAATAATGCTTTTGACCAAACTTGGGTTTTGTTCGTACTCGATTGCAGCTTCTCGAATTGGTTCAAGCTCCTTGTTGACAGAATCGAGCACAGGTTTTTTACAATCGATGCAACCAATGCCGGCACTGGTGCAGCCTTCTCGAACCCACTCTTTGGTTGACTCATCTGAGTACACTTCATGCCATTGCCAAACAGGACACTTCTCTGGCGTACCTGGATCGGTGCGTTTAACTCGAGCAGGATCGGTTGGCATTTTTAAAATCTTGGTCTCAACACTCTCAGCCGGCTCTCGCAAGGAAATGACGTTGCCATAAGACTTAGACATTTTTCGACCATCGAGCCCTATGAGTTTTGAATGAGGGGTCAAATGCGCTTCTGGCTCTTTTAAAATCATCTTACCACCGCCTTCGATGTAGCCACGCAGTCTCTCTATGTCACCGAGTGCTAGGTTTTGTTGGGCATCGAGTAGTGCGCCGGCCGTCTCCAAGGCTTCAATAGACCCTTCTTGTTGGTATTGCTGCTTTAAGCGTCGGTACATCTTGGCATTTTTCTTACCCATTTTGTTAATTGCGCTCTCAGCAAGCTCTTCAAATCCCGGTTCTCGGCCGTATAAAAAATTAAAACGCCTGGCGATTTCTCGGGTTAATTCAATGTGGGCAACTTGATCTTCCCCTACCGGTACAAAATCAGCTTCATAGAGCAAGATGTCCGCACTTTGCAACAATGGATAGCCTAAGAACCCATAGGTCGATAAATCTTTCTCTTTTAAGTTCTCTTGCATGTCTTTGTAACTTGGCGTTCGTTCCAACCAACCTAGCGGGGTCATCATCGACAAGAGTAAATGAAGCTCTGCATGCTCTGGTACCCAAGACTGAATAAAGAGTTGTGATAAACCGTGATTGACGCCGGCAGACAACCAATCAATCACCATGTCCCACACATTCTGTTCAATCAGCTCTGGTGAGTCGTAATGAGTGGTGAGGGCGTGCAAATCAGCTGCGAAAAAAAAGCACTCATATTGGTTTTGTAGTTCTATCCAGTTTTTTAACACCCCATGATAATGGCCAAGGTGTAAGCGTCCAGTTGTACGCATGCCTGATAAAACTCGTTTTGCCTCATTTTGCATAACTACTAATAAATCCTATTGGTAAATTCTTATTTAATCTCTTGGCAGAAAAGGGCTTACGTCGCCTTTTCCATGCCGCAATACTTCTGGGTTGTCGCCTGTTAAATCAACCACAGTGGTTGGCTCTAACCCACAGTGCCCACCGTCAATGATTAAATCAACTTGCTTGCCAAGTATGTCTTTGATTGCTTCTGGCTCTGATAATGGGGCCTCAGCATTCGGCAAAATTAAGGTGGTACTCATGATCGGCTCTTCCATGTATTCCAGCATCATCAAAGCCACATTGTGATCTGGCACTCGTAACCCTAAGGTCCGGCGTTTCGGATGCAACATTCGCCTTGGCACCTCTCGAGTTGCCGGCAAGATAAAAGTATAAGCGCCCGGGGTAAAGGCTTTTAATAAGCGAAAGGCCTTGTTATTAACCTTAGCAAAGGTCCCTACGTCCGATAAATCTCGGCAGACCAAGGTCATGTTGTGATTTTTATTAAGATCACGTAACGTTCGAATTTTCTCCAAAGCATGCTTATCGCCCAAACGACAACCAAGGGCATAACCCGAATCGGTAGGGTAGACAATTAAACCACCATTTCGAACAATTTGTACCGCTTGGCGCAAAAGCCTTGCTTGCGGATTGTCCGGGTGAATGGCAAAAATCTGACTCATTAACTCGTTCCTTTTAAATTCCTGAGCATTGATTCACACAAAATGATCCCACACACAAGCAAGGCTTGTATTGAGGGTTGGCAGCTGCCCAAAACAAAAAGGCTTGACCAACTCACTGTGAAAATCACTTCCAACGGAGCCTAGCAAATCGTGCGTTCGACATAAAGACAGTAGGGTCTCTCGTTCTCGCACACTGGTAAGCCCACTGATGACCTCCATGCCCTGCCCTCCACAGGCTTTAAAGTCGGCGATAAGCTCTAAAAGCTTGGTGCGCGTTAAACCGTAACGTAAGGGATGGGCAATGACCGGCAAGCCACCAGCCTCTTTGATAACCGTAACGGCTTTTGCAAGACTCGACCACGGCGCTCTGACATACCCTACCTTACCACGCCCGAGGTATTGTTTAAATGCTGATCGCATGTCTTTTGCCTTCTTTTGCTCAATTAAGTAACTGGCAAAATGGGGCCTGGTGATTTCATTAGAATGGGCAAACCGTTTGGCACCAGCGAGTGCCCCTTCAATGCCGATGCTCTCGAGTTGTTTAGCAATGGCTTTTGCTCTCTCTAGGCGCACAGTTTTGTGTTTTGCAACCAATTGCTGCAACGAGGGTGTCTCAACCTTTAAATTTAAGCCTAGGATGTGCAAATCGTGTTGTCGCCAAGCAACGCTAAATTCAATGCCTTTAATCAACCGTATTCCGAGTTCAGAGGCGGCAAGCTCTGCTTCGTCTAAGCCTGAGAGCGTATCGTGATCGGTTAGGGCCAAAAGCGTTATGCCCAAAGCCTTTGCTTTTGTGATGAGCTCGGTGGGTGAGAGTGCCCCGTCCGAGAAATGACTGTGGGTATGTAAATCAATCATGGCGGCCATACAAATGAGAATAAATCACAACGAGCGGTGTGCAGTAAGCTGTGTTATACTATTGATTATAACAACTTTTGTTCAGCATTAACAATGAAACTACTTTTTGATTTTTTTCCGGTCCTTCTATTCTTTCTTGCCTTTAAGATTTTTGGGATCTATGCCGCAACCATCACCGCAATTGTGGCCTCTATCATCCAAGTAAGCTTTCATTATCTGGTGCACAAAAAAGTCGAAAAAATGCATTTAATTACCTGTATCTTATTGATTTTACTAGGTGGTGCGACCTTATTTTTTCACGATCCTCTGTTTATCAAATGGAAGCCTACTCTAATTTACTGGGTCACAGGCTTATTGTTCATCGGCAGCCAATTCATTGGCAAAAAACCACTCATTCAGCGCATGATGGAGAAAAACTTAAACGTGACCGCCTATGCTTGGACACGGCTAAATCTTTCCTGGGGGCTTTTCTTCTGTCTTATGGGCTTTTTAAACCTTTTCATTGCCTACCGTTATGACACCAACACCTGGGTTAACTTCAAATTTTTCGGCGGTTTGGGCCTCACCTTTCTTTTTGTGCTAATGCAATCGCTTTTTTTGTCGAAACATTTAATAGAACCCAAGCAACCCATGGTAGAAAAAGGTAGGTAAGCATGCGAATTCTATTAGTCGAAGACGACGAACTCTTAGGCGAGGCGGTTAAAACCGGGCTCACCCAACATGGCTACATCGTCGACTGGGTCAAAGACGGTGACTCAGGCAAGCACGCACTCTTTAGCGAACTCTTCGATTTAATCGTCTTAGACTTAGGTCTGCCTAGACTGCCCGGGCTAAACCTATTAAAGCAAATTCGCACCGAGAAAATCACCACCCCTGTGTTAATTCTCACCGCTCGTGAGAGCATCGAAGACCGCGTCAAAGGTCTAGACTTAGGTGCTGATGACTACCTTACTAAGCCGTTTGATTTAGAAGAACTCTCAGCAAGAGTAAGAGCGCTGATTCGCCGCTCAACAGGACGAGCTGAGAGCTTAATTACCTATAAGCACATCACCCTTGACCCCGCCTCACATACTGTTACCTGTTATGGTGAGGAAATGAACGTGCCAAGACGCGAGTTTAGCCTTTTACAAAAACTTCTTGAGAACAAAGGGCAAGTACTCTCGCGTGATCAATTAATGCAAAGCGTCTATGGTTGGGATGAGGACGTAGACAGCAACGCACTAGAAGTACACATCCACAACCTAAGAAAGAAACTCGATGCCGCCTTCATTCGCACCATTCGCGGCGTTGGCTACATGGTTGAAAAAGACAAGTCTAACGACGAGTAACTCTCTATGAGAATTTCAATCCGTAAGTTTCTACTGATAAACCTATTGCTTGCCATTACCATTACGACCACTTTAACTGCCATCGGTAACTACTATTTAGACCAAAAAGACATTCAAGAGCACTTAGACAGCTTAATGGCAGTCTCCACCATGTCTTACCAGTCCTTACTCGGAAACGATCTGCACGCACGTGACTTAGACGCCATTCAAGACTCTCTAAACGCCATCCCAGGGAAGCTTGAGCATTACTTCAAAGAGCAATTAATCAATGACTTACCTCCTGAGACTTTCATTCATAAATTTAATCTTCAAGTCTGGAGCGACAGCGGAAAACTGCTCCTACACTCCCCCTACTCACCAAGAACGCCTCTGACCACCGAAGAAGACGGTTTTAGCGATAAAACGCTCAACGGGCAAGACTGGCGTATTTTTACGGCCTATAACCCCAAAGCCGGCATTCGAACCGTGGTAGCAGAAGGCTACAACACCCGCAATGAATTAGGTCATCGCATTGCACAAGATGACATCTACATCATGTTACTAACTTTCCCGCTCTCAGGCCTTTTGATTTGGATCATCATCGGTAAGGGCCTGGATAGCTTGGATGTGGTGGCCAAAGAAGTGGCAAACCGTGCCCCCTCTCATTTACAACCGGTTGATCTAGAAGGCGTGCCTGATGAAATTCGGCCGGTGATTGATGAATTGAATAAACTCTTCATTCGACTGCAGCAAGCTTTTGACCGGGAAAAACGCTTTGCAGCCGATGCCGCACATGAGCTAAGAACCCCGCTTGCCGCTTTAAAAGCGCACGCACAAGTCGCGCTCAATACCACTTCAGAAGAGGAACGAAAAGCGGCTCTTAAGAACCTCTCTGTGGGCGTCGATCGCAGCACACACATTGTACAACAGCTCTTAACCATGAGCCGCTTGGTACCAGAGTCCACTGGCATCAATGATTTAGCAGACGTCAACCTTGCAAGCCTCGCCTGTGAAGTAGTGGCCCTACTTGCCCCGATTGCGGTGGAAAAAAACATCGACATTGAGCTAAAAAATCAAAAAAATCGCCTAGTGATAAAAGGCAATTACACCGCTCTTAGCATCTTAACTCGAAACTTAGTCGACAACGCCATTCGCTACACACCAGAAAACGGCAAAGTGGTGATTGAAGTCAAACAACACAAGAAAAACATTATTTTGAGTGTCACCGATGACGGCCAAGGGATCCCAGCAGAATTAAGAGCCCGAGTGTTTGAGCGCTTTTATCGAGTGCTGGGTAATAAAAGCCCAGGAAGCGGTTTGGGGCTTGCCATTGTCTCACAAATAGCACAACTTCATGATGCCAAAGTGCGACTCTTAACCCCAGATTCAGGACAAGGACTCTGCGTGCAAGTTGCCTTCCGCCAGTAAGCCACAAGAACTATTAGTTTTACTTTGTTTTTTTATGAGAGGCTGCATTCTGCTGCTCTATGTCATCGAGATGCAGCTCTAACTCATCGACCTGCTGCTGGGGCCCCCTATCACCCTGCCAAAAGCCTGTTCTTCTCATACCTTCAGCAGCAACCCCTAGTCCAGTACTGATGGCCAAACTTCTTTCTGTCGTTAAGCAATTTGACAATAGATAGTAACTCGCAAGTGCAACCGGAGCCGTTACACCAGTTTGCTGTGCAATTTCAGTCATTGTGGTCAAAGTTTGCCAGGCTTGCAGCTGCCAACTGCGCCCAGCCAATTCAGCAGCTTTATCACTTTCAATAACCGTGATCTGACAATGCTCGATAGCCTCTCTATCATTTTGACTAACACAAGCTTGTGGAAATATGGTAACATTGGGCAATTGATGGTCTTGAAAACCACCAAATAGATCCTCATTGAAATGAGTAGCAACCCACACAAACTTACAATCAAAAGGAACACTCTCCTTCAAGGAAGCCACCGTCCGTAGTCCCTCATCTCCCACGACCACAATATACGGCACTTCTAAAGTTGGTAATACTTCATTCGTTAGTACACACTTGCCGTCATAAGTGAGCTCTCCTCTGACATTGTGTTTTCCCCACGCCTTTTCTCTATCAATTGCCTCATTAATTTGCTCAATTAATGTTGGGTCCACGTCCTTAAATCCATAGTCTTGTTTTAACTGCTCAATTAACGCCTCATCTTCTAGAGGATTTTTTTCTCTTTTTTTACTATTCCACTCATTTTGACATTGAATTGCATCATTAATTTGCTGTATTAACCTTGAGTCCTCAGTATTTGATTTATTTTGTCTGTCTTTCGCTCCATCGTCGTCAATTAATTGCGAAATTAAAGCCTCCGTATTAATAAACCGTTGAGCCTCCTTCTCACTCAGACTAAGCCCTTGTTGACGAAGCGCATTCTTTAAATGACCAATTCTTTCCTCACTGTAATCACATTGTTCACTATCTACGACATATAAAACGATCTGTGGCTGTGGCTGTGGCATGGCAATCCAAATAATAGGTTATTTGTCTATATTATAGGCATAAACCACAAGGCAGGCAAATTAGAGCGCAGTTTGTTGAGAGTTCTTCCTATCTACAAGCCGAGATTGTCTTTGGCAAAGATTCGGTCTGCCCGGTAGCTAGAGCGCACCATGGGGCCGCTTGCAACTTCAAAAAAGCCTTTCTTTAGCCCTACATCACGGTAATGGTTAAATTCATCAGGCGGAACGTAGCGCTCGACGGCTAGATGATTTTTCGTTGGCTGCAAATATTGACCAAGCGTTAAAACATCGCAGGAAATGGCTCTTAAGTCGTCCATGGTTTGATAGAGTTCCTCGGCCGTTTCCCCTAAGCCCAGCATTAAAGAGGTTTTAGTAATCAGCTTAGGTGATCGTTTTTTAGCGTAAGCAAGCAAGTCTAAGGTCTGCTGATAACTCGCTCTTGGATCTCGCACAGGATGGGTGAGCCGTTTAACCGTTTCCACGTTTTGGGCAAAAACGTCCATTCCACTATCAATTAACAAATCGATGCACTCGGTTGTTCCTTGAAAATCAGGGGTTAACGCTTCAACTTTGGTCTCAGGGCAACGTTTCTTAATCGCTCGAATGGTGTTTGCATAGTGTTCTGCCCCACCATCTTTGAGATCATCTCGGTCAACAGAGGTGAGCACCACGTACTGAAGCGCCATTTGGGCCACTGTTTCTGCACTTTTTTCAGGCTCATCTAAATCGAGCCAGCCTCTGGGGTTACCCGTATCAACAGAGCAAAAACGGCAAGCTCTGGTGCAAACCGCGCCCATTAACATGATGGTGGCCGTACCATGCGACCAGCATTCGCTCATGTTAGGGCATTTTGCTTCTTCACAAACAGTCGCAAGCTTTTTTTGATGCACGACCTCTTTGAGCTCATTGAACTTTTTAGAGTTTTGCAGCTTCACTCGTAGCCAGCTTGGTTTCTTTAAACGATCGCGCTCATCGCAAGCTTTGGGTTTAATGCCATCTTTAACCGCCTTAAACCCCTGCTCGGTTTGATATTTCTGACCGCTTTCAACCACAACGGAAATCTCTTCTAACTTTTTACTCAATGGAATACCAACGCCACACAACTATTGCCCTATTTTAACATATAGGGTCTGTTCTCAACAATCTAAGATGATAGAATGGCATCTTAAGTAGACAGAGCTCATAGTTAAGCACGATGACGACAATTGCAAACGACGAAGTTGAAAAATTTTCAAAACTCTCGGATAAATGGTGGGACTTAGATGGGCCATTAAAAACCTTGCACGACATTAACCCCACTCGGCTTGAGTGGATTAGCCATCATCTGCCAAACTTAAAAGGGCTAAGAGCTCTGGATGTAGGCTGTGGTGGCGGCATTCTGACTGAGAGCCTAACACGCCTTGGCGCTTTGATGACTGGCATTGATGCCTCTGATGAGAGCATTAATGTTGCAAAAGCACACGCAGAGAAAGGCCAGTTAAGCATTGACTATCAGTCCACAGCCATTGAAGACTTTGAGGCAAAAGCGCCCTTTGATGCCATTTTTTGTTTAGAGCTTTTAGAGCACGTGCCAAATTATGAAGCGATTATTCAACATGCTAAACGCTTATTAAAACCAGGTGGCCTGTTATTTTTATCCACTATTAATCGAACCACTAAAGCCTATCTTGGCGCCATTTTAGTGGCAGAATATGCACTCGGCTTACTAGAGCGGCAAACGCATGATTATCAAAAGTTCCTTCGCCCGAGTGAGCTTAGTCGAACGCTGAGAGCACATCAGTTTGACATGGTGGATTTAAAAGGCTTGAGCTTTAATCCGATTAGCAGAAGTGCAAGTTTAAGTGAATCGGTTGACATTAACTACCTAATGGCCGCCAGCCTGCACTCATGACTCTTCCGAAGATGATGAACTGTAACAGAGACGAGCAAAAGATTGACAACCAAAAGGGTTGTCCTCATGCTTAATAGACGAATCATAAGTGACTACAGACGAACCATCCTGCTCATCATAACTGTCAATTGATTCACGACTATGAACACTCTCACCACCTGAGTCATCATCAAGGACTTGATGTCCCTCTGGAACTCCTACCTCTTCTGATTCGGAGAGTACTCTAAGTGTCTTTACGGCTGAACAAGCCGTTGTAACAGCCGTCTCTAGAGAGTTCTTAGGCCTCTTGATTTGAGATCCCTCTTTTTTAGAAAACAGTAATTCCGAAGCCTTACTGAAACCTAACGCAATAACGCTCACCACCTTCAAGATCAAGGAAACGCAGATTGCCGCCGTTTTACTAACCACAAAAGCAGGCAGCTCTATCAAAGCCCCCAAGCTTAAGCTCACAAGCAGCTTAGGCAAGCAAGAAAGCGCTAAGTAAACACCCCAAAATGGTAATTTAAATAACTCTAACATGGCAATTTTAGCAAATGCTAAAGCGCGTTTTGAAACCCCTTGCGCTTCTTTGAAGTCATTTTTAAGACCGAAAAAATCCCTACTTAAAACAAAGTACAATGGACGTGCCAGTAAAAGATAATCGCTTAAAATAAACAGCGAGTGTCGACACCCTCTTGCCAAGACAAAGGGCATTCTAATGGGGTTTAGAAGATTAATAGTAAGAGTAATCTTTGTGGTTCGTTTTAACTGTATTTCTGGGTTTTTAGAAGGTGCCCAAATAGAGGCAATAACATCAAAGGGCCCCCTATCCCTCACCAAAGCAAACGATCCTTTCCATGTACTGAACTGAGAGCCTGATCCCGACCAGAAAGCCGCTTTCCATAGATCAAAAAAACCATCTTTTATGGCCTCATTTTCGGGTGAAATAGCTTTAACCGCACGTCTATAAGGCTTAAAGACAAAGCGAACTTCGGTTTTTAGAGCATCATAGAGCCAAGCCACAAGGCTAAGCGCTTTAACCTTTGTTTGTGTATTTTCATGACTCATAATGACCTCAAGAACAACTAATCTAGACCCTAATGTAACATAATATTACAGCTTTGTAAATATATTGCTCAGTTTGATTGTTTTCTCTTTACTTTTCGTGCTTAACGCCTCACATGTCCAGGAGTCTCATCCTTAGCCTCTGGCAAAATAAGCGGATCCTTCACAAAACTCTCGATAAAGGCGGCTTTAATCTTATCAAACTCTGCTCGAGTGTAAGTTCTTAGTTGCCTCATAACATCTTCACCCACCAGTTCTTGTTCCTCAATTAGAGACAGCAAGTGATCTTTTTCTTCCTCGCTCTCAGTAAAGGCTAACAACAACTCAGCATCTAAAATGGCAATTTTCAAAGAGGATTGCTCTATCAAATTTTGCAAACAAAACATTGGGTTAGCACCCATTCGTACAAGATTTAATGCCTGTTGAAAGTGACGTCCTTGGCTGTAGCCAATGAGTGCATGATTTAAATAAGCAGTCTGAGCCGTACTTTTTTCTTGTGAGGAAGATAAATCAATCCCTTGCTGTTGTAATAAGGTCTCAACTAAGGCTACATGCCCATGCTTTGCTGCTATTTCGAGGGCGAAGGGCCTTTTTGTCGTTCCTTGTAAAATATTGAGTAATAAATCTTGATGGCCTCGACTGGCATATCCGGTAACCACCTCATCTAAGTAATCGGCCCAACGAGCATTTAGGGCAGCTCTAACTTGACGCTCATCACCGACTCGAGCCAAGCCCTGTACAAAGGCTTTTTTGGCCTCATCACTTGGCTCTTTTGTAAAGGTTACATCGCCCTCTCGACAAGCCTTGCCCATTTCAGAGGCTCGTACACATTGATCATCACCTCTAAAATATCGCTTAAGCAAGTCCTCCTGTTGTCCCCAAGCGAAACCAAAAATGGCGTCTTCTAAGGCGCCACCTGCGCTAAGGAGTTCGTTTACTCGTCTTTCATCACCTTCAAAAGCATGTTGAATCAATCGGTTAACCCCATTTTGGGTGAGTTTAGTGTAGTTTCGAAACAATTGAGCTCTCATATTTGATCATTTCATTAATTATAACGCATATTATGAATTTTATAAGCGCTTTTTGTTTTATTCATGATTTATTTGCTTGTTTGTTGTCTATAATAAAAAATAAATACACAGATTGAGATTCTATGTCTACAGATCAAACCTTTGTCACACCACTACAACTTGCAGAGCCAGAATCAACCAGAGGAATTCAAGAACATTTTATATTCGGCAGCTTAAAAACACCTCATCTGTTAAAACAACTTGATTTGCAGCGCTTAGTACAACAATACCAAATACAAAATGCCTTGAACGTGGTTGAACTAAATGAACTAGACGGCATGCTAAGCAGTATTAGAACAACAAAAAAGGACGCTCACCCCTACCATCGTAGCCTCTTAATAAATGTTGGCAGTAAAGAAAACCCATGCTGGCTCACGCTTGCCTTACAGATAGAACCAGCAAGGCATTGCTTTAAGTACACCCTTTTTGATAATAACCCAGAGTCAAACCCTGTTAGCCAAGAAATCAAAGGGAACATTAAAGCCGCTCTGACAAAAAACTTCGAACGTTTCACACTCGAAGAAGAGACTTATAATCAAACACCCGCTACGAGCGAACACGCTGCGGGTTATCAGGCCTTAAATGATGCACTTTTTATGGCAAGGTTTGACCAAAACGCTCCCAAGCTTTTAGATTATCTCTATCTCAATCGAGGAGAGATTAATGCGCTTGAACAATTTGTTGTACAAGAGAGTTTAAAAGAACTAGAAATAGCAACAGGAGACTATGGCACCTTAGATGAAAGGTTAAAAGCTAAGTTTAATCAACCCACCGATAAGCCCAAAACGGCTATTAATCAACAAGTCTTACAAGCGTTTCTTAAAGATAGAACAGGGTATCAGCTAACAACAAAGGAAGAGCAAAATCCAAACCCCGAACTACAGAGCTACTTAAGCACCGTTGCCGGCAACGAGCTGCCACCTTTTCCTGGCGTCAAGCAGGCAAAATTCTCAAGTGTTGACTACCACCAACTACTCGAGGAATTAGTAGATAAACTAAGCAAAAATAAAGAGAGATTAGCAACTAAGCTCTGGCTTAATACGGCTGACTTCTCTGCTCTACAAGGTTTAAACGCCTATTTAAGTTCCCATCATCAAACCCCGATGAAAACCCTACGGTTAGATCTCAACTTTCCAAAAGATCCCCTAGAAAAAAGAGAGACCCTCGTTGAGCTCTCTAAACTTTTAAAAAATCTTTCAAATTCAACCACGAACTGTGTTGAATTAAATAGTGATGAGTTAACGGCAAGTGAGATTGAGTGGTTAAAGAGCGAAGCAAGACGAATGAGGGTCAGCTGTCAGGTTGTTTTACCAGAATCTCACATGACTCAACAAATCCCCTTTGAAATTGCTATAAGCAAAAACAGGATTGAAAAAAATACGCAGGCCCTAAGAAGCCAACAAACAAAAGAGTTTGAAGAAAAACAACAAAAAAGAACACGCCAAAAGCGCAAAGGGCAGATGCCAAATCTTGCCTCTCTGGGCGTCGAGCAAGAGTCAGAACAAAGTGTGCAACAAAGCGTTCAATCAGAACAAGAACAATCGCTAAGCTATGAATTGGATTCTACAACGGATAAAAGCACAAAGGAGACAATAATATTTCAATCCGAACTGCGGGTCCTGGATAAAAAAATTCCTGATAGGTTAGGT
>JASBUC010000020.1 GCA_030148065.1 Legionellaceae bacterium | reverse complement strand
AAGCGGCAGGCTTTAGTGCGAGTGCCTTGAAAAAAGCAGGCTTTAGTAATGATGAGTTGCAAGCAGCAGGCTTTAGTCCTGATGAGATTAAAGCAGCCTCTCTTACCTTGCCAGATGGGGTTAGCATGAGCGACCTTACCGGGGCTGGTTGTGATCCGAAAAAGCTTGCGGCTTTACGAGCAAAAGGGGTGAGCGCGGCATTGATTAAAAGCGTTAATAAATGCAGTGCCAGTGCCTTAAAGGCCGCTGGGTTCTCCGCGGCAAACTTGAAAAACGCAGGCTTTAGCGACAGTGAGCTTGCAGCAGCAGGCTATACTCCTAGCGAAATAGCAGCGGCTAATTTAGGGCTTCCGCCAGGGGTTTCTGTGGCCAATGTTAAAGGAGCTGGTTGTAGTCCAGAAGCGTTAAAAGCCTTACGAGCAAAAGGCGTTAGCGCCAAAGCCATACGACAATTAAATGGCTGTAATGCCAGTCAACTAAAAGCGGCAGGCTTTAGTGCAGCAGATCTAAAAGCGGCAGGTTTTAGTGCAGGCGCTCTTAAGAAAGCAGGCTTTTCAAACAGCGAACTTGCAGCAGCAGGGTTTACACCAAGTGAGATAAAAGCCGCAGAAGCAGGGGCTGCGAATGGTAGTAACGTGTCAGACGATGCGATAAAACGCGCCGGTTGTTCTGCTGATGCATTAAGCAAATTAAAACAGGAAGGGGTCAGTGCTGCCCGCATTCGCCGAATCAGTGGTTGTAGCATTGAGGCCTTAAAGGCGGCAGGCTATGGTGCCACTGACTTGAAAAATGCAGGCTTTAGTGATGCAGAACTCGCCAATGCCGGCTTTTCACCTGCTGAAATACAAGCAGCAAACTTAGGATTACCTGAGGGTGTTTCAATGGCGGACGTTAAACAAGCAGGCTGCAGTGTTGCTGCTTTAAAATCGCTTCGTGAAAAAGGGGTGCCAGCCAGCGCCATTAAAAAGCTCAATGGTTGTACGGCAGGGCAATTAAAGGCGGCAGGCTATTCTGCAGGCGAACTGAAAAAAGCAGGCTTTAGTGACAGTGAACTAGCTCAGGCAGGCTTTACGCCTGAACAGATCGCAGCGGCGGGTCTAAATCTGCCTCCCGGTGTTACCCCGAACTTTATTCAGCGAGTAGGTTGTGATGTAACCATGCTGACTAAGCTTAGAAAGCAAGGGGTCAGTGCAGCGGCGATTAAAAAGCTCAGTAACTGTAGTGCCAGAGTGTTGAAAGCAGCAGGTTACAGTGCCGATGATTTGAAAAAAGCAGGTTTTAGTGACTCAGCTCTAAGGGCCGCAGGTTACAGTCCTTCTGAGATTAAAGCCGCTTCCATGCATTTGCCTGAAGGCGTTAGCATGTCGGATATTACCAGTGCAGGTTGTGATCCTTCGAAGTTGAAAGCGCTGCGTGAAAAAGGGGTGAGTGCCACCTTAATCAAGAAGATTAATAACTGTTCGGCGGCTCAGATGAAAGCTGCGGGTTACTCTGCCGCTAGTCTTCATGAAGCAGGCTTTAGTGACAGCGAGCTTGCAGCAGCAGGCTTTAGTCCTGCTGAGATTGAAGCGGCCAAACTTGGGCTGCCTAGTGATGTCAGTGTTGCAGAGCTTAAAAAGGCAGGTTGTTCAGTACAAGCACTCTATGCTCTTCGCCAAAAAGGCGTGAGTGCAACCACCATTAAAAAAGTGAATGGCTGCAGTGCCGAACAATTAAAGGCTGCGGGTTATTCAGCCAAAGAGCTGCTTAATGCAGGCTTTAGTCCTGCTGAACTAAAAAAAGCAGGGTTTAGCGGCAGCCAAATTGCTAATGCAACAGGCTCTGCCCTTGATGCTTTAGCCAATCTTAAAAAGGAAGGTTGTAATGCTAGTGCCATTCGACAAGCAAGACTTGCAGGAGTCAGTGCTAAGACCATAATAGACAGCCAGGGCTGTTCACTCGAGGACTTAAAAGCCGCAGGCTTTTCTGCTAAAGAGTTGAAGGATGCGGGCTTTTCTGCAGCAGAATTAAAGGCTGCAGGCTTTGATGCTGGTGAGCTAAAGGCAGCAGGATTTAGTGCTAAAGAGTTAAAAGACGCAGGCTTTAATGCCAGTGAATTAAAAGCTGCGGGTTTTTCTGCAGGGGCTTTGAAGGCGGCAGGCTTTTCAGCCAATGAGCTTGCCAGTGCTGGCTTTTCAGCAAGTGCATTAAAAAATGCCGGCTTTTCAGCCAGAGAATTGAAAGCTGCAGGTTTTTCGGCAAAGGCTCTGAAGGCCGCAGGTTATGATGCCGCGGCCCTTAAAAACGCAGGCTTTTCGGCAACAGCTTTGAAAGACGCAGGCTTTAGTGCGGCAGAACTTAGAAATGGCGGTTTCAGTGCCAAAGAAGTGCAAAGTGCTGGTGTTTCTGGTGATGCGATGAAAGCAGCAGGTTACAGTGATGCAGAGGTTGCCGCTGCTAGTGGTGCGAGCATTGCTGGTTTATCATCACTGAGTCAAGGAGGTGATGACTTAGCAGGCCTTAATAGTGAGCAAGCAAAACTCAGAGCCTTACAGCAACTTGAATCAAATAATATGGGACAAAAAAGTGCTGAGCAAAAAGCGTTTGAAGCCAACCAAAAACGAATCGAGGCTTTGAAAGAGCAGCAAAAAGAGCAGCGCTTAGTTCTGCAAAATAAAAACAAGATTAGCCAGTTGGTTTCGAAGTACAGTGGTGCCGCAGGCTCAGCAGTTGGTATTTGGTCCAAAGCGGCAAGCCAAAGTAATCTTGGCACCATTTACATGCCTGGTGATGAGAGCGATCAAGAAAAAGCGGCCGCGGCTGCAAAAGCGGCTGCCGCAGCCCAGGTCGCCAATGCAAATAAAGAGGCCATTGTTAAAGCAGGTGACATATGGTTTGCAGTCCTTGATTCAGGCGTCAACAGCGATCAAAAAGGCCCAGTGCTTGCAACGGTCGTCTCAGGCCCATTCAAAGGAACTAAGCTCATAGGCTCATTCCAGCTTGAGGCGAACAGTGGTACTGTGACCATCACGTTTAATAAGATGTCGGTGCCTGGGCATGGGACCACTACAAGCATGACCGCTTATGCCATCGATCCAGAGACCGCTCACACCGCATTGTCGAGTCATACTAACCGCCATATCCTATTGCGTTATGGTACGTTGTTTGCCTCATCGTTTATGACAGGCTTTGGTAATGCCTTCCAGTCTGCGGGTACCACCGTGACCGTTGGAACGGATAGTTCCTATACGGTTGAGCAAAACACAGCGAACTCAGCACTGGAGAATGCCGTCATTGCACTTGCGGATGTTGGTAAAGCTTGGGGGCAAGCGGCGCAGCAAAACATTAACATGCCACCAACGGTTTATGTTTATTCCGGAACAGGCATTGGCATACTATTTACTAGTGACTTAATGTCACTTTAGCAGAAGGGATCGCACATGGCAGATGAATTTAAAGACGACGAATATCATTTTTCAGAGTCGGGCGAGCCAGAGGCCTTTGATGAAGAGGAGATTAAATCCTCGGTGATCACAACCACCGGCACAACCCAGTTAAAGCGGGTCATTATCGGCTTAGTTGGTATTTTTATCATTGTACTGCTAGGGTTTAAGATGATTGCAGGAAAAGGGGATGATAAAAGGACAGCAGCGAAAAAAGAATCGGCAAAGCCAACCGTCACGGCAAAAGCCGAGCCTAAGGCATCGAAGCCTGTGAAAGTCGTGCGCACGCAAGTGACGCCTGAATCGACGCCTGTGCTTGCAGCAGCACCGGTGAATAATTTTTCAGGCGGCCAGGCGACCTATAGGCCAGTGGTTAGCGAGCCTTCTGCGAAAGTAATGAGACAATTAAGGACTTTAAATCGCGCCAGGGAGCAAACCTCCGACCAGATTGGCCAACTCAATAACAAATTGGGAGAGGTCAATAGCAGTGTGTCGGAGACGGCCGATAAGCTTGATAAACTTAATAACAGCATACAGCGTTTGACAGAAAAATTAATTGAGCAGCAGACAGAGATAAATGCGCTTAAAAAAGAGAAGAAAATAGCGCAACTTAAAAAGAAAAAGGCGATGGAGAAGCCCGAGGCTGTCTACTATGTGCAGGCGCTTATTCCTGGCAGGGCATGGTTGCAGTCAACTCGAGGGGACATCAAAACAGTCGCGAAAGGCGTAGAATTACCTGGTTATGGCAAAGTTATTGAGATTTATGCCAAAAAAGGGGAAATAACAACAACGAGTGGTAAAGTGATAACGTTTAGTCCGGCAGACATATAGGTAATGTGAAATGAGTACAGCTTCGACGTGGATTACTAATTTAGGCGGCAGTTTAGATTCCATCGAGAGGTTGGTAACTGGTGCTGCCTACTTAATGGGATTAATTTATGCGTTTAAGGCGGTCTACAGTATGAAGGCCTATGGTGAGTCTCGTACCATGATGTCTAGCAATACCAGTATGAAAGAGCCGTTAATTAATGTCATTGCGGCGGCGGGGCTGCTCTATCTGCCCTCGGCGGTCGACGTCTTTATGATGACAACCTTTGGTTCAACCAATATCTTATCCTATGATCAACTCGACACCGATGTTGCTCAATACTTCACAGTGGCCAATGGTGGGCAAGCCTTAATTGAATTTTTACAAATCATTGGCATCATTGCCTTTATACGTGGTTGGGTCCTACTCGCTCGCAGTGCAAGCCATGCAGGTCAACAGCCAGGACTGATTGGAAAAGGCATCATTCATATTTTTGGCGGCGTTTTATTGATAAACATTGTTGAGACCGTTAACATTTTCTATACAACCTTGTTCGCAGCCTAAAAAAGATCAAGAAAATAGCGTAGAATAAGCTAACAAAAATAAGAAATATGCGGTAATGTTGTAATTATCATTGTAGTTTAATGAATTATGCTCAACGGTTTTGGATGTGAAAGCGATCATCATTTGGGGATTTTAGTGAAACAAGTTGTCAGAGAGAGCAAAACGCTTCTATCGAGGTTTCGCCGTTATGGTGCCTTTGCAGTACTCTGTTGCTTTTTTTATAGTCAGAGTTACGCCGACACCACCATGACCATTGGGAGCGTTGCGTCTCAAATTATTTTATCGTTTGAAAATTTATCAAAACTTATCACGGCAAGTTCTTACATTGCGGGCCTTGGTTTTTCCATGGGCGCGATCTTAAAGTTTAAGCAACACAAAGATAACCCAACCCAAATTCCGATTGGAACACCTATTGCCATGCTCTTTGTGGCGTCTGCACTACTATTTTTTCCAAGCTTATTAGATACAACTGGAAAAACAATTTTTGGTGCGTCAAACTATACCACAGCCGGTTGGTCAGGCATGGTTTTTTCTTAACAATAAAAATGGAGGAGTGATGTTAATAAAATTGAGAAATAAATTATTTTATGGTGGCTTGCTGATGCTTCTAAGCTCGGCGGCACTAGCAGACACAGCAATGACTGCAGGTAGTGTGGCCTCTCAGATAATTGGTTCGTTTACTGCCATTGCTGATTTAATTACAGCAGGTGCTTACTTAGGTGGCTTGGCGTTTTCCGTTGGTGCGATTATGAAATTTAAGCAGCACAAAGATAACCCAACCCAAGTACCAGTAGGAACACCAATTGCTCTCGTGTTAATTGCGGCAGCCTTGTTGTTCTTACCATCTATGTTATCAACCACTGGTATGACTATCTTCGGCGGCGGTTCCACCGCAGGTCCTACAGGTAGTGCTTGGACAACTAGTAGTTAATGGCATTGCATGATCTCACCCTTTATGCCAAACCTGGAGCATGGAGGGTGTTTGCAGCTCGGAAGGCAGATTCTGCCTTCCAAGTGTTTCAAAAGAAAGTCTTAATTCGAGACAAGTATACTTGTCAATTTTGTGGCTTTCAGGCTCAATTGTTTCAAGAAGTCGTCAATCTTGATTGTAATTACACGAACAATCGTTTAAGCAATATGAAGACGGCCTGTTGCTTCTGTACGCAGTGTTTTTTCCTAGAGTCGGTTGGTTTAGGAGATTATGGCGGAGGCACTCTAATCTATCTCCCTGAAATGAGCCAAGGAGAATTAAACAGTTTTTGTCATGTGTTATTTTGTGCAATTTCAAACAACACAGGGTATAAAAGCAGTGCGCAGACCTTGTATCGAACGTTTAAATTTCGCTCTCAAATGGTGGAAGACAAGTTTGGAGAAGGAAGCAGCGATCCAGCAAGTTTTGGTCAGATGTTGATTGATTCAGGCCTAGGATCTGAATCAGACGACAAAGCCAAAGAGGCCCTACACAACGTGCGCTTATTGCCATCACGAGCTCGATTTAGAAAACAAATAGAAAAATGGGCACAAGCTGCCCTTGATGAGATTGCAAAGGAAGAAGGCGTCAGCGAAGAAAAAGCGTGATTTGGGCATAGTGACACCAAAAGCAGATTTTTGGGAACAGTAAAGGACTGGTAATATGGCACGATTTATTGAATCTTTTCTTGATGGGTTTGACAGCTTCTTTGCTTGGATGAGTGCGTCATTAAGGCAATCCACCGATAATTATTGTGATTTAGAGACGGCTGATGGGGATACCGTTCTCGCGGCCCACGATGGCTCACTGGCAAGTGTGATTGAAGTTGAGGGCGTGCGCCAGCTTGTCGGAACAGATGAGTTTGAGAGCATCATTGGGGGCATAGCCAATAGTTTGCAATCAGCTATGACGCGCGATGGTCACTCCCTGCAGGTTTTTTTTGGGCATGATAAGCAAAACATCAAAAAAGAAATCAGCGATTGCTATCAGCCTGCTCGCGCAACCAGTCGACGTTTGCGCCTTCAATTAG
The DNA here is from genome assembly GCA_030148065.1 of Legionellaceae bacterium. Taxonomy (GTDB): domain Bacteria; phylum Pseudomonadota; class Gammaproteobacteria; order Legionellales; family Legionellaceae; genus JASBUC01. The sequence continues at coordinate 32,587 of JASBUC010000020.1, read as the reverse complement.
ATGATTTATTCAACGAACGGGAAGCGCATTTGGCGCGCTACTGTGCTAGTGAAAAAGTTTTTTTCGTATTGTGGACTCACCCAAATACACTCACGAAAGAACAATTAAAACAAGCCCATCGAGATAAAATGGACTTCATTAAGGACAAGGGCTTACCGCCATTTCGGTACACCCAAGCCGTGTTTGCCGGGATCCCTGAGCTTCGCGAAGAACATGCAGCCTTTGTACGATCGCTTGCAGCTGACTTCAATACGGTCAACATCAACGTCAATGTCTTAGACGTACACAAAGCAATATATGAGATGCGCTTAGTGGGCGATCCGGATTTCACCGATAATGATTGGCGTCCAGTTTTGCCAGGGGACAAAATTAAAGTCAAAGAGCTCAATCGCTTCAATGGCGATCCCTCTGATCTCTTATGGCCGTGTCTAAGCAAGCAAATTTTACCAAGGGATGCTGAGAATCTGGACCTAAGAACTGTGCGAGTGGGAGATAAAGTCTACTCAACGGTCTACATCGACTTGTTTCCAAAAGACATTCGCCCCTTTATGATGCTCTTTAACAGAGTGCTGCCAACCCAAGTTCCTTGGCGGATGTCATTTTTGATCCAAAGTGGTGGCCTCTCCGTGATTAAACTAAAAGGCTTAATGGCCTCCATTTTAACATTTTCATCCGCTCAAAATCGTTTAATCAGTGATGCCAATAACCTCTTAAAATACGTTCAATTAAACACCGATGATGCCATCATCAAATTACGAGTAGCAGCCAGCACTTGGGCTCCTGATGGGGAAGTGGCCTTACTTCGACGGCGCGCATCTGAGCTTGCTAAAGCGGTTGAGGGCTGGGGCTCTTGCGATGTCTCTGAAATAAGTGGCGATCCTTTCGGGGGCTGTGTGTCGACCATGATGGGGGTGAGTTATGACAATCTCGCCGTGCCAACAGTGGCACCGCTTGCTGAGATTGTTCGCATGCTGCCCATTACTCGCCCTGCCTCTACCTGGAAGCAAGGTGCTTTGATGTTTCGTTCACCAGATGGCAAGCTTTGGCCATTTCAACCAGGCTCTTCAGAGCAGACCACTTGGATTGATTTAGTCTACGCAAGACCAGGATCGGGTAAATCGGTACTATCGAATGCGACAAACCTTGCTCTTTGTTTATCAGCAGGCTTAGTCCGTCTGCCAAGAATTGCAATCATCGACATTGGACCATCAAGTAGCGGGCTCATTTCTCTTTTAAAAGAGGCTCTCCCTGAAGAAAATCGCCACCAGGTTGCCTATTACCGCTTGCGAATGACGCCAGAATATTCAATTAACCCACTTGATACGCAATTAGGTTGCCGTTTCCCAACACCACAAGAACGCTCCTTTATTGTTAACTTCTTTACTTTACTTGCCACTCCTCATGGTAGCCCTAAACCGTATGATGGCATTCCAGATTTAGCAGGCATGGTGGTTGACGAGCTTTATAAAAATTATGCTGATAATGCCAGTGCTTATCCTTATTCTGCTGGCATGGAGCCTTTAATCGATGGCACGTTAGAGGAAATCGGCTTTGTACTCGATAGTAAAACAACTTGGTGGGAAGTCACGGACGCACTTTTTCTAGCAGGCTTTGAGCATAAAGCAATGCTTGCTCAACGCTATGCTATGCCACTTATTGCTGATGCTGCATCCATTTGTCGGATCCCTGCAATTAATGACTTATATGGTAAAATTACCACCCCTACTGGAGAGCCTTTGATTGCGGCTTTTTCTCGTATGATCTCAGGAGCGGTCAGGGAATACCCTATTTTATCTAAGGTAACAAGCTTTGACATTGGTGATGCCAAGGTGGTGTCACTCGATTTGGATGAAGTTGCCAAAAGTGGTGGTGATTCGGCCGAGAGGCAAACGGCGGTGATGTATATGTTGGCACGTTATGTACTAGCAAGGCACTTCTACTTAACGCCCGAGAATGTAAAAGACATGCCTGAGCAATATCGAGCCTACCACACCAAACGAGTGCAAGAAATTAGAGAAGATCCAAAACGGATTGTTTATGATGAATTTCACCGTACTTCGAAAGCGCAAGCGGTGCGCGATCAGGTTTTGGTCGACATGCGGGAAGGTCGTAAATGGAAAGTTCAAATTGCCTTGCTCTCACAAGCAGTTGAGGATTTCGATAGTGTGATGATTGACTTTGCAACTGCCATCTATGTGATGGATGCAGGCCCCAAGCAAGCCATTGAAAAGACCACCGAGATTTTTGGCTTGAGTGAAACTGCAAAGCTTGCTCTAAAACGACGCGTGCATGGCCCAAGTGCGGATGGCGCCACCTTTTTGGTTCAGTTTGCCACCAAAAAAGGGGTTAACGTGCAGCTACTTACCCTGACTTTGGGCCCCATTGAATTATGGGCCTTTAGTACCACGGCCGAAGATGCTGAAATTCGGAATCAGCTCTATAAAAAAATTGGGCCTGCCGAGGCGCGGCGAGTCTTAGCAAATTTATTTCCGGGTGGCTCGGTGACTAAAATGATTGATGAGCGTTTAAACCGGATGCGATCCGATGACGATGAGGGGATCATTACCGAGGAAGTTCAGCATGGTGTGTTAACAGAGCTGCTCCACGAAATCTTAGATGCCTATGCCAAAGATCCAAACGTGAAATATCTCACAACGCATTAGTTCACCACTCCTTTCAAGACGCTTCCCGTACTAGCTGCGGGAAGTGCGCAATTTTTGGAGTTGTCTTGATAGATTTATACACTGAAAAGCAAATTCGACGCTTAGAAGAGCAAGCCTTTTTGTCGATTGAACCATTTGATTTGATGATGATGGCCGCAGAGTCGATGCTTAAAAACATTCTAAAGCATTACGGTAGACCGAACACAATGAGTGTTTTTGTGGGCGCTGGCAACAACGGTGGTGATGGGCTTCTCTTAGCAGCACTTGCCTCTTTTGCAGGCTGTGAGCTAAGAGTCATATTAGTCGATGAGTCCATAGAGGGCTCTTTATTGGCTCAACGTGCAAAAGCTTATGCAGAACGTGCTCTGGTTGGCATTGAGCGCTTTCAGGAAGACGCTGATTACTCAGCAGATGTTATCATTGATGCCATGCTCGGCATTGGCTTAAGAGGCAAACCTCGTGGTAACTTTCAGCTGGCAATTGCAAGCTTTAATCGCGCCAAGGGTTATAAAGTTGCTTGTGATTTGCCCTCCGGCCTCTGCACAGATACGGGGAAAGTCTTTGATTTTCTCTGCACAAAAGTGCACTTAACCGTGACCTTTATTGCTAAAAAGCTTGGTTTGGTCTCAGAAGAAGGCTATGAGCAAGCAGGCTTGGTGGTGGTAGAGCCGTTGCTTGCCAAAGCGGATAACCTTAAATGTGTGCCGAGTGCCAAAGAACACTCTCTGCAAGTGTCTAATTTAAGAGGTCTTAACAGAGCTAAAAATTCTCATAAAGGCCTATTTGGTCACGTTCTTATTGTGGCGGGCTCTAAAGGTATGGGCGGGGCGGCCATCTTAGCAAGTGAAGCGGCATTACGAGTGGGAGCAGGCTTAGTTACTTTAATTACCCACAAAGAGCATGCTGTGAGTCTTTTGAGTCATCGCCCAGAAGTGATGATTGAAGGCGTTTTGAGCAGAGATGACATTATAGAATGCTTTAATAAACACAAACATAAAGCAGATGTGCTGCTCTTGGGGCCAGGCTTAGTCATTGATGACCCTTTTAGTGTCGAATGCATTGAGGCAAGCCTTCGTTTTTCAGGTCGGATGGTGCTTGATGCCGGTGCGCTACATTACCTTGGCAAAGAGACAGAGCGAACTCTAGAAAACGCGGTCCTGACGCCTCACCCGGGTGAAGCAAAGGCTTTGCTTAATGAGGAGACTCGCAAGGCACGGACTCGTCTTGAAAGCGTTTTACAATTACATCAAAAAACCAAGGCCACCGTGCTCTTAAAAGGTGCAGGCTCTTTGTTGTATAATGATAAGCTTGAGGTTCCATGGTTGTTTCCGATTGCCAGCTCGGCCTTGGCAACGGCAGGAACTGGTGATGTCTTAGCAGGCTTTGTGGCAGGCTTTCTTGCAGCAGGGGCCTCTCAAGAGGAGTCCGTTCAATTGGCTCTGCTTGCACAAGCTCGAGTCTTACAAGAAGGCATCAAAGACAAGGGAGAAGCAAGTTTAATAGCTGGGGATTTATGTCAGTATTTGTCAGCGTTTTTTAAAGAGTTACAACATGAGAAGTGATCCTTTATCGATGGTTTTTGAGAGTGAACAGGCGCTTACTCTGTTTGCTAAGCAATGCCAAACGTTACTAGAGACGCCACTTAGCCTGCATTTAGAGGGCGAGATTGGTTATGGAAAAACCACGTTTGTGCGAGCCTTGTTTAGAGCACTTGGTGTTGTGGGCGCCATTAAGAGCCCGACGTATACCTTGTTTGAGTCCTACACACTTGCCGATAAAACCTTATTACACGCAGACTTTTATCGCTTAAGTGACCCTTATGAGCTTGAGTTTTTGGGCTTTGATGAAATGGCGGATGAGGCTTTCTTAGTCTGTGTTGAATGGCCAGAAAAAGGTGGGCAGTGGTTACAAGCGCCCGATCTTAAGCTATCATTTTCCATAGTGAATGATCATGCGCGCCAACTAACAGTCACAGCAGCTAGTGAAGCAGGGAGGCGTTTTGTAGAAAGACTTAAGGTGAGGACTTAGAACTTGAAAGCCAGTTTCTTGTTGTTTTTGCTTGTTTTTTTCAGCCCAGTATGGGCAGCTAATTTAATTGCAATTGATCTGACATTAGCAGCAGACGAAGAGACTATAGTATTTAAGTTTAATGCGCCCTTTTCTTTTAAAACACTCTCTCTTAGTAAGCCTGCGCGGCAAGTATTTGATTTTTCTAACTCACAACGAGGACAAGGTTATCAAAAACCTAAGATAAACAGCAAACTTGTAAAAAATATTCGGCAAGCGAGAAATGCCGCTGGGCGATTGCGAGTGGTGATTGATTTAGCAAGCCCGGACACCAAGATAACAAGCCAAAAAATTTCAAAAACCACCCTTCGAGTGACACTCATCAATAGAAATAAGCAGCAAGTACCGGCAAAGACTGCGGTGTTAAGTGATAAAACCCCTAAAAAATCGCGAGATGTGGTCATTGTGCTCGATCCTGGTCATGGCGGAAAAGATCCAGGGGCAAGAGGTGCTCTCGGCACGCAAGAAAAAGACGTGGTCTTAAAGATAGCCAAAGTGCTTCTGCGTGATTTAAATCGAGAAAAAGGGATAAAAGCCTATATTACCCGTGGGGATGATCGCTACATTTCTTTAAGGCGGCGTTTAGAAATCGCCCGAGAGAAAAATGCCGATTTATTTGTCTCCATTCATGCCGATGCCTTTATTAATAAAAAATCTCGCGGGGCCTCTGTATTTGCCTTGTCACCAAAAGGTGCCACCAGTGAAGCAGCCCGCTGGTTAGCAGAGAAAGAAAACTATTCAGAATTAGGCGGCGTTGATTTAGGAAAATTGCAAGATGCGACCGGGGTGATTCGCTCAGTCTTAATAGACTTATCTCAAACGGCCACGACGCGCGCTAGTCTTTTGTTGGGACAATTAGTGCTGACCAAACTAGATGAGCTTACCGTTTTACATCATGACAAGGTTGAGCAAGCCCAGTTTGTGGTGTTAAAGTCACCAGATATTCCCTCCATTTTGGTTGAAACAGGATTTATTACCAACCCAAAAGAGGAAAAGAACCTGCGCAGTGCCTGGTATCGAAAACGTCTTTCCAAGGCTTTGGTGCAAGGCATTAACGCCTACTTTAATCAGTACCCGCCAAGAGGGACCTATTTTGCCGAACGAGAGCGAATTTATAACGTCAAAAAGGGTGAGACACTCTCGGTGATTGCCAGAAAAGAAGCGGTCTCTTTAAAGGATTTAATGCGTTATAATAACCTTAATAAATCCTCCCAGTTGTTAATTGGTCAGCGGTTAAAGATCCCTAGTTAGGTAAATAGATGTCCAAAATAAGAGTGCTCTCTAAAGAGCTTGCCAATCAAATTGCTGCAGGTGAGGTCATCGAGCGACCGGCGTCAGTGGTGAAAGAACTGGTTGAAAATGCCTTAGATGCCAAAGCCTGCAAGCTGCACATTGAAATTATAGAAGCAGGCATTCGTTTAATTCGAGTGTCTGACAATGGTTGTGGCATCGAAAAAGACGATTTAGAGCTTAGTATTTTTCCTCATGCAACCAGTAAAATTCAATCAGTTGATGAGTTATTTTCAGTTAAAACCTTAGGGTTTCGTGGTGAGGCGCTGGCAAGCATTGCCTCGGTCTCTAAGTTTCAACTCTGCTCCAAAGCAGAGACGGCAGATGAGGCTTATTCTCTTAAGGCAGAAGGCTCTGAAATACAAAGTATTCTAAAGACCGCTCATCCAGTTGGCACAACCATCAGTGTGGAAGACCTTTTTTTTAATACCCTGTCTAGGCGGCGATTTCTGCGCTCTGAAAAAACAGAGCAAATGCACATTGAAGCCATTGTGAAACGCTTAGCCATGACGCGTTTTGATTTAGAACTCTCCTTGACCATTGATGGCAAAAAAGTTTTACACTTAATGCCGGCAATTAGTGAAGCACAACAGAAAAAAAGAGTGCTTAAGCTCTTTGGGCAATCGTTTATGAAGGAGGCGATGTCCTTTAGTGCGGCCGCTGGCGGTTTCAAACTGAGTGGCTTTTTAGGGCACCCAAATTATCTACGCAGTCAAAATGATCTGCAATATTGTTTTGTCAATGGACGAGTGGTGCGTGATAAACTCTTAATGCACGCAATCTTGGAGGCTTATGGCCCCTTGCTCTACCCAGGTAGACAGGCAACTTTTTTACTGTTTTTTACCTTGCCAGCAACAGAAGTTGACGTCAATGTGCACCCGACTAAACATGAGGTGCGTTTCTACGAGCCTAGACAGGTTCATGATTTCTTCAGCAGTGTGTTAAAACGGCACTTATCAGCGGTGAGCGCTCCCAAAGAAGCTTTGATGCCAGAATCAACGTTGAAACAACCTCAAAAGTTTGAACGAGCCCAGGCGCCCGTTAGTTTTTCTAGCCGTATGAGCCAAACAAGCAGTGCTGAATCATTGGCTTTTTTAAAGATGGCCAATGAGAGCCAGGTGATTGCGTTGCAAGCCCCTTTTGTTTTATTAAATAAGGGCTGCGAAAGTGCCATCTTTAATCTTGAAAAATGCTACCAGCACTGGTTAAAAAAAATGCTTCAGGAGGCTTTTGCAAATGGGCCAATTGTAACACGCCCTTTATTGGTTCCTATGCGCTTTAAGTGTTCTGAAAAAACGCTGTCCCTCTCTTTGGCAAGCTTTAGACGTTGTGGCTTACAAATTGAGCCGCTCTCAGAAGAAGAGTACGTCCTGCGAGCCTTTCCCAGTCTCACACCTTACCTCTCGTTTAAACCGTTTTTAAAGAGATTATCCGAGCTTAGAACAGAGCAAGCCTTGCTGGATGCCTACGTCGAGCACTCTCTAGTTAGTTGGCAAACGCTCGGTGATGAAGAGCGTCGTCAACTCGAGGAGTTCTTTTCTAATACGGAGGTTAATAAGCCCTTTGGGCAGAGGCTTACACGACAATCACTCGAGACTTTATTATGTCCATAATTTGTCAAAAACCTAAGCTTTTGTTTCTAATGGGGCCAACGGCCAGTGGCAAGACTGCACTCGCCATGGACTTAGTGGATGCGCAGCCAGACTTTGAGCTAATTAGCGTTGATTCTGCCATGGTTTATCAGGGCTTTAACATCGGAAGTGCAAAACCAGATGAAGACATCCTTAGACGCTATCCGCATCATTTAATCGATGTGATGCCCCCAACAGCGCATTATTCTGCGGCAAACTTTGTCAGTGATGCACAAGACTTGATAAAAGACATTGTTCAGCGTGGAAAAACGCCCTTGTTGGTTGGGGGCACCATGATGTACTTTAACGCCTTATTAAAGGGCATAAATGAGCTGCCAGAGCGAGATGATGCGCTACGAGCTAAGCTGCAACAAAGGCTTCAAGAAGAAGGTCATATCGCACTGCATCAGTATTTGGCAAGCCTTTGTCCACTGACTGCCAAGCGGTTGCATCCAAATGATAGCCAGCGGCTGATTCGCGCCATTGAAGTCTGCTTGCTGAGCGAACAACCAATGGCAGAATTATTTAAAGCGCAAGAGAGTCCTTTAAAAAACTATCGAGTTGTGCAACTTGCCTTAGAGCCCAAAGAGAGAGCTTTTTTGCATCAACGAATTGAAAAACGCTTCCATCACATGCTTGAAGATGGTTTTCTAGAAGAAGTCGAGGGCTTATTAAAGCAAGGTGTGTCGCTTAAGCATGCCTCGATGAAAAGCGTTGGCTATCGGCAAGTGGCGCAATACTTAATGGGCGAACTCGATAAAGACACCATGATTGACAAAGCAATTGCGGCGACACGTGCGCTGGCTAAACGACAGTTAACTTGGCTTCGCAGCTGGCCCAGTCTTACACGGTTTGAATGTGAGGATGAAAACTTGCTAAGATCTGTCAAACAAGTTATCAAAAAAAAGTAACTATTCAGCACCTTTCATTGAAAAGCCATATTTGGCGCCTATTGAATAAAAATATTGCGGGAAAGTGCTCACATACTGGTGTATGCTGCGCTTTTCCCTTACTATTTTTATCCAATAAGCACTCAAATCTGACTTTCCCCCGGGTTTCAATTTGGGTGACGAATGGTTATCAAAAAACAATTAAGTCAAAGCTTCTTATTATAAGCAATAAAGGGTATAGAATGAACGCAAGAAAAAAAACAGCCTGCAGTGAGAGACAGATAGTGGTGACTAAAAAAGATTTGCCACTTTCCTGCCCTGGTAATGACCGAACACTGTGGAACGCACACCCCAAAGTCTATTTGCCAATCGAAAAAAGTGGTCAGGTTAGCTGCCCTTATTGTGGTTGCCTCTACATCTTAGAAGACGCCTAAAAATGGTACCGCGCAGAGCGCGGCACCAAAGGAAAGGTTAGCTACTACTATCACTGCTACTGTCATCACTGGTAGTACTTTCACCAGTGGTCAGTAATGAGGCGACATCGGCGGCGTTATCCAGGGTTAAGTTTTGTTTGCCCATGGTTATTGAGTTGGCAAGGCCTGCTGAGCCTGTTGCTAAGAGTCGCTCCATGATTTGACGGTTTAAGTAGAGTTGATAATTAATCTCTGCTAGTAGCTGTAATTCTTCTGCTTCTCGTTGGTTGGGTGACATTAAACGCACCTTTTGGATCCAAGAAACGGGCGTTTTTTCCGAATCACAACTTTGCCCAGAGCCCTCACTACCAGATCCGCTGCTTCCGCCGCTGCTGCAAGAAATGGTTTGTAGACGCCGGGTTGCCATGTTGTATTCATAAGCGCTCTGGCTGATTTTAGGCTCATCGTTGTTGGTTGGTTGAATGCGCTTTGCTAATAAGAAGTTTAAGTTTGAGACTGGTACTGAGAGTAGGGCTGCATAACCTCTTAGCTGGGTCATGTAAGTATAAATGGTTTGTACGCCCGTTACGCCAGTATAAGCATCGGAGGTTAAAGGTGGGATGCTAATGTATTGATCCGTTACATATTTAATAAAGCTGGTTGCGGCCTCGAGTTCATTTTCAGCAGTCGCAGCAGGTAGGCTCACGCCACTGCTTTCATCGCTACTGCTTGGCGCTGTTTCAACGGATGTTTTATACATTAGAGGTGAGAGCAGCGTGTCCATGTTTAGCGCAGAGAGTGATTGTAAGTGCGAATAGGACTCTGGCAGCTCTGTTTGTAGATCACTCATCACGTAGTAGGGCTGTAAATCGGTTGCGGGTGTCGTATTACCGCTTAAGTCTATCACTTGGTTAACCGCAGCAAGCTGAACTCTAGGAAAGACCGTGTCAGACAAGCAAGTAGTCGCATCACTTGCTGAAACACAAGAAAAAGGGAGCACCAGGGCATTTAGAACCGACAAAGCGGTGGGGTTACCTAAATATTGTGTTTGATTTGATGACTCAACCCCATAGCCTGAGGCGGTGTCAGAATAGTAAATGGTATTGCTTGAGCTGTCATAGTAGCCCATGTCGTAGGTCGTATACCACCAGTCGGCGTCTTCATCGTTGTAGCCAAAAATATAGTTTGTGTAAGTTGAAAGGTCCTCATCAGTTGAAAAGTAATCCAGCAAGAGGCTGGGGGCAGTGACGCTTGTGACGATGTCATCGTCTGAGCTTAGTTGGTAGAGCGCTGAACTGCCAAGACTAAAAGGGGTTGCAAGGTTATTGGTAAAGAGCAACCCGGATAAAAAGTTATTATTGTTAAAATAATCGTACGAGTATTGGCTGTTGTTGTCCGGGCAGGAGGTGCCAGATCCACTGTCTGGTACGTAGCCCATGCTGCAGGCAACGGCTAACACCATTTCTTGCAAGGCGGCTGAGAAGTTCTCTAGCGGCTGGCTGCCGACAACATACACATCGCTGACTCCATCTGCCGCGGCGTTCATTGAGCTTAAGGCCAGTAACGGTAGTGCTAATAACATCGATTGTCGTTTCATAAGCTTACTCCTCTCCTTCTAGTGCTTTAACCACCAAACGAAAGCGATCTTCTGAAAAAACACGTCCTAATAGTCTCAATCGCTCAAAAATAATGTTGCGTCTTAAAAAAATACCCGCCGTGTCTTCGCTGCTCTGGCTGTTTTCCTCGGCATGGATCAACAACCTTGAAGCCGCCCCAGGGTGCACGGTATCAAGCGCTTGCAAAAGGCGTAAGGCGCGCCCTGATTTAATATTGCAAGCAATGCGAATAAAGGCTTCTTCATGACCGAGTGAGGCCATGTCAATCTTGCTGATGTCATCAAGCTCCTCTCCCAGCGTCTTTAGAGCTGCTTCTAGCTCAGGGTTGCCATCGAGGGTCCAGCTCTCAACCCCCTCCATAAAGGTCACCACCCGATAAATCATTGGATCATTATACTCAAACCAAAATTGGCAGGAGGCTTCTAGGGACAAATCTGGCATAACTTTACCTTAATTTAACAAATCAAACTCTAAAAATGGACGCCTACTTTTTAAGCTACTATAGTATGAGTATTGATACAAGTCGTCACCGCTTTGGACCAAACAACATGGCAAAGAAAAAGTACAAAAGAACCAAAGGCGTCATAGCACGCTCGTTTAATTTTCGAAAATGGGGAAATTATGACGAGTGGCTTGAGATTGCCCAAGAACTGCTTGAGACGGTAAAAAACCTCTTTGTACCACAAGTGCCTAAGAAAAAAGAGCATCTGAAAAGTGCGATGAAGCGGCTTAAATTAAGCGAGCAAGAGGTGCTTAAAAAACAACGAAACTTAGGGCTTTTGGCTCTATTATCCCTTACTCTAGGGTTTTTAGCGCTTGCTTATTTGGCTTGGGTAATCCAGCAAGGGCATTGGGCCGCCACGCCTTTGTCAATTGCAACCGCCGTCATTGCCTTTGCGCTTTTTTTTCGTTATCACTTTTGGTACTTCCAGCTAAGAAAAGGCAAACTTGGTTGCACGGTTTCGGAATGGTTAAAAGAAGGATTTAGGAGGAAACCTAAATGAGACGGTGGATCCTATTATTACTAAGTATTTTATGTCCGGCCCTGGTGTTTGCAGATGAGAGCTTTGGAGCGCTTGATTTTTCACCACCTGCAAGCGATGTTTCAGTTGAGTTTCTTGGCTACCTATTTGGCAACGTCGAAGGTGTGCTCTCAAGCAGTGGCAGTCAAATTGCGGGCAAAATGTTTGCTGTTTTAAACTCAGCAGTATTGGCGCTCGGTGGCTTATTGGTTGCTTATACCTTAATTGTTTCAACCATGAATACGGCTCATGAAGGTGAAATATTAGGGAAAAAATGGTCGTCTATTTGGACCCCGACTCGAGTTTGCGTCGGTCTTACTTTGTTGCTTCCTCGCGCCTCAGGCTACTGTACAGCGCAAGTTTTTGTGATGTGGATAGTCGTACAAGGAGTTGGGGCAGGCGATAAAATATGGAATGCCGCCCTTGATTATTTAGGCTCAGGCGGGGTGATTATCTCTCAAGGAACAAACACAGACACTGCCAGTAGTGAGACAAGCGGTGGTGTTAACAGCATTACGCAAGCAGCAGGCGGCATTTTATCAGGGCAGGTCTGTATGCTCGCCATGCAATATCAGTATGAAAAAATTTATGACATCGTTAAAAAAGACTCAGGCTCAAGCTCGGCAAGTGCCAAGGCTTGTAATAATGTTTCTTGGAGCACCACTAATGCCACCGCGGCCAATCAATACACCTTCTGCCTGGATGCCGTTCCTGATTTTTTAAGCACAGTAAACTTTGATTATAATAATCTGACAGTTCTGTCTAGCTCTGGTTCGAATCGCTATGTCTTACCAATGCCAAACTTTAACACTCCTAGCTCTTGTAATAGTGGTAATCTTAACAGCTGCAGCTCACCTGGCACCTCAGATTACTTTTATAGTCAGTTAAACGGGGTCTGTGGGGTGATTTCTTGGGCTCAAGGCACTTCATCTCTTACCAACGGCAATGTAAGTACCGATGAATGGGACAGTACAGTTTCGGTTGCAGCAGGCCAACTCTATTCTAGTTTGCAAACGGTGGCTGAGACCATGATTGCTGCAAGCCCCTTTGCTAATTCAGATTTTACTTCCAACACCGAATACAGCAGTTTTGGCTTTCCAAGAACGCCAAGTGACACAACGTGTAAACCCTCTAAAAACAGCAGCGCGGTTAGTTGTACTGGCACCAATGCAACCTCTAGCTGCGATCAAGATTATCAAAATTCTCCTGCTTGTTTGAGTTGGGGGGGCATACAAGGAGTCGGTACGCTCTTTAGTGGTGATGAAATTGAAGATGGGGTTAACATTTACATGGGGGTGGTCGACCCGATGCTGGTGATGATAAGCATGGGGGGCTCGAGTGAATATCAAGATTTAACCTCCTTTATCGACTCGGCCAAGAGCCAAGGCTGGATCTTGGCAGGCAGCTATTATTTGAACCTGTCAAACTTAAATGATGTCGTTGCACAAAGTGGTGCATCAAATTCGGTGGGGATAACGGGTCTGGCCGCTGGTAGTGGCTGCGACAAGAATAATAACTTTGGTACCGCTAACTCTAGTACTTATTCGGCCTCAGCGTCCTATAGCACGGGCGGCCCGACGTGTTCAAATAGTGCAGCAAGTGATGCGATTTCTCTCTTAAGTGGCGGCATGCGCTTAACAGACATCTTTAACCCAGTTGATTTTATGTTGGCAACGTACGTGAGCGGCAGTGGTTATACAACGGCAAATCCTTTAACCACCATACCAAGTCTTCCGGTAACCGATAACACCCTCTTTCAAGATCAAACCAGTGTTTCCCCAAGCGATGACTATAGTAACACAACCGCCTATTACTCGATGTGCACTACCAACCCTTACCCGGGTGTGTTAATGCTCTATAACTCAAGTAACCCTAGTACAAATAGCGGGAGTTACTCTAGTAGTGCTGTCACCAATGGTAACTCCACTTGTGTTGGTGTGCCGCTAACCAATAATACCTTTGCTTTTTATACCAATGCCAATGCCTTTTATACGCCCTCAACCAGCACTGGGGCACCAGAATTTGAACTAGACATTCGTATTCAGGCCGCCTACCCGCCATTTAGTTTGGATAATGTTAGTGTTGGAAGTGGTAAGTGGGGGTTTGGTTTCATCGTTAGATGGATGGCAAATGAGGTAATCATTCCTATCTTGAATCAAGTCATGCAAGTCATGTCAGGGTATCTCTCGCAAATGTTGATGGTGCTACTAACGCCACCTTTAATGTTGTTAACCGGTGTTTTTCCAGTGGCTTTGAGCTTTCTTGATAACCCGGCGGTCAACCCCATCATGGCTTTAGCCGCCATGGGCGCGACCTACATTAATGGTATTGCAAACCTTTGGTTTATCATGATTATTCCTATGGCAATGGTGGCTTTGCTGCCATTTGGGGTTGCCATGGCCGTCTGTGTTATCTTATTAATCGCCATGCCTATTGTCTTTTCTTGGTATGCGGTGATGTTCTCCATTGGCTGTGTGTGTGCATACTATTTACCCTTTTTGCCCTATATGATTTTCACTTTTGCTGCCATTGGCTGGTTTATTGGGGTGATAGAAGCAATGACTGCAGCCCCCATTGTTGCTCTCGGGGTGGCAACGCCAGAGGGGCATGAAGCCTTTGGTAAATCAGCCCAGGCAATCATGATTATTTTAAATGTCTTCTTACGACCAGGGATGATGATCATTGGTTATATCTTTGCATTTAGTCTTTCTTATGTTGGCATTTGGTTGGTCAATGCAGGCTTTAGTCGCATGCAAAGCAACCTTTGGACTGCGGATTTACCGACGGCGCCCGATACTGGGGATACCTTTACGGGACAAGTCAATGATTGGACAGGTGGTGCTTATGATACAGCAGTAGGCTATGCAAATTATGCAACCTACCCTGTTGATCAGGCTAGTAGTGAATTAAGTTCGGCAACGAATAATATGGTTGGTGGCGATAGCGTTAATACTGGGGCTTATGGGGGGACTTACATCTACACCCAATGGGCGTCTATTTTCTTCTATTTCTTTATCATCTTAGTCTATACCACCATGATGATCGCCGTGGTACAAAAAGCGTATGAGTTGATTCACATTCTGCCTGATAAAATACTTCGCTGGCTCTCAGGTGGGCAGCAAGAATCTTTAGGCAGTGAGTCTGCTGGCATGGTGCGTGACATCAAACAGCAAGCAGACACTGGGGCTGCTAAATCCTATCAAGGAGTTGAAGAATCCGCCGCCGTTGCCACCGATCAGGCGAAGAAACTTGGTAAAGAAGCAGCTGGTGGGGGAGATGCGTCGGTTAGCTAAGTCCCACCATAGTGCCGTTTCATTGTAATTTTGGAGTCTCAAGGGACCAATGGACTGAAAAAAGGGGCTGGGCTTATTCGAGTTTATCTTTCCAGCTTTGACTGCCTCGGGTGATTAAGTCGTACATGCGCTGGGTGATTAACCCTTCCTCCAAGCGCATTTTAGCATCGACGCTCATTGGCTGACCTCGCTCTTCTACCAGCTTTCGGGTCATCGAGGTAACTTGCTCAATCGGGCTCTCTAACAGGGCATCTCGCGTTGTTTGATCAAAGACTAAATACTCACGCAGCGCGACCCGTTTGCCATCAACGGTGGGTACAAGCTTCTGCCAAATACAGAGCCGAATGGTCTCTAAGATGTCGATGGTGCGTCCTTCTTTGTCTTCGCCACTAAAGGCGTTGACTAGTCGGCGCATGGTCTCTGCCACCCCAGAGGTATGCAAGGTAGTATAGACAGGGTGTCCGGTGAGGGCAGCTTCTAAGGCTGCACTAATTGTTTCATTATCACGACACTCCCCCACTAAAATAAGCCGGGGTTTCCGTCTAAGGGCATTACGCACCCCAGCGGAAAAACTTGGGATGTGGCGCGGGACTTCCGACTGGCTAACCACTGCCGAGGTGGTTTCTATCTCGTCATAGACAAACTCAATTGGCGCCTCATAGGTTAATACCTTACGGTTTGAATCTGGTTGTTCAATCAAAAAACGAATAATAGAGGCGAGCAAGGTAGACTTACCAGAGCCTGTTGCACCTGTGACAAAAATAATGCCCTCTTGTGGTGCAATCGCTTCCTCAATGTCCTTGGGCAGTTGCATGGTGGAGAGCTCAGGTGGGGTGGTCGGAATGCTCCTTAAGGTAATTTGGATGGCATCATGGCCTTCGACCATGCAGGCGGTGGCATTGACCCGGTAGCGATAGCGTTCGGCACGATTGGGGCGAAACTCATAGTGAGTGTCGATGTCGACCCCACTCATCAGCTGCGTTGTGGCGTTGGCGCCGTAAATGTCGTTGATTAAGTCACCGACTTCAGTGTTTGAAAGCGCGCGATGCGTAATGCGAAGAAGTCGCCCATAGACTTCGGCATATACCGGCGTATTAGTTTGTAAGGTGATGTCGGATGCGTTGAGTCCCTCGCAGTGCTCCAACATCTTATCCATGTAGAGCGGGGAAAAACGAGAAGGCTCGTTTGGCATTAACACATCATTGTTCACAGCGGGCTCCTAAAGATTTGAGTTCTGCGAGGCAGTCTTAATCTTGCACGGCTGCAACAATAGGTTGCCAAGCATTGTCAGTAACTATAAGTTTAGTACTTGATGCGACTTTTTCAATCCGCTTGAACTCTTTTAAGGCACTGCTTTGTTGTGACAAAGCAGAGCGCCATTCGCGACTATCAGGTTTTAGCGCCGGTAAGGCTGCAATTCTAAGCACGCGATCATCGATGTTAATTTGGTTGCCATCACCGGTAATACCAAGTTCCACTTTAGAAACGTAAGGTTGGCTGACAATGTTTTGTGCGAGCAGTTTTCGGTAGAGCACCATGCCTAAATAGTCTTGTTTGAGTCGTGCTTGATTGGTGCGGAAAATGTTGTCGGCTTGTTGCATGCCTTTTTGCCAACCTTTTGCCACACTCTCTTGCCAGATTTTTCGCTCTTCATCGGTTTTCGGTAAGACGCTAGGATGGGGCTTCTCAGGCAGATGATAATCCAGCCATAAGTATTGGCGCCAATTGGGGACGGTGGTGACAAAACGTGCTTGTGCAAGAATTCGGTAGGTTCTGTCTGTTAAGCGCAGTGCTTGAGAGTTTGGCATGTTCAGAAGTTCTTGCCCTTCTTGTAAGACTGGCGGCAAGACGTTGTTTTCTAACATGATGGCATTAAAGTCATAGAGTAAGTCTAGTGTTCTGTCGATGCGAACTAAGGCAGAGTCAATGTCTTTGGCTCGATAGGCAAGGCCTGATTGAGCACCGATGCTAAGGCCTGCTTCTTCAACCGCTTTACCACGAATCTTGCTGCCGGACTGATCCATTAATTTCTTAGGATCATTGTTTGCCATCTCCTGCAGACCCTCTAGGGTTTCTGTATTGCCAACAAAGGTATCATTATTTTTAGTACAGGAGAGCACACTGCACAGACAGAGTAGAGCAAGCAGTGAAAGGCGTTTAGACTTTGGCATATCGAAGCTCAATGGTTTTCCGGTTTGGATAAATTTTGATGTTGGCTTTTTGGCCTGCTTGATAGTCTATCATTCTCAAAATTTGAGCGATGGATTGATCGCGCACAGTAAGATTAATTAACACAGGGATGGCAGGGGCATTACCCATCACGGCTAAGCGATAGTGACTGGCATGGGCAACATTTTTTAAAAGCGGGGTAATGGGGCCCGCCCAATCGATGGAGGCTCTGGTTTGCAAATCAAAAATGGTTGGTTTAACCAGAGGCTTTTCAAAGCTCGGTTTAGTTGCTTTTTCAATTTCTGCAAGCTCATAGAGCGAACGGCTAACCGAACTTGCCGCTTCTGCTATCTTAATTGATGCATCAGTCGAAGGAGCATTTGAGGGTGGTTTAACATTTTTTGTGGTTAGGCAACCGCTTAAGGCAATGCATAACAGAGCTATTCCTAGTCGTTTCATGTGTCGTTAGCCACGCTGTTCTGAACTTTTAATATAAACATGATTGAATCAAGAAGGGTATTCAAAGTCAAGTTGTCTTTAGCCAGAGCATGGTTCAAGCAGCGGTTTAAAATAAGGCCAGAGGTGTTGGGCGATGATGGATTGAGCGGCCGCTCTTGGGTGCAAACCATCGGCTTGCATCAGTTTGGCATGCCCGGCAACTCCCTTTAGCATGGATGGCTCTAGCACTAAATGGTTTTTTTCCGCTAAGCGCTGATACAGTTTTTTAAACTTAGCCAAGAAAAATGGACCATAGTTTGGAGGTAAACGGGTCGCTAGTAGTAAGACGCCTGCGTTATTTTCTCGGCAAAGGTCAATCATGGCTTGTAAATTTTTCTCTGTGTTCTGTAAAGGAATGCCGCGAAGTGCGTCGTTACCGCCAAGTTGAATGACCACAGAGCTTGCCGTATTTTTTTTAAAATAGCGTCGTAATTTAGACAACCCGTTTGAGCTCGTGTCCCCACTGGTGCTTAAATTAACAATTTGGCTGCAGAAATTTTCCGCTTGCAGATGTTTTTGCAAAAGAACGACCCAACCTTTTTCTCGCTCAAACCCATAAGCACTGCTTAAACTGTCTCCTAGGATGACAATGGTATTTGCTTGAACCTTTGCTATGGTTAAAAGAAATAGGATAAGAGAGGTTAAAAAAGTTTTCATGACGATGGGGAATGGACAATTTGTGTTAACCGATCTTCATTATAGGGTAGATCTGAGTGAGGGGCCTCTAGAAATTCTAAATGGGGTTAATTTAGAATTGCGCTTGGGTGGGACGCTCGCCATTACCGGTGCCTCGGGCTCAGGAAAAAGCACGCTGTTGCATGTGATGGCAGGCCTTCTAAGTCCGTCAAGTGGTGAACTCTTTTTTAATCAGGCGGCTTTGCACCGCATGAGTGAGAATGACCGAGCAGCATGGCGCTTGCAAAATGTGGCATTTATTTTTCAGTCATTTGAGCTTCTGGATAATTTAACGGCACTTGAGAACATTCAATTTCCTCTAGAGCTAAAAAAAGAAGAAGACGTCGTTGAAAAAGCAAAACATTATTTAGATCTAGTGGGCCTAAGCAATCGCGCCACTCATTTCCCAAGGACCTTATCAGGCGGTGAAAAACAACGAGTGGCAATTGCAAGAGCGTTTTCTGTCAAACCCAAACTTCTATTTGCTGATGAACCAACCGGCAACCTTGATAACAAGACAGGTGAAAAAATAGTTGATCTAATGTTTCAATTAAATGATGAGCACTCAACGCTGGTCATTGTCACCCACTCTAAAGCCTTGGCAGAACGAGCCGAGTACCGATGCCAATTAGAAAATGGTCAACTTTTAAGCGTCTCTCATGTTTAGTCTGCTTTCTAAAAATTTACGGCGCGAATTCAGGCAACGAGAAGTTAAACTACTTTTTTTAATGGTGAGCTTATCTGCCTTTATCTTAAGTGCAACCAATGAAGTCAATGTGCTTGTTAAAAACAAAGTCAGACAAGAGAGCGCGGTTATCTTAGGAGCAGATTTAATTTTAACATCGAGTTACCCACTTGAGAGCAAGTTTATTCAAGAAGCTAAAAGGCAAAAACTTATCAGCAGTCAAAAAATAGATTTCTTTACCATGGCGGTTGCTAACGATGAGTTGTTGCTTGCAAGTGTCAATGCAGTGAGTACCCCTTTTCCCTTGACTTCTTCTTTAAGCATTAAAAACCAGCATGGCCAGATAAAACGTGGCCACTATGCACCGAGGAGGGGGGAGGTTTGGGTTGAGCACGCCCTACTAAAACGTCTTAAGCTTAGTTTGGGAGGCGCTCTATTTTTAGGCAACAAATCATTTAGAGTGTCAGGCCTTATAAACAGTGAACTTAATCAATCAGGGAATTTTATAAATTTTTCGCCTAAGGTGTTGATGAACATCGACGATCTTGCTGAGACAAAGGTTCTGCAGAGAGGATCGCGCGCAAGCTACCAACTATTGCTAAAAGGCCCAACGGCGCAGCTCAATGACTTCTCAGAGTTTTTTAATGAGCATAAAAATACGCATCAGTCATTGATTTCACCACGTGAGAGCAATTTAACTCGCAGTGTCTATAACAACATTTTAAATTTCATCAACATTGGCATGATGTTTTCGGTCATGCTGGCTGCCATGGCCTGCCTTCTTGCTTGCCAGCGCTATGCCGCTCATCAATTTAAGAAAGTTGCGTTAATGAGAGTGTTTGGTCATCCGAGCCAAAAAATTACGGTATTGAGCCTAACGACCATCCGAGTCATCAGTCTTTTTGCCATTTTTTTAGGGGTGTTAATCAGCATTGCCTTAAAGCCACTGCTTTGTAGAATACTCTCGGTGGAGTATCAATTAGAGGGGCTTCTCTCAAGCGGCTCTTTTTTCTTTGCCATGATAAGCAATGTGTTAATGTTGATGATTTTCCTATTTGCCAGCTTTATTAAATTAAAACATGTAAGCGCCATTGATTTGTTTCAAAAAAAAGCGCCAGTCGATTCTCTTGCTGCTTCTCTACTCTATTGCTTAAGTGGCTTGGTTCTTTTTGGCGCGGTTTATTATTTGACTCATCATCTAAAATTAAGTCTTATCTTTTTCTACCTGGTGTTAAGTTTTTATCTAATCTCGTGGGTGGTCCTTTATCTTTTAAATAAAGGGGCGCTTTGGCTCTATATTGGGCGCCCACTCATTAAAAGCTATTACCTAAAGCGACTCTATCGCAATTTCTCAGTGAATGTTCTACAAGTCTTTGCGATTACCTCAGCACTCTCGATTGCGTTTACGCTGTGGCTTTTGCAAGACGCTCTGTTTAAGCATTGGCAAACAATGATTGTGAAGGATGTCCCTAATGTATTCTTAATTAATCTTGAGCACACACAAGTTGCAAAGCTTGAAGAGTACTTATCACAAAAGAAGATAAGCCATTCCCCCATTTACCCAATGGTCAGAGGCCGACTCATCAAAATTAATGGCATTGCGGTTGGTGAGCTCTTTAAAGATAAAGCAAAGCCACGCTCACTTTTGCGAGAACTTAATCTGTCAACCAGCAAGCAACTTGCCAAAAACAATAAAGTGATTCGAGGTGCGTTTACCACTCATTCTGTGAAGGGCCAAAACACCGTTTCAGTTGAAGCAGGAATGGCCAAGCGAGTAGGCATTGGTTTAAACGATGAACTAAGTTTTAGTGTTAGTGGTGAAGAATTAAAGGCCGTTGTCACCAGCATTCGTACCGTTGAATGGACTAGTTTTAACCCTAATTTTTTTATGATCTTTAATCCCCAAGCGCTAAAAGACTATCCCAAGACCTACATTACCAGTTTTCATGTAAAGGATCGGCGAGAGAGGGTGATGACCGAACTCATTAAAAAATTCCCAAACGCGAGTATCATTGATTTAACCGGCATCATTTCAAGCATTCAAATTTTAGTTGATGCCATAAAACAGGCTCTACTCTTTATCGTTGGTTTTGCCCTTTTAGCCGCAGTAGTGGTTATCTTATTGCTCTACTTATCTTTCAGCAATGAGCGTCATAAGGATGCTAGAATCTTTACGCTCTTTGGGCTAAATGCTAAACACATTCGACGCATGCAGTGGCGTGAGCCTGCATTTATCGGGTTGTCCTCAGGGATTGCTGTGAGTGTCTGCAGTTATTTCAGTAATTTTTTATTGATAGAGGGCATTCTTAATATTCAATTTGAGCCCCAATTGACCATCGTTTTATTACCCATTGTATTAAGTGTTTTTTTGATGAGCTTATTGTACCGCTTTCTACCATAATAAGGCGGACTTTTTATAGCCTTTTATAACCTTTTATGTATAATGCTCGCCTATTTTTTACAGGAGTTCTGCTAATTTAATCTAGGGATGGGTTAAGATGAGTCTCTAGGAACAAACATGCGGGTCTATTTATTAACCTCTCCTTTCGATGAGCAAGGCCGAACTGGCGATGGTGCCTATGCTGAAGCGCTATCAAGTGTCGAGCAAACAGATTTTTTAAGGCAAAAAGACGAGCGAATTAAGCAAGATGCAGAGTATGCAGAAAGCCTGCATGAGTCGAGACTTTTTGAGCTTGAAGGCATCTTTATTCGTTGGTTGAAAGAAGTCACTGGCGATTATCACTATGAGCACAATGCTCTGGTTAAAGAAACCATTCCCCCTAATACAAATCCGGCTTTGGCTGGCCTGGAGATAGGGCAGTCCGAACTTAAGATGTCAATCGGTGGCTATGTGATTGACCAACGAGACGCAGAAGTTGTGGGTGGCGGCGGTTTGTTGACAGACCTACGCACCAAGTGTTTGAAAAGAACGACCCCTTTTACCCCACAAGTATTGCAACTTGAACAAAACGGCCAACGACAGATAGAAGAAATTTTTGTTGGCGGGGGAGCACATCAAGCAAAGCTTTGCATAAAGAAAGCGGATGTAGTGCGCTTGGAGCAGAGATTGCAGCAAGATCTCATCTTTAAGCTTTTAATGCTAGAGGAGGCGCTTGATAGAGGGCTCGAGGGACAAGTGATGCCGCTTTTTGAGGAGGTTGCGCCTCAGGTTGAAAATCTTAGCTGGTTTTCTTTTACTAAAAAAGCCAATGGCCTACATCATCAATACTCTAAGAATAAAGGCTTTACAGAGGCAGAGGCGCAAACTTTCAAAGCACAGGTTCAGGCCAGTCTTGATAGAGTAAAAAAGCAATTAGGCCCAGCCAGGACAATCTTGCAAGAATTCACAGACTTAAGTCATTTCTTTGCAGGCTCAATAGCCTTACAAAGTGATGAAAGTGAGACAGTTTTAAAGCGCCTAGCACAGTTATCAGCAGGGTACTTAAATGTTAAAAACTTAAAGCCCTATATTGAGCCTGAAACGCTTGCCGTTAGTCGAGCCTTAAGAGAGTGCAGTCTGTCTGACAGACAAGCAGAGAACACTACAAGGGAAAAGCTTCGTGCCAAACGAGTAACAAGCGTGTTTGAACTTAGCAAATTAAAACCCATTTCTTATGGCCGTAATCAACAGATTGCCGCAAGAAAATTTGCAGAAATCCTAGAGATTGTCCAAAACGATGATGACAGACGGCAAAGTATTTATGAAATCATTCAGCGTATTAATCAAGAAAGGGCCCCGGATGAAGAGGTTATTCTAGATGTGCATCATCGCCCGCCTGAAACTGGCGCGATGATCTTTCCATCTGACATTGAGCTGTTTCATCAAAATGGCATTGCCGTGCATGTGACGGTTCATGAATACAAACAAAACTACAATCGACGGCACTTACAAGCGTATACGCAAGCGCTCATTCAAGCAGCCGATGGGGTGAAGTTTTTCAATCATAAGGACGCAAACAACGCCATCCACGCAGCCAGAGTTGGTCAGCTCTCTAAAGAATATTATGTCCATGTCGAACAGGGAGGCGTGACACCTCGTTCGCAATACTATCAAGCGCATTCGAAAGGCTTACAATACCAACAAGCCCTAGAGGACGGCGCTTATGCGCTACCCGCGCCTTGTTCCATAAAAGAGCGAGTCAGTCAAAGTCCAGCGGCGATGAAGATGGCGGAATTTAGCTTACCGTCTCCTCATGAAATATTACAGAAAGAGCCGAATATTATTTGCTTTGGCAGCATTCGAAACGACAAAGGGTTTTCAGAAGCGCTCGAGGTAGCCAAACTCATCAAGGAACAACCAGAAACCTATTGGCAAGAAACAATTGGACGTGAAACAGGCCCCATTGTCTATTGCGTTGGCAGGGTTGAGAATGCAAAGTTAGCCTGCGCGCTTTTTGAGGAGCGCTACTCAAAGGAAACCATAGAGGCAAACCTTGCAGTAAACCCTTTACCATCGGATGAGGAGGCCATTGGGCCGTACTTTATCTGGTTGCTAAATGGTTTAGAAGAAGCCGTCAGTAGAGGGCAACTTGCCTTGCACAACCCACATTTAGCAATACATCTCGATGTTTCTAATCAAGAGCTAGAAGCAATTAAGCAGCAATGTAAATATGTGCTGCGCATCGATGACATGGGCATGCGCTATAATGGCTCAGGCATCATTAATGTGTTAAGCACGGGCGTAACCCTTGCTAAGTTTGGTGCTGTGACCGATAAGATTTTTCAACCAAGTCGAGGTAAGGAAAAAGAAGAAGACACACTTAGGCCTTCATTTAGTCACCGACTCGCCGTGGACATAGGACTAGAAAAGTATGGGCTCTTCAACCAAGACAGGCATCTGCAGCCGGCGGTTAAAAAGAAAGAAGGCTCAAGAAGCCCCGAAGAGTTGCTTTCAAAAATTGTTCAGAGGGAACAAGACCAAATCAGAACAGGAGTTGAAAGTGAGAATCATCAGACGGTTTTAGCCGCACAGCGCTTGTTACAAGAATTTAAGCCTGCTGCGGTTGTGAGTCGCTTAATCATCGGGTATCGTCGGGCAAGTCGTTATTTCAAGGGATTAACCAGGCCTGTTGCACAGGCGGGTGATGAGTTTTTTGCCTACTTTCAGGCAAGAAATGAGAAACAAAACGAAGCAACAGCATCAACTTTCGACATGAATGGTGGAAGGCGAAAGTAATAAAGAGAAGGAGTAGAACATGTTTGAGCAAATGGTCAGAGAATTTTATAGTGCCTACCAGAACGATGAACAGATTTTGACTTATGACAGTGCGACTTTAAAAAGCTATGGCAGAGACTTAAAGGCACATTATCAATCAGACTTCGTTGTGCCAGAACGAGTCAGTGAGACTCTAAGCACTCAGCAATTGTCAAACATTCTAAGAGATCAAACAGCTTATTACTTAGCAAGAGATTATTGTCAAAAAGTTCCTGGCTTTATGAGTGACTATTTTAGCTTCTATCGGGGAGAAACTAGCGCCTCTTACAAAGATTTTTTGACCAGACAAAACCCAGCTCTTTTGCATGATCACCTGCAAAAAGTCATTCATATTTTGATGACAACGAGGGATCATGAAAGAGTTCTCAATGCCAAAACGTTGTTAGAGGCAATGCCTTTAGAGAGTCAAGAGAGCCTTGTTTTAAGCAACTACTTCTCTGCTTTCAAACACCTTGCCCTTGCACTGTCTTTGCTAAAAGCACCAGATGACAGAATTCAAAATCTTGGCACCCAACTAACCTTTCATTTAGAGAGCGCTAAAACCTGCATCACAACCCTACAACGCATTGGTTTAACAGAGAGCGTCGTTGATGAGTTGTGCCTCTATGACATAGCTCTTTTGAATGAGCGTCAACGTTTTGATTGGCTCTTGGCAGGCATTAGAGAACTTGAGCCCAGAACGAGGGCGCTTAATGATGAGTTTAGCGCGGCATTAGAGTGCTGGTTGGCGCCTCTCATTGCCCCCAGTAGCAGCGAGCCTAAAAAGGGCTTACTGGCAACGCCTGAGCACAGGCCAAAAAAGGAGGAGAATAAGCAAAGTCCTGATGGGGTCGAACAACTGCCAGAGCGCGTCGAAGAAGATGACAGCGAGCAATTTGTTTATGGTCGTTCTCTTTTAAACACCTTTTTTGAAGCAGGTAAGACGCACGGCGGTGTTCCTTTACCTCCAGGGACTCAGCCTGGTGCGAATTTTGGAAACGAAGGGCCTTTTTAATTCCTGACATTGCACGAAATTCCTTATTTAAACGATGCACAAGAGTTTTTTGCATACATTATTAGGGACTATGAATGACCAATAGCTCTGATTAGTATACGCTTTGCTCTGGTTATTGTATTATTGCCCTCTTAGCAAGAGGTTGATTATGAGTAAAAAGAAAAAAATCCCTGATAACACCATCGGATTAAATAAAAAAGCGCGCTTTGAGTTTGAAATTCTGGAGGACTTTGA
The DNA here is from genome assembly GCA_030148065.1 of Legionellaceae bacterium. GTDB lineage: Bacteria > Pseudomonadota > Gammaproteobacteria > Legionellales > Legionellaceae > JASBUC01. The sequence goes on along the minus strand of JASBUC010000020.1, from coordinate 7,232 downwards.
AGCCGGGGTTGTCCTAGAAGGCTGGGAAGTGAAAAGCTTGCGGGCTGGACGAGTTAATATTAGTGATTCGCATGTGATTATTAAACGGGGCGAAGCCTTTTTGTTAGGCGCGCAAATTCAACCGTTAATGACTGCTTCGACCCACATTTTCCCAGACGTTACCCGTACTCGAAAGTTACTTTTGCATCGCAAAGAATTAAATACGCTCATTGGCAGTGTCGAGCGTAAGGGCTTTACCATTGTGCCACTGAGCCTCTATTGGAAGAATAACCGGGTCAAAGTCAAAATTGCGCTTGCTCGTGGTAAAAAGACTCATGATAAGCGTGAAACCTCAAAACAGCGTGATTGGCAACGTGAAAAAGCACGCGTTTTAAAGAGTAACCGTTAACCAACTAATGGCGGCGGATGGGGGGATGTTTGCCTGAGTTGTACCAGGCTCTTAAAAGGAACAATGTCATAGGCTTCTTGCTGTAAGGATGAAAGGTCACTATTTTAATCCAACAACCCTTGAAAATGCACGAATGTATCTGTGAAAAGAAAGAGCTGCGAAAACTAAAATGGTGGTTAACACCGCTGACATTGCAAGGGAGCTGTCTATTTTTACCAACGAAATGACAAAACCGGATAACGCGGTCAGAGCATTAACTGAAAAACGCATAACCGAGGACGCAGAAGCAGCATAGTCTTCATTCATTGAAAACGGAGACAAAGCTAACGCATAGGTGCAAGGGGTCAAGATCCCCAAGGTCAGGTTGATAAGAAAAAAATGTGCTAAAAAATAGAAAAACACATTAACCTCCCAAATACCATAAAGATCCACGATACTGCGCAACAACAATGACGCCACATTTATTAATGTCAGATACAAACTAAAACGGATAATAGTTGTTGCTTTAAAATAGAGCGATAAGGACTGACTAAGTAACATCCCTCCAAAATAGAAAAAGCATCCAACAGCAAACAACTCAACGACATGGGCAAGGTCACGATGAAATTGATTAGCAAGGATAAATGGTACCACTGTAAATAGAGAAAAGAATGCCGCCATAAACAAGCTAAAGAACAAACTGATACTGGGGAAAAAACCAAAGTTCTTATGATTAAAGCATGTGAGCAAAAAGAAATTCTTCTTTAGATAGCTCTTGAACGAACTATTCTCCCGTTTTTCTGTAATTGCTTTTAAAGGAGCTAACAGTAGCAAAAGATAAATAGCAGCCAATATGGCTAGAATAAGGTAGATCGAGCGCACTGGCAGAACGCTTCTAAAGATAGTCACTGAAAAAGGCGCCATCACGGCTGCAACCCCATATGCCAAGGTGGTAAAAACAAATACTTTATGGGCACGTAGTTTATCGAAAGCGACATTTGTCATGTTTGATGAAATTGGGTCAATGGCACCAACACCAAAGGCTTGAATCAAGAAGCTCAGTAGTAAATAAATAAAGTTAGGTGCTAGGGCAATAAAGAGAGTCCCTAGTGTTGCTATGAACACGCTGGCTTTTAGTGCGCTTTTAAGTCCATGCCTAGTGGAAAAATAACCAATGAGTAGTTGAGAAATCATCATGCCTGTAAAATAAAATGGCATGATGTATTGGGTTAGTGTCTCCTCTATACGCAAGCCTTTTGAAAAGAACGGTAGTAATGGAAAAAAAAGCTCACTCACAAATGTGCTATAAAAATAACCACTAGTGATAATTACGATTAACCATTGCTGTTGCTTGCTAAAAGGCTTGTCTTTGATAGATCTACTCATCACGTCAGTCCGCGACGGCAACTTTGACGTTATAGCAAGTCTCAAACCTTGCTATCTCAGATAAAACATTATCAAACGTTTGGCCACCCTCAGAGCCAATGGCATTTGCTAACAGCACCATCATTGTTTCCATGCATGTCATCACTTTTTTAATCATTTGAGCCATCCTTTGCATACTAAACTCTCTATGAAACATCTAACTTCACGTCTGAAACGCTAACATATCCTTTTTCATCAATGCAGTTTGACACACTGCACAACAGACTTCCATACACATTAACGCATTGAATAAACGTAAAAAAGAATGAGACCCGGTAAGAAATTTTTCGACTCAAAGCTATTCTAATCTTGGGCAAAATCCCAGGTACTTGAAGAGATAACAGCTCTTAAAAAAATCGCAGAAGGTACTAGGGAATGTCTTTCATAAAGACAAGCAAGATCATGTTTTGGCTCACAGCTTTTTGCAGTCAGGGATGCGCTTGTGTTATAATTAAAATATCTCTGTAGTATTCATCACCAGTTTGGGGGCGACTTGGCTTCGACGTTGGTTACGAATCCTGAGGGGCATGTCGAGTGTGTTGGCCACTCGTAAATAAACCGCAATTATATATAAATGCAAACGATGAAAACTTTGCTGAAGAAGGCGGTGCTATCGCAGCATAAGCCTGCCTTTTTCACTTTGCGTGGCTTATAACCCGCGCACCATTGCCAAGCTTTGCTTGTGGGGCCGAAGCGATGGACATCTTACATAAGCTCGCGTTTTATGTGCTCTAGGTTAAAGCGCTAAATAAATAGAGCCCGCTTTTCTGAGATCCTGTCTGTCGGAGCTCAAAAAGGCTAAATCAAAAGACAAGACTAAGCATGTAGAACCAAGGGCCTAGGATTAGCGGACGCGGGTTCAATTCCCGCCGCCTCCACCATCCTGCTGCGATATTTTCCGCCTACACAATGATTTAATTTCGGAAAAGTTGGTCATGTACTGGTGTACACTCCCAACTTTTCTGAAATTAAATCGTTGCGTATACGAAAAATCTCTTTGCAGGATTTTGATGGTGGAGGTTTATATGTACGAAGCGCCTACTTTACCTGGATTGACACCTAAAATAGAGTGGTGCGACTTAGCTGGCCTAAATCAAAAAAAAATTAATACTCAATCCTTCCTATATATTTCTCCTATTTCTAATTTCTCATGAACGTTTTTTTTTTAGTCAAAATAAATAAGGAACAGGTGATCACGAATGAGTTTTTGAATAAATATTAATTAATCAAGAATGATTAGATAAGTAAAAAACAAACCAATAAGCATAAAATAGTGATTGTATATTGTTAGTGGTGCGCTTATATTGACTCCATTGGCAACAATAAGAATATTTTCAGATAATGCCAGCCTGAATTTACATAAGGTAGAAGTTTAATTTACTCTCTAAGTTGTCATTTATATATACAAATAAACAAGCAGAAATGCATTTAGGATATCCTTCTCTTAACGTTGTCATTGATTCTTGTTAGGAGGAGAGAGTTATAGGGCGAGATAGGTACATGGCTGTAAATAATAGGACTATTTTAAACGTCCCGTATGATGAAAAAGATGAGGCTAAAGGTCTTGGGGCAAAGTGGGACCATAATGTAAAGCGCTGGTATATTGATGGTGATCTAAATGCCAATAAATTTAAACAATGGATGCCAGATTTTTCAGTCACCCCCACAAAGAGAGTAGATTCCCCAATACATGTATTAATTGGGAAAAAGAAATGTTGGAATTGCAATAAGGTAACAGAGGTTTACGCACTTGTGTGCGAAAAACTACAGTTTGTTAGTAGCCAAAAATTTAAAGATAGGCTCTTTATACTAAATTACATTTCGCATTTAGATACCCAGCTTAAAGGTATATTAGAAGCATCCTATAGTAACTTGTATTTTGACATATCAAAGACTACTAAATCTTGGTATTTAATGAATCATTGCGCTTTTTGTAATGCTGCTCAAGGTGACTATTATTTGCATAACGAACACGGCACTTTCTACGATACTGAAAATATAAGCAGTAGAAAACTAACTGTAGAAGGTGCTTTTTCTATTGAGGCAGAATATGAGAAATATGAGCATTGGTTAGTGGATGAGGGAGTTTTATTGGCTGCTGAGGAAAATATCAGCGGGCAGGAAAAGAGGGAAAAACCAGAAATTGAAAAAAACGAAAAGCTATCTGGACAACAAAAAAAAGATATTAACGTAAGTGTCAGTGTTAGGTTAAATGAAAAGTTAAATCTTGTTCAGTATTGGCATGAAGGTCTTGTTAGAGCTTCTTTTGAAGGATTTGGGAAGCTTAAAAGTGAATTAGAGAATATTGATGCATTTTCCTGGGAAACGACAAAGAATATTTTAAATACTATTAACTGCAAGAAATTGGATGATATTGCTTCTGGTGATCCTGTGGTCAGGCATTTAATTATATTTTTGGATTCTGTTAAAGGTTATTCTAAATCAAATATCGTACTGTGTATTATTCCACTGGAAGCCAGTTTAAAAGAAAAAAGTGAAGTTGATAATCACGGCCTGCACTATGAGTGGATAAGGCCTGAAAATGAGGTGCCAATTTTTAATCATCGCCTTATTGGGGAAGAATCTGAAGTTGAAGGACTTGGCTTAGCAAATTCTAATGATTTAGATACGATGCTCAGTCAATTTTCGTTCAATGCTCAAGCTGAACAATCATCTTTAGATTCATGTCTAGAGTTCATTGATAGATGTTTCTCGTGTCTTACCGTTGAGAATCTCAAATTTCAAGAATGGATAGATTACTTTGAAAAAAATAAGCAAAATTACCCCGTTCTTAGGAATAAAAAGGTTTTATTAAGGCTGGTAAATGGTAATGCTGTCTCCGGAGCAACTAAGAATATTAGGAATTGTTATCGGGAGATTGCTCGAATTAATGACTGTGAATATAAAGATCATAAGCTATTCCATAATTTTACAGGGGTAAGTGGTTCACATGTTCGTTCATCATTTGAAGAAAGCAAAGAAAAAAATAGCTGGTCATCACCTGGTATATACCTTGGCCATATGGATAGTGCTACTAAAAAAAATGAAAGAGTATGTTATGCATTAGATCCTTCTCAGCGTGTAGCCCTAACAATATTTAAAAAATTAGATGAAGGTGGGATATTGGCTGTCAACGGACCACCAGGAACTGGTAAAACAAGCTTTTTGCGAGCAGTAATAGCAGATCAATGGGTTCAGCCCTTACTGACAAAAGAGCAGTCTCCACTTTGTCCAGTTATACTTGCATGCGCAGCCACTAATCAAGCTGTTACCAATATTATATCTAGTTTTAATGAAGTTCCTGGGCCTTCACTTTATGATGATGAAGGAGAAAGAAATAATGTAAGCGTATGTGTTGAAAGTAGATGGCTCCCCTTTTTGTGTTCTTATGGTTGGTATCAACCAGCATCTATAGGGAATAAAGCTGATGAATATAAAGATTATCAGTTGATTTCATGGGATTATAAAAGCAAGTCATGGAAATTCTATTGTGCATCTTCTAGCTTTCAATTAGTTAAGGATGATTTTGATTTTTTAGAAAGTGCATATCTAGCTTCGGCCAATGGATATTTCAATGATAAAGATACGTTGGAAGGGTATTCGTCAAGGCTGAAAGGTAAAGTCATTGATACTAGTGAAAAGTTAAAAAACCTAGATGAGCGAATGTTGAGTTGGCGAGCTTCACTAAAAAAAGTAATTGAAAGTGAATGGGAGAATGAATTTGAAGAAAGGTATTATCAACTCTTAACACAGATTCTAAACTGGAAAAGCCCCAATGGTGAGCTTGAGAATATAGTTGAGAAAATAGAGGCGCTTAATGCAAAAACTAAGATTCTAAAAAAATGTTACAAGGAAACTAATGAGCTGTTAAGCAAGTCAATTCGTTATCGTATTTCAAGAGCCTTTAAACGCGCCAAGTTTTGGGTGGATAGCCAACCCGATTGGGAGGATGTTGTTGTAAGACTAAACCAGTGTGGAGTTAATCAAGAGTTAAACAAGCCTGATATCTCATCTGTTTTGGATAAAATAAAATTACATATAGAGAAGTTCAGAGAAAATAAAAACATATTGCTTTCTGATAAGAAGCGTATAGAAACGAATATTCATGAAGCTGAGAAGCAATGTAAAGCCTTGGGAATTGCAAAAAAAAATCATGGTATTGCTCGTAAAGACGAAGCTAAGTTAAGGGATAAGCTAATAGAAAAACTTAACTCTCTTTCTTTAAATAGAAATCATCAAATAGAACAATATATAAGTAGCATTTCTACAAGAATTGGAGTTCTTAAAGAGCCAGAAAGAGAAGAACAATTTAGAAACTTATACTCAGTTATACAAGATAATCTCGATAAAACATTAAGGCCTCAGCTTTTTCATATATGCGCTAGATTTTGGGAGGCACAGTATATTATAACGAAGAGGAAATCGGTGGATGTGTCAACAAGCTCTATAGAAAAACTAAGAGAGCTTGCGATGCTTGCTCCAGTTTTTGTAACAACGTCATATTCTGCCCCTAAATTAATGCGTAACACAGATAGAAGTAATCATTCGGACTATATGTATGGTGCAGCAGATCTGCTGATTGTCGATGAGGCAGGACAATGTACGGCTGAAGTTGGGAGTTGCAGTTTTTTATTCGCCAAAAAGGCTTTAGTTGTTGGAGATGTAAAACAGTTAAGTCCTGTATGGAGCTTTAGTCTACCGATAGATAAAATCATTTATAAAAAGTTTTTTTCATTAGATAGCCATCAGGAGCATGAGGATCAGGGTGCTTTAATGTCTTCAGGCAGTATTATGAAGATGGCACAGTATTCGAGTTCATATTATGACATAGATAAAGAAGTCAAAGGTGTCATGTTAACTAGGCATTATAGGTGTAGAGAGCCTATTATAAACATATGTAATGAAATGGTATATGGCGGTGCTCTAAAAGTAGTACAGGCTGCGACTGAACCTAAATCGGTATGGGACTTACCGTTGGGTTACTTAGTTGTCCCAGGGCAGTCAACTAAAATATCTGGGGGATCACGCTGCAATTATGAGGAAGCTAAGTGGATAGCTAGATGGATTAAGGAGAAGTACGCCTCTATTATCGAGCATTATAGTTCGAATGGAATCCGGAAAAAATTATCTGAATGCGTTGCGGTATTAACACCTTTTAAAGGTCAAGTAAGAGTCTTAAAAAGTGAAATTGATAAAGCATTTAATCAAGATACTACCGAGCGATGCAGTATTGCAGATGATATGGTTATAGGCACAGTACACTCATTGCAAGGTTCAGAGAGACCAATAGTACTATTTTCTATGGTTGATACCTTCGATCCTAAGTCAGATCACTTTTATGACACTAATTCAAGTTTAATCAATGTAGCTGTTTCGAGGGCTAAAGAAATATTCATTGTTGCTATGGATCAACAAGCTGTTGATTTTGGGAGGAAGATAA
>JASBUC010000070.1 GCA_030148065.1 Legionellaceae bacterium | reverse complement strand
CACTCGAAAACAGGAGTTGTTAATACCTCTGATTTAATGAGCAACCTTTTGGCAACCAGTTTTGCAACGGGTTTTTTTGTTAAGTCAAAAAATAAAATCAGCTTTCAACCAGTAGACGTAATCGCGCAGGATTTGGTTTGTCTAAGCCTTCAAGATGATCTCCCTTTTTCCATCAACCTTTACCAAACGAGTGGTTTTAAAGTCAGCACACTAGCTTTACTTAGAGGTTTAACTGGACAAAAAATTCAGATTAGCTCTGCGAAGGTTTGGTTAGAAAAGATATCAGTAGTAATGAAAGAGTCCGAGAAAGACGTTATGGCTTTCTTAACCAGGGTAGAAGCTAATGAATTACTAGTGAAGATAATTGAGCTTAGAGTGCCCAAAGATAACTATGTGAGCTCAATGAAAGGATTAAAAATAAATAAATTTTCACTTATAACTAAACTAACGCTTCTTTTTGTCTATTTTAGGCATTTCAAAAAGAAAAATAACGTGCTAACAAAGGTAGTTGCCAATGATTGAGATAACCCTGTTTTTATTATCTATCCTCATTTTGAGAAATTGTTTGGTTTATGGCCTAACCTACTTTTTTCTTAAGAAAGAAGGGAAAAAAAGAATAATTTTTGCCTCCCCCTTTAAGGAAGGTCAATTAATACGTGAAGCTTATAAACCATTGATTGGAACAATTGTTGATACCATATTACTTTTGCTTCTTATTGTATTCAAAGGACTAGTGTTAGTTGCCTTTAGTTGGCATGGTTTTATGTTATCGCTAGTTATTTTTGTTATTGTGCATGTGATAATTGTTGAACCTCTCTATTATTGGTATCACAGGCTGCTTCATAAAAAACCATTTTATAAAGATCACCATCTTCTTCATCATCGCTCTGTGACTACTAACCCCAATACTGGTTTTTCTTTTACCTTAGCAGAACGGTTTAGTTACTCATTGCTGTTTGTTATCCCCATTTTGGCAGCGAGTATATTTAATGTCCTTTGCATTCCATCGCTGTTTTTATATCTGTTAGTCTTTGACCTGGTTAATGCAATTGGTCATTTTAATTATGAGTATTTTCCTCAGTGGTATATTAAATCAAAATTACGATTTTTTATTTATAGCGCAAGCTTTCATGCTCTCCATCATAAGCATTTCCATACTAACTTTTCTTTATTTATGCCTATTTTTGACTTATGGTTTAAAACATACGATAAAGACAGTGAAATCACTTTTTTAGCCGCGATCGATGAACCACTTATTAACGCCCTTCAAAAAGCAACAGAGCCTTAGGTATCAAAGAACCAGGCGTTACAAAGATTTTTTTAAACCATTAGGGCTATTGTCTTTGTTTCTTTTGTTGTCACGGGGGAGTATAGCGCAGCCTTTTGACAGTTATTCTATCAGTCCTTATCTTTGGACTCCTGAGCTTTATTTTGATTTAGGACCTATTAACATAGAGCGTAGCTCGCGTAACTTAATAGATGCTCTGGATGGCATATTTCTCTTAAAAGGAAGTCTCTATAAAGGGCCATGGGCTGCAAATTTTGATTTTAATTATTTTGATATTTCTGCTGCAGAGTCTGGGGTCCTAAAGGTAAGCAGCCCAATAAACGGACGAAATTTTACCATTGGCTCGTCTGTAGACTTAACAGCAAAAATAGTGTTCATCGATTTAGCCTTAGCCCATTCTCTCTATGAGAGTAGTCACAACAACCTATTTCTTCACTCTGGCTATAGGCTTCTGAACTTGATTCCTTCCTCCAATCTAGTTATCAGTACCCCAAACAAAGTGATAACTACGGAGATTCCAATAGGGTTTTATAATTCAAATGCGTTTTGGGGCTTTAATGGCACTTACTCAATTAATAAAGATTGGGAAGCTCTGTACTTAGCTGATGTAGGCAGGGGGGAAAGTAAGCTTACCAAGCATCTAGAAGGGGGGCTTGCCATTAAAAAATCATGGGGACGCATCTTTTTTTCTTATCGCTATCTTAGTTGGAATAAAGCAGGCCCATTTGATAAATTTAAACTAAACGGGGTTGTTGCAGGCATAACCATATGATTCTTACATAGAAAAACATATCTGCTGGTTGTGGTAGTTGCCAGTTTATTGATTCTTTAAGTTTCATAAAGTAAGGTTCTCTGCTGATTTAGGGACAAAAATACCCCATTGGTTGGCACAAAGCACAGTTGTTCCTGAGGTTTAGTAACTGTGCGTTGTTCTAGTTTCTCCCCCTGATAAGCTTTATGCCTCATTCTAAACAGCGCACTTTAACCTGCAATGTGACATTTCCTTACATTTGCAGACTGAATACGAAAGAGGCAAGAAGACTGTTTTATGGTCTATACTTAATTTGTTACTAATTTGAGCAAGGATTTTGGTATGGCATATACAGATGGAGTAAGAATTTATAATGAAACTAAAGAACAACTTCAAGGAAATGAGTTTGGTTTAAAATGTCTTGATAAGCTTCTTAAATATGAAGCCCTTATCCCTTATGAGGCAATGGAGGCGATGGGTGGGGAGTTTAACTTACAAACTGGTGATGAGAATGAGCTCAATCATTCCTCACAAAAGTCCCTGGATAGCGCCTTTTGTGGGATTGATAAACGTTCAGGACAAGTAGAGCAAATCATTTTGATGGAACATAGTGAGGAGATGAGATCGAAACTGCAAGAGTTTGCAGGAAATGACTTTGAAATTGAGCCTTCAAGCATGCTTCCCTTTAGTATTCTTCATTTACCAAAATGTGACACTTCTTCTGAAGAGGAGGATGTTCTCGCGAAATTAGATAGCTTTTTTACAAAGACAGGCTCGTATATTCGTAGAGAAGTAATGAATTCGATAGATGAGTCCCAAGCAAGTCGCTCAGAAAATACATCAAGGGCTCCTGAACCAACAAGTAAGCCGCAAACATCTACTTTTTTTAAAAAAGGTGAAGTACCAAATAGCCCATCGGATCAAGTCGACACTAAAACAGGAAATGAACATGGTGGTTTAACTCTTGGCAGGAAAAGCCAAGAGTAAACGACTACTCTTTCTTATGTTCAGAAACTTATTCTTGAATGTTGTCACATCAACGAACTCTCTAGAGCGAGAACTGGTTTCTGTGCGTCTTTTTTATACTCAAAATACTTGATAATGCCCTTTTTTAGGTCTGGCTATTTGCTCCCTGTAAAACGTTTAAAAGCAAGTCATAGATGACTCTATGGCGCGTTTTTAAACGTTTTACAGGGTGAAAATGGGTATCATAAAAATGGGCATTTTCAAGTATTTTGAGTATATCTTAATCATGAGCTTTCTGCAGGTTTGTAGAAAGCTCTGTTTTTTTCTACTGTTCGGAAGGAGTCTTTGCTGTTAAGAACCTGTTTGTATTTAAATTTGTATTTAAATAAGTCAGCGGTCATGGGGACTTTGCTTGTGGCGGTGAGTTGTCCACAGACTCGTTCTACCGGTTAGCAAGTTATTACGTCCGATTGTTATGATGCAACGTTTATTCCAAAAACTCATTTCGGTGGCATTTAATGCAATGCAATTCAAAATGACCCAAAATTAACCACATAGTCTAATTGATGCTACACTTAGACAGAATGATAGCTTTTAAAGGACAATCAATGAACTTTCGATATTTAGCAATACTTACTGCTCTAATACCCTCTTTCGCGCTTGCCAATTATGCCAAAGAATATCAAATAAACGTTATTTTGAATGATCCCAGCTCGAAATTTATGTCTTTAACTGCCGACAAACAAAAAAATGCAACAGACTTCACAGTGCACGATCCCAATGGCGGCATGACGGTACTGTGCCCTGGTGCAAATGATGACGATGGCAACCCAAGATACAGCTTTCATTCACATACCGATAACAATACGAGTGGAAAAATAGAAATATCAAATAATTACAAAGGCGATCCACGAAAGAGTTGTAATAATATATCCTCTCAAATTACGGATGTTTATTGGGTTGTTGATTTTGGTAATATTTTTTACTACGACGAGCACAACTCTTTAAGAAGATGTTATTTAAAAAATATCTCTTTATCTAATATGTCGAATGGGGCAAATACGCCATTTGTAAAATATGATTTACTCGATGCCAAAAACCCTAAACATGGAAAAAAAGGCATTCCTTTAACCGCTATATATGCCCATCAATCTTCCGAACCCCTACAAACACATAATGAGCAGTTTCTTGCTGCCGGGCCAGTAGATAACTCATCTGAGGGATTAGGTATACCTGCTGCGGATAATAATACCTATGCGTGCGATCCTAGGGTTGTTGGCAAACCATTTACCAAAGTTGATATAACCTATAAAGATAAGTATGTCGGTAATCTATCAGAGATGAATGATACCGTGACTTTAAATAATTTAGCCATGTACTCCAACATGTACAAGCATAAGAGTAATTTTGGTGAAAATATTATTGGCGTAAATCTTATTGATCCTGGCTCTAAAGACTACCCATCGTATCAATTCAAAGTTATTAATAAAACCGGTAACCCTATTCAGCTAACATCGATTAATAAAACACAAACAAGCGTATTATATTGCCAAAACCCTAAAGCTTGGGAAACAGAAGATTATGTTTTTAGTGAAGCCGCTGATTGGGTGTCTGCAGCCCTAGGTTCTGCCGAGGAAGATTCCGAATATACCATCTATAAAATCAGTGATTATGTTAATAAAAAGACAGTTGATAAAATTACAAAAGATAAAATAAAAAATTTATTTTCCATCTGTGCGGATAAACGGCCGCCCGTTTTATTAAACCTTGCAGAATCCTCTCCGGTTATTGAAACAAATAGCAGTTATGAAATTAGCCAACCCTTTGTCTTAAATAATTTTGATAACTTCTATAACATTGAGCTGGTTTATACGGATTTAAACAGTAATAAAAATTATGTCTATAGTTTAGCGCCAACAAAAGCCTATAAACCAATAACCTTCAACCAAGGGTTTCACATCATTACCTTCGAAATAGATAACTCTAATCAAGTTAAAGTGACCTCTGAGCCCGATGTGCCACTCATTATAGAAAATGTCCTACAAGGCGGTGCCATTGATTAATCTCTACATTGTGCGCTTTATACCAATGCAAAGCAGATCCTACATTAATACGGGGTCTGTTCTGCTTGAGCCGAGCTAAGAGCTCGGCTTTTTTCGCAATTTCTTAACGGTTGCTTGATGTTTTTTATCTTGAATGTCTTTATGACGTTTGCAACGGCGCTTCTTTTGCTTTCTAATTTTATCTATTTCTCTTTGCCGCTTGCTTTTTTCTTGGTTTAGTTGAGAGTCTATTTTTTCACATAAGCGAAGTCTAGCGTAGTATCGATTAGTCTCTTGTGATCGTGAGTGTTGGCATTTAATTTGAGAGTTTGATTTTTGGTGATTTAGTAAGACAGTGCTAGCTGTTTTGTGTAGATTTTGACCGCCCCGTCCAGAGCCAATAATAAATTGCTCGCTTAAGTCCTCCTCACAAATCGCTAGTGAGGCCATCCAAGCTTGTAGACGCTGCCATTTTTCCTTAGAGACCATCTCTACTCACGTTTCATTTAAAATATGACCCTAAAGCTTTTATGACCTTACTGAAATTTTGCAGAAAAGTCGAGGGTGTTCACCGCTTAAGGTCCAGGTAGAAATTGTTGTGAACACCCAGAGTATATGGTAATACGCGCTTTTGAACGTCGATAAAACTGTCTAATTTGTGCTTTGGATTGCAGCCATGTTTATTACCTGTCAAGGAGCAAAGTTCAAATTTGGCAGTTTTATCGACGTTCAGACTTCGCATAATGAGCTAGTTTGGGTATATTAGCGCCTTTTGGGGCGATCATGCTAAAGAAGATGAGAGAGACGAAAGTAATTGAGGGGCTAATCGCTACCTGGGGACAAGAGTTGGGGCTTGCAATCGATTTGCCTTATGTGATTAAACATAAAGAAAAACACGTGGTGCTTTCTTTCTACCCTGGCGTCTATGCAGAAACCCTCAAAGAAAAGCTAGCAGAGCAGGGCTTTCGTCTAGAGGTTGCCATTAAAACGCATAAAGTGCGAGAAGGCTTAGTTGCCTCTCCGAATATTAAGAACATTATTGCCGTTGGCTCTGGCAAGGGTGGGGTGGGAAAATCCACGACGGCGGTTAATTTAGCCGCCTCTCTCCACAAGCTTGGCGCACGCGTGGGGCTTTTAGATGCAGACATTTACGGACCCTCATTGGCACTCATGCTAGGCTTAGAGGGTGTTGTGCCAGAGAATCCGCCAGAGGACTTACCAGAAGGTGCCATTATGCCGCTTACAGCGCATGGCTTGCAGATGATGTCGATTTCAAACATGCTCAAAAGCCAAGAGAGCGCTCTGGTTTGGCGTGGTCCCATGGCGGCTAAAGCGCTGGAGCAACTCTATAACAATACCTTTTGGCAAAAACTTGATTACCTAATCATCGACCTGCCACCTGGCACGGGCGACATTGCGCTCACTTTATGCCAGAAAATACCAGTCACCGCTGCATTGCTCGTTAGTACGCCGCAAGAGCTTGCCCTACTCGATGTTAAAAAGGCCTTGACCATGTTTAAAAAAGTTAAAGTGCCAGTTCTAGGTGTGGTGGAAAACATGGCCATGCATCAATGCGCTAATTGTGGCGAAACTGAACACCTTTTTGGTGAGGAAGCCATTAAAGCCTTTTCTGAAGCCAGCGAGACCGAAATCCTAGGTTCTTTGCCTCTGACTAAGAGCATTCGACAAGCAGGCGATATTGGCGTTCCTGTTAGTGTGTCTGACAGAGAAGACAAGCACTCTGAGCTTTATCTAAAAACAGCGCTTAAACTTTCAGCAAAGCTCGGCAGGCTTCCCAAAGATCTGTCTTCAAAGTTTGGCAAAATAAAAGTTGAATAAAAGCAAGAGGATCACTTTGACAGGCTACTTTGGGCGTAGCGAAGGATCTGAATAAGACAAGCATTTAATGCAAGGCTAATAAACGCATTATAAGGCCGTCAAACTTACCTTTGTAATAACAATGCGTTTACCCTGCTTAACAAATAAAGTTTGCTTTTCTTGGTTGAGGAATCGTTTATACTACGACAATTGAGAAAATAGCGGTGTCTTGGGTTCTACAGGGAACAAAGGCTCGCCTTATGAACATTGAAGGGTGTGTATGTCGGTTAAGTCAGATAGTTGGATAGAAATGATGGCAGAAGAGGGTAAGATGATTGAGCCCTTTGCCAAATCGCAAGTTCGTTACGTCAATGAGGAGAAAATCGTCTCTTACGGGACCTCAAGCTATGGCTACGACGTTCGTTGTTCGCGTGAATTTAAGGTGTTTACCAACATAAACTCCGCCATTGTTGATCCTAAAAATTTCGATGAGAACAGCTTTGTCGACATCGAAGACGATGTTTGCATCATTCCACCTAACTCGTTTGCTCTGGCAAGAACTGTCGAGTATTTCCGGATCCCAAGAGACGTGTTAACCATTTGTCTCGGCAAATCAACCTATGCCCGTTGTGGCATCATTGTCAATGTCACCCCACTAGAGCCAGAATGGGAAGGGCATGTCACCCTAGAGTTTTCAAATACGACGCCACTACCAGCTAAAATTTATGCCAACGAAGGGGTGGCCCAAATGATTTTCCTTGGTGCGGAGGAGCCTTGTAAGGTTTCCTATGCGGATCGAGGAGGGAAGTATCAGGGGCAAGTAGGCGTAACCCTCCCCGAAACCTGATGGTTTGAGTAATCGACTCATCTTTAGCACGGAATGCTTTTGGCACCTATTGAATTAAAATTGCTTGGGAAAGTGCTCACATACGGCAGTATGCTGCGCTTTTCCCTTACAATTTAAATCCAATAAGCACGCAAAATCCTCCCTTGAGCGGGGTTCATATTATGAGTCGATTATTCAATACTTCTATCCCTGCTCTACGACAATTTTACTGTGTTAGGCAACAATACAAAATATCGCCCTCTATTTTTCATGCGACCAGCAATGCTTTCAGCGCGTTTGCTTGCGCCCCAGTAAACATCGCCACGAATTAAGCCTTGAATGGCGCCACCAGTGTCTTGTGCCACCATCAAGCGCTCAAAAGGCTCGCTTTTTAAAGCGTTTTCATCCACAGGTTTACTGGTTTCTAACCAAATGGGGGCACCCATTGGCAAATACTTTCGGTCTACCGCCAAAGACACTTCATCGGTCAAGGCAATGCCTTGTGAACCGATGGCCCCTGGCTTTTCCTGTTTCTTAAAAAAGACAAAAGATTCATTGTGATTCAACACGGCTTCTTTTTGATCAGGGTGCGTGTTTAGGTAGGCTCGAATGCCTTGCATGGAGGCATTTTCATAACTCATGACACCCTTATCGATTAATACTTTGGCAATTGACCGATATTTACGGCCGTTCTGCACCGAGTACCCTAAATGCAAAATCTTACCATCGGCTAATTCAATCATGCCAGAGCCTTGAATTTCTAAAAAGGTTCGATCGACCAAGTCACTCACCCAGACCAAGACTTTCGCCTGCTCTTTCAGCGCACCTTGATTAATCGCAGCTCGGTTATAATAGGGCCGAAAACGCTTTTTATGGTCCACTCGCCCCACAATACTTTGGTTAGGCAATGACTCAGAGAACTCTTGTAAGTTTGCCTTAATTAAATTGTTAGGCCGAGCATAAATGGGCACCTGAAAGTTGTCATTCTTCTCAAGACTTCCCTTTATCAGCGGAGAATAGTAGCCAGTAAACAGACCGTCTTTCTTCTTGTCATCGACCACTTGATACAACTTAAAGTTTTCTTCAAAAAACTGATGCAAACGCTCGGCACTTGCCTTTTGCAAAGTCTGCGCTTTTTGGCAAACTTCTTGCCAATCGCCAGCTTTCAAAGGCAAAACAGGGCTGCCAACCGATTGCCCTCTGGGCTTCTTTAAGAAGACCTGGCAAGAGCTTTGAAATGCTCGCATGGAAGATGCTAGATTGGCTGTTTGCCAATTTTTAAGCGCGCTAAAAGAAATTGGCATAAACTTCTGCGGTGTTTCTAGTCTTGGAAAAAAACAAATAAGAATTGCGCCTATCAGGGCTAAGCCTAACACTAAAAATCGTCGTCTACTCATGCTTTTAAACATCACCTCAATCAATAACCGTTAACCCTATCACTAAAAAGGCCTGTTTATAGACGACCCTCGAGTGTTCTCGCTATCATCCCCGTTATGCTTTTTGTGCGCTTGCTGTTCTTGTCTAGCAAAGTCTTGCCTATAGTACCTTCGTTTTTTTAAAGGCCCTCGTTCTTCTTGTTTTTCTTGGTTTTCAGGGGTAAAGCCTGCACTGCTCCAAGAACCGCTCGAAAAGAAGCCCCCTCCACTCAAATAACTTAGATCGCCTAAGGAAGAAATGTTAGAGCTACTCGTGCTAGTGTTTCCTTCTAGCAACATCGCAGCATTACATAAGGCCGACAAAGAACTCGAAGAACTGGGCCCTAACTGGCTGCTCTCATCAAAGGCAGTCTTCACTCTCAAGGCCTGACGCTTTCTCTTTTCACGCAGGGCAGGATGAGTCGGAACCGGCTCCTCGTCACCCGACTCTTCCAAGGTCTCGACCCCAGAGTCTGTGACCGTACATTCCTCACCAACTTCATCCTCATTTTCATGTTGAGGCTTAAAGTCTTCAGGGGCACGTTCCTCTTCTTCGCTCTCAGCGCTACTTAACTGATAAAGCGCTAACTGCGTCTCAACTTTAGCAAGCGCGCTAAAAATCGGCCGAAGTGCAACCTCTTGGCTGAGGGGACCATACGTCTCTATCGCCTGCTCATACGATGATTTAGCCTCAATTAAGTAAGACTCGGCTAACTCTTCATCTTGAGAGGATAAATGAAAAGCAATCTCAGCTTGTCTTACTTGCAAGGCTGCAAGACTCGCTAGAAAAAAGCCTTCCTGTGCAGAGTCTTGCCGTGCTGGCAGTGCCTTCATTTCATCAATCAAAGCACGGATGGTCACCAGAGTAGCAATCGTCGCAGCTGAATGAGTCAGAAACTCATTGTTTAAGTTGCCACGACAATAAAGAGCGGTCTTTGCGTTTGTCTCTGCAAAAAACACTTCTTGTGGAAGCGCAACGGGTTGATCTTTCATGCGCTCAAGATACGCGAGAGTTTGTCGGTTATAGTCATCGATGCGGTTAAAAAGGGCGCTTGTTTGTTGATAAATAGTTTGACCATTTGCCACAGGAAACTCTATGGCTAAATTAACTTTTGTTAAGTAACAAGCACTTAAATCACAGTGATGAAGTTCGGTCTCTATCTCTTTAATCCCACCTCGTTTTTTACTTTCTTGTTGATAGGCTTGCTCATAACGAGCAATGGCTTCATCAATTTCTGTAAGTGCTTTGCTTTTATGTGCGTTTGCTGAATTCATTGCCTCCTGGGATTTTGCGTCGGCTTGGGCTTTCTTTGCGGCCGTAATAGTTTTAGCATTCTTGGCAAGTTCATTCATCTGTTCTTTTAGTATTCCGGCTTTAATTTCGTGATCTTTTGCCGTGTCATATTGTGTATCAGCTTCTTGTTTTTTTATGTGATTAAGGTAGGGCATATGGTTCTCTTATAGATCAAGATGTTTTGGTTTGAAACATTAACATTTTAACCAGTCGAGTGCAAATTAAACTGGATTGACGAGAGATGACCCAACTGGTAAAATATTGCGCATTTATTAAAAAGGGAGACTCATTTGCACGCACTCATTGTTGGCTTTGCCCTGACGATTAGCTTAATTGCCGCCATAGGTTTGCAGAATCTGTTTGTAATCAAACAAGGCTTAAGTAATCAGCGTCCCTTTTTCAGCGCCTTCTCTTGCTTTTTGTGTGACATCGTCATGATAAGCATGGGAATTTTCGCCATTGGCCTTGCCACCCATTATGTCAAAGCCCTCGAACCATTGATGATTTATGCCGGTTTGCTCTTTTTATTGGCCTATGGTGGCGCCGCTATTTATAAAAGTTTGCGACCTATGGGTGAGCTCAATGGGCAAAACCCGAGTGAGAAAAAACAAGCATCTCGCAAGAAAATTCTACTCGTTGCCATCGCCTTTAGCTTTCTAAACCCTCAGGCCTACATCGACACCTTTATTATCCTAGGCGGTCGCGCCTCTCACTTTAAAAGCTTATTTGATACAGAACTCTTTGCGCTTGGTTGCCTACTGGCAAGCTTTATCTGGTTTTTTAGCCTGTCTTTTACCGCTCGTCTTGGCAGCGGCTGGTTTCAAAAACCAATTGCTTGGCGACTTCTATCACTCTTTAGCGGGCTGACGATGCTCTATTGTGCCTACCTACTAGCAACTATGTTGGGTAAATAGCAGTATTGGGATCGGGATGCTTTTGCCGCCTATTAAATTAAAATAGCGCGACAAAGTGCTCACGTACAGCAGTACGCTGCGCGTTTGTCTTGCAATTTAAATCCAATATCCGCTCAAAATCCTCCCTTGAGCGTGGTTCTTGTTATGAGTACATTGCTCAACTATGTTGGGTAAATAGCAGTATTAGGATCGGGATCCTTTTGCCGTCTATTGAATTAAAATGACGCGGCAGAGTGTTTTTATTGATCAATCTGTGCTATAATGAGGATTATTATTATTTTCACTTTGCTGTATGTCAACACAAACCCCCTCAAAAATTATTGTCTTTGGAATTTCTCACCATGCGGATGTGAGAGTACGGCTTCTACAACGCCAGGTCAAACAACATGAAACCTTTAAAAACTGCCGATACGAGGCTCTCGCTTGGCCGAGGGTGGCCAAACACCCTCGTCGAGATGAGAGCATCATCGATTATCTTCTGAAACTAGCTGGCACACAACCCGTTCACATGGAAGGCATACCTGCTGGCACCACCAGCACCACTCACCCCATAGTGGTTATTTGCGACCCAAACTTAGGGCTGGAAGGAGGTGAAACGGCCACCTCTCTAATAAAAGAAATTGCACACCTCCCGGAAGTTGTCGCCATGGGTTTTTTTACCGCAACAAAAGAGTCTCTGACCGACGTAAAAAACTGGCTTGCCAATGAAGACACGCCTGAGGCAATTCGAGAAAAACTATTGCAAGTCGATGACAGCAGAGCACAAAAAACAGACGATGCCGTTAGTATGGCCGCTAAAGCCCTGACTAAGTGGCGAGCAAGAAGAGATGAAAAACTTAGACAAGCTGCCAAGATAGAGCAACCTGATTCACTCGATAAGGCCCTTAATCTGCCGAAAGACAATGAAGTGTCCTACAAAACGAATGTTACCTATGTGCCATCCTTTGATGAGAAGGAGTTTGACGTCATGGAGCATGGGCCCCAGGGCACTCCGCGCTACGACACTATAGGAGGCCTAAACCTTGCCAAACCAACCGATGACAAGGTCGATGCCCTTGATAAATTAGTACAGCAATCGACCTCACCTCGAGACCCAAAGACTGATACACCTCGAGGCACAAAGACTGATACAACTCGTTTCTTTTCAGAGAGAGGGACTAAAGAGACGCTCTCTCCAGATCCTGTCAACTTGACTGACTCTTTAGATAAACAATTAAAAGAGGCCCCCGATAACTCTGAAACGACTCAAAAGCTCAATAAAACATAAGTCGCACCCTGACCGCCATCAGCCTTTATGGCACTGCAAAAGGCCTGCACGCAGGGTGTATCAATTAAGCGTTTTTGAGTCAGGGCCTTGAGTCGGCCTGTGCCCTTACCATGAATAACCAAAAGATATTTAAAGCGCTTGTTGGCACACTCATCTAAAAATCGCGTTAAAGCGACATCGGCCTGGTGCACTCTTAGCTCGTGCAAATCAAGCCTTGCCTGAATAACCTGCCGCCCTTGCTCTAACACTTGATAGGCACGATGCGAGCAAGTCTTGCGTTTAAAGCTTAAAAACTCATCCGCAGACATGGGGCGAAGTTCTAGAGCGTAACTACTTTGAGTCTCGGTAAAGTTCTCAGCCGCCTGTCTTAAGGCGTTTGCATTTTCTGAATTAACCACTCTCTTTGCTTGCTCATTTATGCGCTTTCTATACGAGTCAGATAAAGGCTCTACCTCCTTCATCGCCTCTAAAAATTCGCTTGATTTATCGTTTTCTTTAGACATACTGCCGGCCGTTGGGGTCGTTTGTCACCCCTTTATGCTCAAAATACTTGAAAATGCCCTTTTTTAGGTCTGGCTATTTTCTCTCTGTAAAACGTTTAAAAGCAAGTCATAGATGATTCTATGGCGCGTTTTTAAACGTTTTACAGGGTGAAAATGGATATCATAAAAATGGGCATTTTCAAGTATTTTGAGTATATGCTTAGTTCACCACATTATAGGAGAACCTCTTAGATGAAATCTAACCTTTTTGCTCTACTAATTAGTAGCCTTCTAACCCTTAGCGTCTCTGCTACCTCGGTGGGCTCACCAACCGTCTGCCCAGATCTAGAGTTAATCAAAGCTCGCGGTCTTTCTACCGCGCTCTATTTTGAGCCCCAGCAGCAGTATTTGATCTATGAAAATTCTCATTACAGCACGGAACATCAATGGCTATTTGGTATTTCTGGCATTGAAGCAAAGAGTCGAGATCTGGCGGTAGCCAAAGCAAACCAACTGCTACATGATGTCTATGGTGCGCCAAGCCCTAAGCGAAATTCTCGCTTTAAAAACGTTTGGGTGTGCGATTATCAAATCGATGGCAACTATATAGTACAAGCTGCCACTGGCAGAGAGGCTGCACAAACCCTTTCTCATCGTTAACATTCAAACAGCACAGGTTGAGAACACGACATGCGACCTGTGCTAAGATAACACCAACTACTACCAACGCCTTGTCGTGCCGCACTATGAAAAAAATTGCTGTCTTTGGCTCAGCCTTTAACCCGCCAACGCTCGGCCATGCCGATGTCATCGCACAATGCCTTAAGATGAATGCCTTTGATAAAATTCTATTAGTGCCCAGCATTTCGCACGTCTTTGCCAAAAAAATGGCCCCGTTTGAGGATAGAGTCGAGTTATTAACGCTGTTTTTAGAAGATTTAAGTGAGCAGTCTCCCTTTAAAGAAGCCCATCACATACTTGAATTAACCCTGTGTGAACAAGAGCTCTATGAGCCTGCTCCCAGAGACGACCAATCCCCCCCCCCTGTTTCAACCTATCAAGTTTTAAAGTATTTAGAGACCGTGCAAGCAGCCCTCTATGATGAGCGCTGCCAACTCACCTTTATCATCGGTCCCGACAACCAAGCACTCTTGCCTAAGTTTCAACATGCCAAAAAGCTGCAAAAAGAGTTTGAAATCCTAGCCGTCGAAGAAACGCTCAAACTTCGCTCCACGGATTTGCGCCTCGCCCTACAAAATGGCAAGTCCCTTCACCCCTACACCACCAATCGCGTTGCTCTGCGCTTACCTGAAATTGCTTATTATGCCAGCAAATAGGCCAGTCTTTTTATTAATCAAAATTCAGGGTAAAATGCCCTTTTTCAATTTTTGAACCAAATTATGGCGACTTATTCAACCAACGAATTTAAAAATGGCTTAAAGCTTCTAATTGACAGTGCTCCTTGCAACATCATCGACATGGACGTCGTCAAGCCAGGAAAAGGCCAAGCCTTTACTCGCATTAAGATTAAAAACTTAAAAACAGGACGAGTGGTCGAGCGCACTTACAAATCAGGGGAAAGCGTGGAAGCAGCCGACGTGGTTGAGACAGAAATGGAATACCTCTACACCGATGGCGAACTCTATCACTTCATGAATCCAGAATCGTTCGAGCAATTTGAAGCCGATGAAAATGCCATCAGTGATGCCAAACAGTGGCTAAAAGAGCAAGATAAATGCACCGTTACTCTTTGGAATGGCACGCCTTTAACGGTGACCCCCCAAAACTTTGTCACCTTAAAAATTGTTGAAACCGATCCAGGCCTTAAAGGCGATACTTCCAGTGGTGGTGGTAAGCCTGCAACACTGGAAACAGGCGCTGTGGTGCGTGTGCCTTTGTTTGTGCAACAAGATGAGTTAATTAAGGTTGATACGCGGAGTGGGGAGTATGTCTCGCGAGCCAAAGACTAAAATTTAAGTGCTGCGCAACTTTAAAATTCGGAATGCTTTTGGCCCCTACTGAATTAAAATTGCGCGGCCAAGTGCTCACTTACTGATGTAAGCTGCGCTTTTGCCTTACAATTAAAATCCAGTAGGAACTCAAAATCCTCCCTAGAGCGGGGTTCAAATATTTTTTCCTAAAAATGCCTTGACTCTCTTAAAAATACTGTGAAGGTTTTTTGGCCCCTACTTCCTGCGCCCCGTGGTGTGACCACGGGGGTTCAAATACCTCTTAGACGAGTTCGCTTAGGAGACCATCTATGATTTGCACATAGTCATAGAGGTCTCGCATGACGCCAGCGTTATTGTCGCTTATTTTTTTGAGGTACTCTTTAAGGTCCTGTTCTATTTCTTTGAAGTAGTAATACTTGGGATTGCTGTGCACATAACCTTGTAATGAGAAGCCCTCTTTCGCATCGATGGCAAATGAGAAGACAATGCTGGTGGTTTCAATTTCTTCTACTGGGGTTTGTTTCGGCAGTTTTTCTAAATCGACGTTTAGTGAGACAAGGCCATTGATGTGACTGTAGTGGCCATCATTATCTCTTTGTTTGGACAGGATCTCAGACTGAAATGTTGCCGACTTCCCATATTTGCCACCAGTGTATTCATCGAAAAGTTCTCGGATGGTGCCATCGATGTCATCTAGGATTTCATCGATTTGTTTTCGGTCTTTGTTCTTTAGTGAATTAAAATCTAAGTTTAGCGCCAGATCAAAGCGTACCGTCGGCTTCTCACCTTTTAAGTAATCATAGGCTAAGTTGTTAACCACCAGTGCAACTTTTTTGTTAGAACCCTTTTTTGAAAACTTAGAATTTAGAGAGACGTTCTCGACTTTTTTGGCCGACTGCTTTAACTGGTTAAACTGTAAAACGACCTTGGTCATTGGGTTTTGAAATGAAGAAAGTAAACTCTCCATGTTTTCATTCATCTCATCAATTTGACTTGCTTGAACCGTGAATGCGGCAAACCCCAACAATAAACCACCAACTAACTTCTTCATTCTACTTCCCTTTAGAGTCACTACGAGCCTGTAACCATAAGATAAATAAAACAGCCTTGTCAATGACCCAGGTTATAAAGGATCACAGGCATAAGAGACTGCCAGCCCAAAGCTCTTTTAGAAACACCCTCCAAGGATATATCATAATCGTTCTGTCTTCTGACAATTGGATTACTCGCTTTCTTTTATCTTGGGAAACAACGAGCGCTTGACAATTAGGGTGCTCCTCACTAAAAGATATTAACCCTTTTAGATCAGACTTTTTAACGCCGTCACTTATCTTTACTTCAATAGCAGCAGCTGCATTCCCTAAAATGAAATCAACTTCAAGCCCTGTTTTTGTTCTCCAGTAGAATATTTCCTCTCTCTTTCGGTGATAAGAGATAAAGGCCATTAGCTCCATTAAAATGAAGTGTTCGAAATACTTCCCTGCAAGACTCCCTTGTAAACGATTGACTTTTTCGTTGGCAAGATAACTTGCAACACCGACGTCAAACAAATAAAACTTAGGAGTCGCTTTAATAAGATCTCGCTTTTTTTTCACGCTGTAGGGGTAAATGTTATATCCCAATAAGGTATCGACCAATATTTGGAAATAGGAATTAACAGTCGATCGGTCTATCGCACAGTCTCGAGCAATGTTATTTGCGTTCACCATTTCCCCATTGCTTAAACCAACAACATCTAAGAACTTTGAAAACCCTCTCAAGTTTCGCACAAGCCCTTCATTTCTTATTTCATCAGTCAAATACACATCTACATAAGCTTGTAAATAATCATCAATAAACTCAGAACTTTAATTGCCTATGTGGAATATCTTTCAAAACAAGACTATGAAGCAAAGAAAAAACCCATCATCAATAAACTGGTCAAGAGCAAATCTTTTGCTCAATCTACTTCTAAACAAAAAAAAGCTGGTGAAGTTGAACTAGAAATGGTTCTAGGAAACAGAGGGGTGGAACTATTTCAAAAAGCATTAACGGAGGAAGCAAATTCTCCTGCGTTTAGAAAATCTCTGTTTGAAGCATCTTTAACAAGCAAAAAACTCTGAGAACAGTGAATCACAAGCTAATACCAAAATTCTATTAAAAAAAGTAGCTAAGGCACTTAACACTGATGGTTTTGGTCACGAGATAGATAGAGTCCAGAAGTTAGTAAATAGTGAATCATTCAAAGCATCTTACAGCGATGGCGATAGCGTGAATGAAGCCAATAGAATCAAAGCTACTTCGTAAAGGTTTTATGTTCGAATTGATGAAGTGGTTTCATGCCAATTAAGGCGTTGCTTAGATAAATCTTCTCTGCATTTAATAAAAAGGCTTTATCGAGAGAAGAAACTTTAATTTGATGACCCTCAAAGCCCTTATCTAAAAGTCTTGCACGCATTACTCCTGGCAAGGCGCCATCTGAGACAGGTGGTGTAAAAAGCGTGTTCTCTTTCAAGGCATAAACATTGGTGGTTGCGCCATCACTAATAAAGCCTTGGCTGTTTAATAGGATTGCCTCATCAAAGCCATTAGAAAGTGCTTCTTGCTTGGCCAGTACATTGTCGAGATAACTAATCGATTTAATTTGAGATAAGGGGCTTTGTTCATTGCGCCTAATCGAGACGATGGTTGCACTAAGCGACTCTATTTCCGCCATTGCATCAAAGGCTGATAACAGAAAGTTTGTAGGCCCTTTTTCTTTTACAATGACGCCGCGTTTTGCCACCCCATCGGTCAGTGTTAAACGAAGCCCCCCCTCTTTCAGTTCTTTATGTAAAAGCAAGGTCTCGATGTGGTGCAAAAGGGTTTGATGGCTAAAGGGTACTCGAAGATTGATTAAGTCTGCACTTTTTTTAAGCCGAGCCCAGTGATAATCAAGGGCAACGGCCTGCCCATTTTCAACTTTAATGGTTTCAAAAAGACCAACCCCTAAGGTTAGGCCCCGATCAAACGCACTTAATCTCGCGCTTGCTTCATCAACTAATTCGCCGTTTAGTATCATCATCAACCCTGTACATTCTTTCGGGAAGTTTAAGAGGCCTGGATCTGTCGGTCAAGCAACTTAAAGCGAGGGTACCCTAGGCGCACTTGGAACCGGATTTGCGACAGGCAAATACACTTGGTTTGAGGATCCTCTCTCATGTGCAAGCGGAAAAAATCTCGGTGAACTCGTTTGACTATAGTCATTAAAAGACTGAGGTGTTGGAAGCGGGCTTATAAAATTCAGCTTTAAGCCCTTCTTTTCAATCATTCTTTTAAGATGATGAATGTCTCGGTCATTGTAGCGAAGATCGGAGCTCAAAGGGCTGATAAAGTCTTTGCGACGATTAAAGTGCTCAACCAGTAACTTTATATTAAGAACGTTGCCACTTGATAAATAGACTTTATCTTCTTCAGGAATGTTTTCCAAGGTAATTGGGCATTCCTCATTAAGAGGCTTCTTTTCGGCCAAAAACAAAAGCGTCTTATAGGCTTCTCTTGCTAGAGTGCTTTCATTTCTCTGCACGTATTCGTTTTTTACTGAGACCTCTGTTTGTAAGTCTCGTCGTAAGGTTTCAACGTCTTCTTCTGATAGTTCTCTGAATGAAATCAACCGATCACAAAGGCTTAAAACTTCTGGTATCTGGGCATATTGCACAAGACCTTTATAAAGCTCTGCTATCTCATCCTCCTCACTGGGGGCTTTTAAATGTTTTTTTAACCGAAGTGCTTGATAGACTTTTTCACTGGCCCATTCAGTTAAATCGTCTTGCCCCTTTAATGGCCGAATAAAGACTGCTGTTTCGTTCATTCGTTCGGACTGACAAACCAGGTAACGACTTTCTACAAAGAAATAATGAAAGCCTTGAGAGATTAAGTTCGCAGCACTCACAGCCAACGAACAAACCGCCATTAAAGGCAGAGTGATTACGGGTATGAGCAAGGTTGCCAATAGTAATTGTGGAATAAAAATTGAAGCAACGCAGGCAGGCAGCAACAAATACCAAAAGGCCGACATAGAAAGTTTCGTCTTTTGCCAAATTTCATCATGCAGATCTTGGTAGAACTCCTTTCTTCGTCGGTCGCGATCATATTTTAAAACGGATAACTCGAGAGGACTTAGAGAAAAGCTCTCTTGCTCAAAATCTGCTTCTCTAATTTTCTTTAATAAATCAAGCAATACACGATCCCGCCTAGCGGGTAAATTGCTGTTAAAATTGTACATTATCCGCCCCGTTTTGCCTCGTAATTTATAACTAGAACCATGACCACAGTCTGCTTTCTTCTCTGACAACAATGGGCCGCTGCGATCTTAACTGCTCATAACGAGTAGCTGGCGGCATTGGCCTAAAATGCGGAGTCATATTAGGTCGACCTGACGATCTAGCAGGCCCTCTTTCATGCAAAAGCACATGAGGGTTATGAGCGAGCCTCGAGGCCTGAGAAGAAACCCTAACAACAGGCCCTGTAGAGAACGTGACCTTTAACTTTTTATCTGCCAACACTTTTTGAATGTGGGCAATATCATATTTTGAAAAAAGCGCATCCGCAGTTAAAGGATTAATAAATTTTTTCTTAAGATTAAAGTGCTGTAGAAGATTGTGAATATTGTACTGATCCCCAGTTGATAAATAAATTCTATCCCTTTCTGGAATCAGCTCTAAATCAATCGGGCATTCCTGATTAAGAGGCCTCTTCTTAGCAAGCACAATCAAGCCGTCAAAGGCAACACTCGATAAGGACACACCCTGACTGATAATTTTATCGTTCTTAGGGGTTAAATACGCATTGAGTGCTTTTCGCAAGTGTTCTACTTCTGACTCGGTTAAGGATTCTGCTGAGTCTACTTTCTCTAACTGGCTTGATAGTAAGCTATTATCACCAAAAGCTAACTTAATGTTTTTTGAAAACGTCTCATCATCTTCTGCAATTAATTGTAGACGTTCATTATGGCACTTTTTTAATTGTTCATGTCGCAGATGTTCTTCGATGATTGGAAAGGTTGCACCATAATCGCCTTGCTTTCGCAGCACTTTTTCACTGGCCCAAATATTATTATAAAGCCCTCTGGGTTTAACTTTTTTAATGGTGTTTACCCGCATAGGACCTTCAAACCATGGGAACCTGTAAATAATAAGCGTTGAATCAGTCGGCTTAGCATCATTTCCAAACCAATCATAGAGTTTACTGTGAACTTGGCGATAAGCCATCATATTTAGACAAAAAAGCCCCGTTGCCATCAAACTCAAAATAGTGACAGTGACTGGCATGGACACAGGAACGAGTATGGAGGCGCAGGCCAAAACAAAAAATCCTCCCCATGAACGTGACTCCCAGCGCGCTCTCGAGCGCTCTTTCCTTGCCCGACGTCGCTCAATCTGCTCGGCCCTAAGTGCCATGCGTTCCTCTTCACTTAACCGAAAACCCATGCTCTTTGTATCTGCCTGCTTAACCCTTTCAATCAAGGGTTCTATAATTTTTTCCCTCCGCCAGAGAGGGTTTGAGACAAGGTTTGGGTGAAACATCGCATTACTTATTAATTTCGATGCCTCATTTGAGCCCTGTTAGCTTAAGATAATCTTAACAATGCCGTTACAATAGCTAACGAAGTTGTATTACTTTACAATTTCCAACACCATTTGAGCAATTATGCAAAAAAATGTCTATAATGTAATCAATATAAAAATGGATGGAAACCAATGACAACTCCTAATACAGACGATTTTTTAAACCTAAAACAAACCTTCTACAACGCGGCCGCTGAGCTTGCTTTCAAGGGAATCAAAGATAAACGCTTACAGCAAGAAGAGATCTTAAAAGAGTTTCGATCAGCCATGGAAGAATTGAGAGGCCACCTAAACGAACACTCTGACAGCCCGCCAGACATGGATGAGCTGTTTAGGCTCTTAACAGATAGCTGCCATCGAATGGTAGGCCTGCTCGATAGGATTAACGAAAAGATTTTAGTAGATAGCCTCTCCCTCAATAAAGCGACACCAGACGTTCGAGATTCTTTTAGAGAGGCTCTCACTAGTTTCGATCAAACGCTTACTGATAACCCAGGAGCAGAGGTCATTAGGACCAGTGCCGGTGTGCTAAGCGGGGCCATCGATCAGCATCTAAGCAAAATGGACAAATCTGCTGGGCTTAGTAAAAGTAACTTTATTAGTAATAAAACAATTAAAGAGTCAAGAAGTGATGCTCCCAGTACTGGTCCAGAGACACCCTCGTCTGA
>JASBUC010000066.1 GCA_030148065.1 Legionellaceae bacterium | reverse complement strand
AGAGAGCACTCTTGTGCACCGATACCGCTACTGCTGCCTATAATCCAGAACTACTGTTGGCTGATAAAAATACGCCACTCGATGAGATCCTTGATTTTATAAAAAAACATGAGCAAAAAGTGGTGATTAAATGTGCCGGTCTGATTGGCGCAGGAAATGTTTTTACCAGAGGCCTCTCAGAGTCTGAGTGTCGGGAGCTACTTGCTGATTACTTGAACGAAGAGAAAATGTTTACAGTAGAAAAGGAAGTAATGTACCGAGCCCCTGAGGAAGACTCTCCAGAAGGAGTCAATACTGGTGTCTATTATCGAGACGTGGTGTTTTATAGCCTTACATCAAATGACATGCTTTACTACCGAGTCTACACTGACATTTTAGATATGGCTGTCTCAACAAACAGTCATGACGAAGATGGTGGGATTCAATTATATGCTCACCTAGTGGAGCACACGCCAGAATCACTTAAAGCCAAAATGGATGAAACAACTTGCCAGCAACCTAATTTTGCCGTTTACAAAGAGGCCTTTTTCAAGCAGGTGTCGATGGCTGTTTTAAGGTACCTTGCAAGTAACTTAGAGTTGATCTGGGACGATTGCGTTCCTTTAGCGGTGCAGGCAACACTTGCAGGATTCCCTCATACAGGTATGGCGCTGCCGGTTGGAAAGCTGCCAAGCTTAAGCCCTGAGGCAGAAGAGGCCATAGTTCAGCAATACAAATCAAAAGTAGCTGAGAGCTTAAGTGCTTATCAGCAAATCGATTTATATGTCTCACAGGAAGAGAAGAGCTCTGATGCCGAGCGCTTAGCCATTAAGGGTTTCTTTAAAAATACAAAGGCTTACCAGAGAGCCCAATAGAAAAAAAACCACCCATTCTTTTTAACCCGGTTCTCAGAAGGCCTAAATAACGCTATATGCGAATCCGAAGTCGAAATAAATGAGTTACTAAAACCACCTATGCCAACGTGCCGCGCTTTATGCGCGGATCCAAGAAGGCAAATAGACTAGATCCCGCGCATTAAGCGCGGGAAGTAGGGGCTTAGAGGAAACATTGAGTCCGACTTCGGGTTCACATCTATACCCTAGCGTAAATTACACGAGTGTAACTTCTTATCGCTAATAGTCTTCTCCGCACTCCTTTGAAGACTCGTTGGCGTGTTTCTTCTGTTTCGGGGTGATTGTATAACCGAATCATCCCAGGCTAGAGGTGTCGGAGGGTTCAATCCATCAGTGGCACTCGCATGGCCTGACTGCTTTACGTCAACGACTCCGGAATCCTCGGTATCTCCAGTCCTGATTGACTTTGAAAGTGGGCTAAATGGTGAGCTGGACCCACGACTATTCATTCTTGGTGAGAGCATAGAGTTCTTTTCGCTATTAGGTGTACTAGACGAGCTTGCTGAGCGGCTGTTACTTCTACTAAAGAAGCGTGGTGAGCTAGCGGAGTCAGAAAAGTGACTTGGGCAGATTGCGGCAAAATGCTTAGGTGATGAGTAGGCTCTTTCGCTTTTTGCGGCGGAATACTTTTCTCTAAGTCGCTTCTCAACGTTTCTTAAGGCAAAGACATGAGAGAGTATGTCTTGTAGTGCAATGAATTGTTCCCCATTTAGATAGCTCTCTATAGCGGAATTCATTTCAATCTCACATAAGTTTTTCTTTGCTGTGAGTTCATCAAACGTCGTCTCAGAGGCACAAATACCATCAGCTAGTGTGGACTCGCTACGGCCTGTATATTGCAGAAATAGACTCTCTAAGCGTTTATAAGGCAGATCTAGCAGTTTTTCGACGGCTGAGCCAGAGAGTAGGGCATCTTGATAACTTTCCTCACTAAGGTGTTTTGTCTCTACGCGCAGTATGGCGTTTTGCCGTCCTCTGATTTTATCAATGGCTAAATTGTACTTACCATTGTCAGTTAAATGTCGATTTACAAAGTCTTTGGCGGTGTCTTTTTGACCTCCGGATTCAATGGGCTGTTTTGCAACCTTTGGGTGGAGTTTAAATAGCTCATGGCCTTTTGCGCCTTTTTTATAGAGAGGTTCTAGTCTTGTTCTGCCTTGAGTCCACTTTGCAAATTGTGCGGCTAAATACCTAGGGCCATTTTTGGCATGTTCTTCAAGTATGCTGGGGCCAAGTTTCAACGCTTCTGAAATCACCACAAAGGCATCTGTGCCACAACTATAAGTATCTGATTGACGCTGGAATTGCGGTGCAATGATGTGGGCTTCAACCCCATTTTTGTGGGCATTTGCACTAATAATGTCTCGAAGCATGGGTAGCCCATCATGATCGCCTAAGGAATCGAGTATTAGGTAGCGATTGTTATGTACAACTATCGGCGTCTTATGAATGTCAATTGCAGGATCAGCCTGAATGATGATGCCATAATAAGCATCCGGAGGCATTAGACTGACTAAGAGTGGGATATCTTGAGGATGATTTAAAATAAACAGTTGGTCCGATTGAAGTTCATCTTTTATGACTGCTCGACTGGCCAATAATCTTAAATCAACTAGCGAAAGTGGTTGCGGGGCTTTGGAAGACATATAGTTCCTGGCGCGAAAAAAAAAGGGATGTTGGCGGCGAAACATTAAGGGAATCTTAAGCGACAAGACTTAATTTTAAACATCTTTGGAAATTAATAACAAAATAGAAACTATATGATGTCAAAGGAGCTCGCCACGACAGTGGCTACAGTTAACCCCATTCTCTCTCAAAGCGTCTCATAAACACTATTCAATAAGTTGGGTGGTGCCAGAAGGAGGGTTCCCAAAGCGCACAGCCTTGGCGAGCACTTTGGGATTCCTGCAGGCGACAGGACCCAGTTCCTTCCCGTTTTTTTGAGCCACTACTCTAATATTTCGATGCGCTTAGGCTTCATTTTCTCAGGAATTTCGCGGATCAACTTTACAATCAGCATGCCATTTTTTAAATCAGCCCCCACCACTTCGATGTTGTCGGCCAAATTAAATTTTCGCTCAAAAGAACGCTCGGCTATGCCTTGATGCAAAAATTGTCGCTTCTCTTTGCCAGCCGCTTTTTGTCCTTTAATGGTTAAGACATTTTTCTCAACATGAATGTCCAAGTCTTCTCTGGCAAACCCTGCCAGCGCCAAGGCTATTTCATACTGATTGTCCGCAATCACTTCGATGTTATAAGGGGGATAGCCATTTGAGAATTTCTCTCTATCGTTAAATGCGCTATCAATCAAACTGGCCATTGAGTCAAAGCCAATGGTATTACGGTATAATGGTGATAAATCGATGGTGTTCATAACCTATTCTCCTTAAAGCAATATGGTTGTTGTGAGGGTTCTCTTAATAAGACAAACCCAAAAATTCGCACAATTTTTCGTGCTTACTAAAGAGATGGGGCTGGAAATATTTTTTTCAAGGGTCGACAATAAAAACGATCTCAACTAGGAGTGTTCAATGCAAAAGAGTTTACTGTTTGTTTTTTGTGCCTTACTTGCTTTTAATGCCGTGGCAGACTCAAGCGGGAAGGATGTAAAAAAAGAAGAAGGAGGACTAAAGCACTCAATTACGGCGATGTACAAAAAGCTTCAGTCTCTGCACTTAAATTTACAGCGTAAGATGGATGAGCGCTTTAAGTCATGGGGGCTTGAGGTGAGTCGACCAATGTATGTTGATCTGAATCAAGAGAGCGCTTTTCGAGTCAGTGTTAACGACACAAAAGAGCATTTAATCTATGAAATCGATTTACCCCTTTTTAATCAGCAGACGATTAAAGTGACCGTTGAAAGCCATGTTCTTTATGTCTCCTCTAAAAAAGAACACTCAAAAGTGCAAAAAGAGGGCACACCGAAACAAGTCGAAGCACTTAAAAAATACTTTAGCACCCAAATAAATTTACCAGAGTCTGTGATAGAGAGCTCCATGACCAAAGAAGTTAAAGGCAGCAAACTTTTTATTACGTTTAAGAAGAAAGCTTAGGCAGTGACAGCAGGTTTATTTTTTGCGTTTAAAAGTTTGCTGGCAACTAGAAGGCCTGCCTCAAACAATAAACAAATGGGTACCGCCAATAGAATTTGTGAGAGCACATCCGGTGGGGTTAAGAGCATGCCAACAATAAAAGCGCTCACGATGAGATAGGGTCTGAAAGCTTTTAAGCGCTTAAGGCTGACCAAGTTATAGTGGACCAAAAAGACAATGACAATAGGGATTTGAAAACAGAGCCCAAAGCTAAATAACAAGCCAAGAGAAAAGCTTAAGTAAGAGCCGATGTCAGGACTAAACTGCACATAGCCTGGCACGGCTTGATAGAAAAATGAAAATAAAAAAGGCAGGACCAGGTAGAAGCAAAACATCATGCCAAGCACAAAGAGTAAAATGCTGCCTGTTACTAATACCGGCAATGTTCTCTTCTCAGTTTTATAAAGCCCTGGTGTGACAAAGCGCCAAACTTGATAGAAAAAAAAGGGCACACTGCAAGTAAGGGCGGCATACAGTGCCAGTTGTAAAGGAATAATAAGCGGGCTTGCCACATTGGTTGCTAAGAGCTTACCGGGTAATAACTTCAACATGGGGCTTGCAAGAAAAGCAAATAAGCCATTGGAGAAATAGAAAAAAAGAACGAACAAAACAACAAAGAAGCCTGCACTTCTTAAAAGGCGTTTTCGAAGTTCAATTAAATGCGGCAACCAGCTATTCTCAGTCATATTTCCAAAGGGTGTCGAGCCACTTTTTTATCTTTATATTCATAGTGTTACCCGGAATTTTAGCACCTAAGTGATTGATTTTGTACGCTTAGATGCGATTTTTTGCCAATATTTTACGATTTAAGGCGTTTTGTACTTTAGCGAGCACGGCAAATATTGTCTACAATTAAATCTACTGCAATTAGGTTTGTGGAATAGATAAAGGACTGTTTATGGAAAAGCTAGAGATTCGACGACTGAGTTTTTTTTCGGTGTTTAAAATTTTATTCATCGGCTTATTACTGCCACTTTTTGTGTTCGGCCTAGTCTGCGGGCTTGCCGCCATGGGCGGAGCCAACACGGTTAGCATTAATGGCCAACCGATCTATGGCATTCAAGGCCTATTAGGCGGCCTTGCAATTGGAGTATTTTTACCACTCTTTTTTGCCTTCCTTTTTTCAATTCTAGTCGGCGTAGGCTTGTGGGTGTATTCAAAATTTAAGACCATGCACATTGCCTTTAGACCAAAATAGTCTCAAATTCTTTGAGAGGATTTGCTGTCATGTTTCCCAGGGTTTAAGTTGGGTGGCGCATTAATAAGCTCTATCCAATGCTTTGGCAGCGGACATTGACGCGGCAAGAGTTCGAGGACTTGGGAGGCGTTCTCACTTTGCTTGATGGCTTTGTAGAGGGCTGCAGTTAGCCTACTTTGAAAAAGCCACCAGCTGCCATCATTTAGCACGGTATTCTTAAGGCTTGAGTAGTCTAGCAGATCTTGCGCCATTAGCGCTTTGACCGCCACAATGCCGCTGGGGGCCGCTTTAGTAAAAAATAGGTCAGAGCTTTCATTTTGCCACAGCTCGTCATTAATAATGCTTGTAAGTGTGCACCAGTCTTTATCTGCTTTGTGACGGTCAATCGGTTTATGTAAGTAGTGGCCTGCAGGCTCATCAGTGAAATCGTTAAACCATCGGCAATAGGTAAGGCCCATACTCTGAAAAAGCAGGCTAAGCAGTAAATTCGACAGTGAGCTAGAGGCTTCAACCCAGTCTCTAGCAAGGGCTGCGAAAATGGCCTCTTTGCTTGGGTAGGATTGGAGCTCGTTACTACAGCTAATAATAGACGAATGTAGGTTTTCACAAATATTTTCTTCATACTCCAGTAGGTTATTGGCACCGTAGTGTTTGTTCTGATAGGAGACTGTTTGTCCTTGTGCGCTTTGCTCATTGACTAAAGAGGCATGAAACGTATTGCTTGGAATGTATTGATAGAAAATGAAATCACAACTTGAAGACTCATTAAGCAGCTCATACATTTTTTTTCGTAAAAGGGCGCCAACTTTTTCTTCGCCAACCAGAAAATCTGGATCGCGACCAAGCCCAAAGCCATAAAACACCTTGGCGGTTTTACCATTGCTTGTTGTCACATTTTCTACCAAGGCACCAAGGCTATAGGCAACAATATTATCATCACTATCACGGGCAATTAGGCATTTTGCTCCCGGTAAGGTTAAGTTTGCTCGTATCAGAAAGTTATTGACCCAATAGAGCCCCCCCATACTAATGCCCATGTATAAATACTCTAGAGAAATCACCTTTTGCATGACCTCTTCAACCATGTTGTCATTGCGAGGATCAAGCAGTTCAATAGACTTCAAGGCAATGGTCTTACCTTCCATCAAGCGCTGACTGTGAATGAACTGACACTCGCCATCCATTCGTCTTGGGTGCTTTAATTTAAGAGGCAAGGCGTTCCGGGCAGTTAATAATGCAAGCCATAAATCACAAGCGGCTTGCTTAGCCTCATTTCCTGGTTCTTCATCCCTACATTGTACTAACTCTTGGCTAAGGGCATAGACCGTTTTTGCATGGTGATAAATGCTGTGGCAACTAACATCAATTAGCAGCGTTGCGCTCATTAGCTTCTGCAACGTTGCACGTTCTATCTCAGAGCGTTCAATTTCTGCTGGCAAAGCCTCGATGAATACTTGCCATTTTTCTAATAATGCTTGGTCAAAAGGGTAATTCATAACTTTTATGGTCAAAAAATAAGCAATTCTATCACATAACTAAGAAAGGATCTCAACTACTACTTTTATTACAAGTTTGTAACACTCATGTCATGCTGATGACTTCTCTATTTACTATCCTTAATGAATACCGGACATTTCATGAGGAGAGGTTAATGAAACATAAAAAGGCTGTCACTCTGGCTTTGTTTTTTTGTGCCATATCACGAGCGCCATACGCCAACATCACTTACATCAAAGACTATGGAGAAATCAAAAAATACCTGCCGTCCTATACTAGCAAAGATCTTGATGGGCTCATTTTTAGACGGCAGGGAACGAGTCCTGAGAGTTTTATGGAGGCGCTAGGACTTCACCAAGTGTTTAAAGAGCAAAAAGCGTATCGTTTATCGAAAGAGGGGCTTATAGCTTCTGATGATCTACGCAATGCTAAAAAAGTGCCGGATGACTTCAAAAGGAGCATGGTTAAGCCAAAATCTATAATCATTGAAGGCAATTGGGTAAACGCCATGGCAAGAGCGGCGGCAAACTTCGATAAAACATCAAACATTTTAGGTGGTAATGGTCGTTTGTTTATCGACATAGCTGGTAGAGAGGTGAACCTGCCTCTTGAGGAAGCTCGCAGTGAGACGCTTGCCTATTATGGTGCGGTTGCCATTCCATTAGGTGAAAAAGTTGTCTTTCCCAGTGAAGAAGCAGGCTACCCCATTTGGTTGATGAGCCTTGGCACAACGTATACAAAAGACTATATCATGAGTGAAAAAGCAGGCGGTTGGTATTTAGAATGGCATCAGGATAGACCACATTTTCACATGCCGCTTGCAAAAGACGCTGGTGGCTTTTACATTCTGGGAAAGGCGCTTTCTGAGACGCGCTTTGAGCTAACAGCCTTTAGGATTCCATATGGGGTGGCGGTTTTTACAAAGCGAGGGGCAATTCACTCCGACTCAGGCTTAACTGGCAAGCGTTGGGCAGTTGGTTACACCACCTCAAAACACTACTCAACCGCGTTGCTTCGCAATCGAAAAAACGAATACATTGAACTGAGCGCTAAATAAAGAAGGCAATGGACTACACTTAAACTAAGTGTCTTGTTAATTTTTTTGCCGATGAGTCCACAACCTAGCCCAAAGAGCCTCTATATGTACTACGTAAATTTTGGTGCCGCCTCTGAGGGCGATGGCCTTTTCACTCGTGCACCAGTGCCAACGGCCATAGATCGCGCGCAAAATCCTGAAAGAATCCAAGCCGCTCTTGCTGAAAATGTGCGAGCCTATCAGCGAGAAGGTTGTAAAAACTGTTTTACAGCCGGCGCGTTTGAGGTTTCAGTCTACAGTCATCGTGAACATCGCTCTGTGCTGGTTGAAACCACTGACAAAGAGGCCATGGATAAGCTAAGAGGAGACATCTTAGCTAGCATTTATGAGGTTAAAAATAAAAAAGGCGAAAGCCTGCCAAGAGAATACTCAATGCTGTCATTTAATTGTGTTACAGCCGTTGCTAAAACCATCAACCTTATCCAACCTGGGATTGTCTCTGATGGCTTAGTTTTGCCAACAAACTTAGATTCACAAGTGAGTGCCTACATAAAATTACAGGAACTGGAGGAAAAAGACGGGCGAGAGGCCCTTTTTGAGCCACTAGATGAGCAAACAGTAGGGTCGCTTGAGAGCTACCGGGAGACCCAACACCAAGAAAAAGACTTGCTAAACAGAATAAAGCAACTCGCCGAAGAGCGGGACAGCGATACAGAAAGTCAGAGTACTGACGAGAGTAGAGAGGAGGGTGGAGAACGCCCTTCTTGCTAGCTTCAGAGTTTATCTTTAACAGTTGGGCGATCAATAGAAGGAATAAATTACATTAAGTTAAATAATCAATAAAAAAATAATCCTAGTTAATATTTGCTTAACAATAATCCTGTATAACTAAATCATGAGCAATAAAAAAGAGGGCTCAATGATGAATGACACGGTAAAGACAACAGACGAAAACCCAGCAGAAAGCGCTGAATTAAAAGCTCTTAGAGCGAGCTGTGAACAATATATAAAACATTTAGAGCGCCGGATTAAAAGGCTTTCATGGGATATACCCAAGGATAAAGAATTAAACACAGGCGCCCTCATAGCTGCTCGTATGAAAAAGCACGCTGGAACGAATGCTTATGTTTCATTGAAGAGGGGTTCAAAACCTAGAACACCAAACGATAATCATCCAGCTCTTCATGAATCCTTTTTTAAATATAACTTGATGAAAGATATTCAGAAATTGTTAGAAGCAAAAGATGAGGGAAGCTTAAGAGAGACCATTGATGATAAGCGTGTTGAAAACTCTCAAGAACTTTCAACAGGTGCTTCTCTAGAAGAAAAGAAAAAAATAAGTATAAGAGCAATATTAGCTCATAAGCCAAATAAGTCTTCAAATAAGACCAACCTAGAGAAGCTTAAAGATGCGACAGGTCATCCTAAGCGCGCTTTAGTTAAAAGAGCACTCGCGCAACTTTCTTGTTGGTGTGGAGTGGGCTTGGTATACCAAGCGCTCTACCGATCTCCCACTTTCTTTGGCAGGGTGCATGGAGATGTGGTCGCAGAAAAAATGAAAAATTATACCTCACCTAAAGCAGGCGCTTAGCCAACACCAAATGTTCGCACTTCTTGCCCGATTAGTGTTTCTGCTTGCTCTATGCAGTAAGCTTCTGAATGGGCTGCATCAGACAGCGTCTTTAAGCTCTGATGGAGCTCTTCAGTTGCTCTCATCTGCTTTAGTAGGGTTGCGGTTAACTGTAGGCCTTTTTCATCAGCAAGCGAGAGCGCTCTAATTCTAACAAGCTCTGAGTCAATTAACTCCTCTAAACGAGATCGATTGGCTGGCGAGAGTTTTTCGAGTAAGCCTCTTTTTATCACTAGGATGTTTTTTTCACTCTGGGCGATTTCGAGTCGAAAGTGTTCACGTGCTGCAAGCCTTGGTGCAATAACTTGGTAGTGAGTGCCAGCAAAGCCTACTAAAAAGCCAGTACTAAGCCAGAAGCTAGTCGCGTAATTGTCTTCTTTTGGGTTCAATAATTGATTTAGCAAATAACCACAAGCGGTAGTAAAAGCCGTCCCGAGTAGAACATAGGCGCGGTCTTTTTTTTCCTGCTCACTGTAATTAAAAATACCCTTTTGGCCCGCAACCGAGCCAATGCGAGAAAAATCCAGTCGGTTTCCAAAAAATAAAGTTAATTCCTTAGCAAGGCGCTCGCCCAACAGTCCTTTCATGCTCTCTCCACTTCCTTTAAGGGATGAAAAAACTACATTAAGACACGATTACTAAGGCTTCGCAAACCCAATGATTCATGCGTGTGTCCTGGAGGCAAATTGACAAACCGATAAAAAAGTGAGAGAATATTGAACATATTTACTAGAAGGACACGACAGACAATGAACACATTCTCTTAAATCAGCCCATCCCTTTGGGCAACTTATCACAGCATCAAGCTGTGTCTTCTAGCCCTATTGATTTAGAGAGAACTTCATGCATCAACCAATTTTCATCAAAGATCTCGGTCTTTCATTTGCACACAAGCCTTGTTTTGAGTCTTTTTCAACAACTATTTATCCAGGTGGCCGCATCGGCATAGTTGGAAGAAATGGTTCTGGCAAATCAAGCCTCTTGAAATTAATACAAGGAATCCTTCCTCCTAGCAGTGGTGAAGTACTGCATCCACCCAATTTAGGCATTGGTTATGTCGAGCAAACCATCGCCGACTTTAACGATTTAAGTGGTGGGGAGCGCTTAAATAAGCGCTTATCCGAGGCGCTGGCAATGAGCCCTGATTTATTGTTGTTAGATGAGCCAACCAATCATTTAGATAAAGCCAATCGCAAGAGCTTGATTGCGATGCTAAAGCACTTTGTTGGGACCTTGATTGTGGTCAGTCATGACAAAGAGCTGCTAGCAAGTGTTGCAGAAGAGCTCTGGTACATAGACTCTCAAAGCGTTCATACCTTTACTGGCAGCATTGATTCCTTGCAAGCAGAGATTAAAGCAAAACGAGAAAGCATTGAAAAAGAGTTATCTTTATTAAAGCTCGAGAAAAAAAAGACGCATAAATCTCTAATGAAGGAGCAAAAAAGAGCAGCGGGTAGCAGTCGTCAGGGTCAAAAAAGTATTGAAAACCGCAAGTGGCCAACGGTGGTTAGTAAAGCAAAAGCTCATCGCTCAGAGAAGACTTCAGGTAAGAAACGACAGGCGATTTATGATAAGCAAGAAGCCCTGGCCGCGAGCTTGAAAAACTTAAGAGTGCCAGAGACGATACAACCGAGATTTTCAATCAAAGCAAGCGCCTTATCAACTAAAACCATTCTATCTATTAGCGAGGGCGCCATTGGTTTTAATGAAAAAGCGCCACTTCTTTCAAACATTAACCTCACGGTGGCGGGGAGAGAGTGTGTTGCCATACTCGGTGATAATGGCTCTGGTAAATCAACCCTCTTAAAAGCCTTACTGCAAAAAGAGGGGATTAATAGAGCGGGGGACTGGCTGCTACCAGGGCCGAAAGAGATTGGCTATTTAGATCAGCACTATGCAAACCTTGAGGATGATCGCTCTATTCTAGAGCTGTTAGCTGAGCTAAGACCAGACTGGGGAGACAAAGAGTTAAGAGCTCATTTAAACACCTTTTTATTTCGAAAAAATCATGAAGTCGAGCTTGCCTGTGCGCTCTTTTCAGGTGGTGAAAAAGCAAGAGCCTCCTTAAGCCTAATTGCCGCGAATACACCTAAGCTTCTGATTTTAGATGAAATAACCAATAACCTCGATTTAGAAACCAAAGATCATGTGTTGGAAGTGCTTTCACAGTACCCAGGCGCACTCATTGTGGTCTCGCATGAAGGTGCCTTTTTAGAGAGCCTGTCGCCAAGGCGCTACTACCAAATTAGAGATGGCTCGCTAATTGAAGCCTAATGGTAATTGTGTGCAATATTGAAGTTGAATTTCATTTTGGAACAAAAAGTTACCCAAGCTTTTCATTTACAAATACTGCTAGGAGATAGCCTCCTCCCTCACCGCTCAATGCTCTCCCTATGTACTATACTTTAATTTATTAATCACTCTGTTGGATAAATGTCAAAAGTCCAACATTGAAGTCTGCCAAGTATAAGAACATAGGAAACGATGAATAACTCTGACGATGGTAATACAACGGATGAAAGTCGACCCTCTTCTGATGGCGGAAGTGATAATGGTGCTCTAGAAGAAAAATCTGCCTCTCAAAATTCTCGGAGAAGGATACCCCAATCAAAGAGATCTAAACAAAGAATTCTAACAGAATTAGATATTGAGTTGCTTAGCTGTAATATCATGGCTCAAGTAGTGCGATTACGAGGAAAAGTTGGAACAGGGCCAACAAAGGCAATTGCTTTAGAAGAAAGTTTAAATAGAGCCACCGCTTATCATAGAACAGCAAACGATAACCTGAAATTTAAAAGTGTTCATGAGTTTTTAACATACCCAGATAGACATGGTGATAAAGTTGGAGATCCATTAAGCATTCTAGCAGCCTCAGGAATTAGTCGAGGATTAGGCTGGTCATATGAAATTCCTGTCCAATATACAGAACCAAAAGCCACCACAGCTCGAGAGGAGTTACTAGGTCCAGCTGACATACTTGCTATGGACTATGCGCATAAGACCCATACAAGATCGTGGGATACAAATTATAATGAAGAAATTGAATCGCTCACAATAGAAACAAAAAAAGATAAAATAAATAGATTAGGCTCACAGTTTATTGGAGATGACAAATGGAGTGAAAGTAAATACGTTCAGGATGAAATAGAGAGTGATTCTTTCAATCATAGGCTCAAAGAAAAATTTGAGTACTGTTGTGTTGTAATAAAAATTAACCAGTTAGATACCGTTGAGCAACTAACCATCCCACAGCAAGAAAACTATAAAGGGTCGTTGGATAATGCAAAGAAAAGGATGGAATATGAAATCGAGGGGCATTGTCAGGCTTTCCCTCAAGATGCAAAAAAAGGGGGGTACGTTAATCAAGCGCTAAATATAGCTGTCAACAAAAAAAAACAAGAAATTGATAAAATTTATTCTCAAAATCTTTATCGTTATCTAAATAAGAATCTGGATAGTCTAAGGGCCTCAATAGAAGAAAAATATAGGCAATTAATAGAAGAAGGGGGAGTTGAAGAAATAAAAACAGAGCTTTTAGAAAAAATTACGAATATACAAAGCTCAATAGAAAGCATCAGTATAGCAGGATATAAAGACGAGCTATTAGAGCTAAAAGAGGAAGTAAAAAAGGAGATAGAAGAGGCGGCTGAAAAGACGACAAAGGAAATAAAACTTTCGAATAAAGCCGTAGAAGATTATAAGAGTGAAATGATAAATGCTCGGGTGATGTTGGCGGGGGAGAATTACCCAGAGGTAAGCGTTGAGGGGAGAGATAAAATTGCCATCTTAAGAGAAAGGAAAAGTATTTTACAGCAAAGACTACAGAGGGTACAAGCATTAACCATAACTGTGCCAAATGAAAGCTTGCTAAATAAGGCAAAAAGAGTTGGGTTACAAGAGGATGTTCAACGAGAATTTAATGATACTAGTAGATTGCAAAGAAGGCTGATCCAGGAAATTCAAGATGAAGGAACAGTAGTGTCGCGAGCAATAGGAGAGCAAGGAAGAATCACTCATCAAGAAAATATTTCAGATCTCATTAATAGACTAAATGACAAAGAGGATAAAATAAAAGTTGGGAGTCTAGAAAACATAGAGGAACAAATAAGTGAATTACAAGATATAGAAAGGTTAATTCCTAGAGAGTCAACTACCAACACAGCAGAACAAAACAAAGACATAAAGACTCTAAAAAAGAGAGTTAGAGAAAGACTAAAAGCAATTGGCCTATTGCAGGAACTGGCTTTTGATTTAAATAAAAAAGATGACCCTCTAATACAGGAAAATTTTAGTTCGACAAGATCAAGATCACAACTAAATACTGAGAAAGAGCAAGCAAAAAGAAAGGCAAGAAGAGTTCAAGCCAACATAAATGCACGTCAAAACCTTCACGACAGTGAAAAGGAACTCCTAAAAAACAAAGTCCAAGAAATCAATGAGGCGATAGAAAAATCAGCAGAAGATAGAGAGAAAAAATTTGAAGAGTTTTCAAGGAAAGTAGAAGAAACAGTAAAGCAAATAACCCAAAGATTACAAGGGCCATGGGAAAACCTAAGCACGAATTCAATGAATCAACTCTTAATTCGTTCATTAGAAGAAATAGAAATCCTAAAAAAAAGATGCAGAGAGGAAGCTCCTAATATGTCTGCAATGGATGACTTGCTGCAATGCGAAGAAACACTAAAAAGAGAAGTGCAAACTTTAGAGGAATATTTGAGAGAGTATAATGACTTTAAAAACAAATTGAAACAAAAAGACCAGGTTCTGGAAGAGCTAAATAAGTTATGCAATCCTAATAAATTAGGAATACAGCAAGACATAGAAACAGAGGGTGTCAATGACAGAAGATTAGATTCAATAAAAGAAGTTCTGATAAGCACAAGGGAAACATTGCAAGCCAAACTAAATCAAGCTAGAGAAGAGTTAAGCATACCACCCGGATTACAAGATAAGGCAGCTAGACTTGGTCTAGACCTAGAAGATGAGACAGGTTATAGAAATAAGCAAATAGTCCAAATAAGACAAGCAGAGGC
>JASBUC010000063.1 GCA_030148065.1 Legionellaceae bacterium | reverse complement strand
TAAGGCATCCAATCGACGTGAAAGGCGCTGTGATCATTGACCATCACACAAGTGGCATTAAGGCGTTTGACTGTGTCCATGGCGATGTTAAGGTCATCACTCATGACTGCTGCATGAAAGCAAAAAGGTAAGCTATTGGCTTGGTTAATGGCCTGTATTCTGTCTTTGTAGGAATATAGGCAGATGACAGGACCAAAAACTTCTTCTTGCGAGACCTTCAAATCCTGTGAAGGCTCTAACAAAATGGTGGGTTGAAAACCATTTTCACCTTCTCGCTGCCCTCCAAACAAGCACTTTGTGCCGTTATCTAGGGCTTGGTTAACCCAGGCTTCAATGCGAGAGAGCGCTTGCTTGTCGATTAGGGCGCCCATATCTGTGTCAGCTGAGAGTGGATCGCCGACAATGAGCTTTGAGCTTAAATCAACCAGTTTCTTACTGAGTGCTTTTAGGATTTTATGATGCACATACACGCGTTGTACGGAGGCTCCTATTTGGCCTGAGTGGTAGAAGCCACCTCGAACAATGAGGGAGGCAACTTTGTCTAAGTGGCAGTTTTCATCAACAATGACTGGGCAGGCGCCACCGTGAATTAAAATGGATTGAGCACCTGGTGAGATTAACGATCTTAAATACCAACCAGTTGAGCTTGCGCCGGTAAAGGATAGAAAGTGTATACGGTTATCAGCACACAGCTTCTCAGTTTCTTCATCTTCTAGAAGTATTAATTGGCACAAGGGCTTTGGTGCGCCGGATTCATTGAGTAGTTCAAGTAAGCGAATGCAGGAGAGTGGGGTTTTTAAAGACGGCTTTATGATCACTGGGCAGCCAACGGCAATTGCTGGGGTAATGTGATGAATAATCAAATTAATAGGATGGCTAAACCCGCTGATGGCAAAGACCACACCACAGGGTTCACGAAAGGTGTAGGCCATTCGGTTTTCAGACTCTTTGCTTAAGCCCATTGGTATTTCGCGACCAGTAATTTGTGG
This sequence comes from Legionellaceae bacterium, assembly GCA_030148065.1. Classification (GTDB taxonomy): domain Bacteria; phylum Pseudomonadota; class Gammaproteobacteria; order Legionellales; family Legionellaceae; genus JASBUC01. Next base: position 131,073 of record JASBUC010000063.1, on the reverse strand, counting down.
GATGGTTTCGATGGCTGTGACGATGGCAGCTTTTGCTCTGTTTAATTCTATGTAGGTATCACGAATAGGCTTACCACCTTCTTGTGCTGCAATTTCTGCCAAGCTGTCTTCGTTTTCTTTAATTTTTTCGAGAAAGTTGCTTAGTATTTGAACTCGCTGATGAGGCTTTAGCCAAGCATCTCGATCTTGATAATATTGAAATGCGGATTCGACAATTTGTTGGGTTGCAACACTGTTGTGGCATTCAATTTCAGAAATTAAATGACCATCAAAAGGGGCATACACTCGACAAATTTGCTCCATGACATCCTACCAAATTTTTTATTGTGTAATAGAGTATACCGCAAATTAATGGAAATGCATGACTTTGCGCGCTTTCCTCAATCTTAATATACCGGTTAATGCCCGCTTCTCCACACAGAGCAATGTTCTGAGGTTTAGTATTTTTGAATCGCCATGCTCATAGGCCTAGTGGTTTAAAATTATTGGAGATCAGAGCATTTATCAAAATGGGGAAGCGGGCATTAGCAAGGATCACGGGTATAAGCTTGAAAAGTTGGTATGTTTTATGCTGGTAAAATTAGACAAAGTTAAAGGGGAAGAACTATGTCTAGGATATTAATTGCGATGTTTCTCGTTTGTATTAGTCAGATAGCACTTGCGGCCAATCAAAGTACTTGGCGAAATTGGGTGCAGGAGTTACGGCAAGAAGCGGTGCATGAGGGGATTTCTGAGAATTTGTTCGACAGTGTTTTTGATCGCATGCGAGCACCTTCTCGCAAGGTAAAAAGTTTATCAAAGAGCCAACCAGAACACAGGCTGACCTTTCAAAAGTATCGGAAAAGTCGGGCAAGTAATTATCGTGTCTTAATTGGCAAACGAAAATATAAGAAATTTAAACCCCTTTTGAACGAAGTAGGAAAACAGTATGGGGTTGATCCTTGCTTCATCGTTTCAATTTGGGGAATGGAAACAAGCTATGGCTCTTACATGGGGAATTTTCCAGTCTTAAAATCATTGGCAACATTGGCTTATGATTCGAAGCGAAAAGACTTTTTTAGAAAGCAGTTAATCTATGCGCTTCACATTGTTAATGATGGCCACGTTTCTTTGTCTGATTATAAAGGTGAGTGGGCTGGTGCTTCTGGTCAACCACAGTTTCTACCATCGAGTTGGGTTGATTACGCCGTGGATTACAATCACGATGGTAAGAAAGACATCTGGCGTACTCATTCTGATGTCTTTGCCTCCATTGCAAACTATTTAAAACAAAAAGGTTGGCAGAGTAATGAACCATGGGCTATGAAAGTGAGCCTGCCTAGAAATTTTGATATGAACTTAGAAGGTCGTAAGATTCAAAAAACGGTTTCAGAGTGGAGTCGCTTAGGAGTACGCATGCCAGATGGCAGCGCGCTTCCCTATCAGAACTTAGAAGCCTCAATTGTCAAACCGTACGGGGGGCCTGCACTGCTTGCTTTTAAAAACTTCCGAGTCATTATGCGCTATAACAACTCAACTTACTATGCAGGTAGCATTGGCTACATGGCCGATAAGATCTGTGGTCGAGTAAACCCTCTTTAATGCACTACCTTAACTGCCGTGTGCAAAGCACGGCAGGGTATACCCAAACCAGTTCATTCTACGAAGTCTGAACTTCGATAAAGTCGCCTCATTAATACATGGCATTTAGCTTTTTTTACCTTGAGTCTGGTTCAAATTATGATAGCTAAACTAAGAGTTTTTGTAACCATTCATCACCCAAGTTGAAACTCGGGGAAAAGTCAGATTTGAGTGCTTATTGAATAAAAATAGTAAGGGAAAAGGGCAGCATACACCAGTATGTGAGCACTTTCCCGCATTATTTTTATTCAATAGGCGCAAAATATGGCTTTTCAATGAATATTGTTGAATAGTTATGAGTTTTTTATCTTAATGGGCTCGGGTAACAGAGAATGATCGTCAACGACCTGATTGCGACCTTGGTGCTTGGCTTTATAAAGTGCCTTATCAACCCGGACTAACAAACTGCTTTCACTGTCCTCTTTGGTCAGGTGGGCAATGCCAATAGAGATGGTACAAGGAATGTTTTTTTTGCGAACTTTAAAATCAGTCTGCTCGACTTTCTTAACAATACGCTTTGCTAAATTGAGTGCACCTTTCGGGGTGGTATTACTAAGAATGATTAAAAATTCCTCACCACCGATTCTAAAAATAAGATCGATGCCTCTAGCCGATTCTTTAAGTAGTTGACTGGCATGCTTTAGTATTTCATCGCCAACTGGATGACCGTGCTGGTCATTAATTTTCTTAAAATTATCTAAATCTGCCATCAGAATGCTTAAACTTTGATGATTTCGTCTAGCAAGTTCCATTTCTCTTTTTAGGCGAGTGTCCAAGGAATGACGGTTGAGCAGTTGTGTCAATGGATCGATTTCTGCTTGTTCCAGGGCTTGTTGATGCATCTTGGCATTTTTTAAGGAGAGCACTAAAAAACTCAGCAGCTCTTCAATTAGTGAGAGTTCTTGCTCATCAAATTCCTGCTCTCGTCCAAAGATAATGGTGCCAAGTTGGGCTGGACTCTCATCAGATAAATTATAAGATAATTCAAATTTGGTTTTACGACCGTAATTGAACTTTATATTTTTATGTTCATCCACAAATCGTAGATTTGAAAAACGTAAATGCTTTTTCAGTGTATAGGTAAACTGTTCTAAAATTTCATCGCTGTGCAGTGAAATGAGCAGTGATTTAATAATGTCGTCAATTATCCGTGCACTTAAGTGCGAAGGGGCCTTAGAGCGTTTTTGATTTGATTTTTTTTTGACTTTTTCTAAGGTCATTATAATTGTTTACGTAAAGTAAGGTCGACTTAATCTAAGGTATAGCACTAATTTGAAAATTTACTCAAGAATGTTAAGAAAAGTTACTAAACGGCTAACAATGGGTTAGAAAAGAACCCGGTTGCAAAAATAAAGAACAGAAAAAAAGAGTAAGAAGGCGGCAAATACATCGATAAAATAATGCCAGCCCAATAATGGGCAGGCGAGAATTAACAAAGTATTGACCACCATTAAAAACCAGTAGAGGCCAGGGATTTCAACTTTTTGGCAAGCGTATTGGCAAACCAATGCCCAGGTAACATGAAACGAGGGAAAGGCGATTAAGCCGCCTTCAATGGTTGAGGCAAGTTGCCTTTGATGAATTTCTTGAAACTTAATGCCGGTTGCAAACTGTCCTGGGGAAAAAATTGGAAGTTTTAAAAGCGTTGCTGGCCCAGTACTTGGAAAGAAATAGTAAAGATTAAAGCCAATAAAACTGGTTATTAAGAACAATAGACAGGTTTTCAAAAAGTGATCATATTGTTTTAAAACAATTAACAGCAGCGGAATAAACAAAACTTGATGATTTAGGCTGGCATATGAGTACTGCATTAGTGTTTTAAAAGAGGGAAAGTGATTGGCTTGCTGCATAAAATCGACCATGTCTAGATGCAGTAATAAGTCGGCTTGATAGAGCAGGGGATCTATAATTTTAAATGGGGTCAATTGCACGGCATTGGTTAGTTGAGCCAAGGTCCATAAAACCAGCACAAAAAAACCAAGATAAAAGGTTAGATTGCTGAAATAGGGGTATTTGTCTTGCCAACTAAGCTTGAGACCAAAATGGATGAGCACCAAGACGACTAACAAACTAATTGATTGCACGGGCACATAAATGATGCCACTAAACTGGGTATAGACGTGATTATACCACTCAAAGGCAAAACTAAATGCGCAAATAGCGCATATAAAGATCAGATTCTTATTGATTAGGGTTTTTGCTTGACTGTTCATTAAAACGTTAATAGGCATTCCAATTCAGATTATGGTTTTAAAAGACTCACATCTTTCTGCTTAAGAGGATATAATCTCTCTATTAGTAGTAGTTAGTCAAATGGGGAACTATGGCAGGTCACAGTAAATGGGCGAATATTCGCCACCGGAAAGGGGCACAAGATGCCAAACGAGGAAAGATTTTTACCAAACTCATTCGTGAGATTACAGTAGCTGCCCGTATGGGCGGGGCTGATCTCGAGTCAAACCCACGACTTAGGGACGCGGTTACCAAAGGCCTTAAGGCGAATATGAAACGAGATACCATCGACAATGCCATAAAACGCGGGGCTGGTGGGCTTGACGGCTCTGAAATGATGGAGCTTCGTTATGAGGGCTATGGTAATAATGGGGTGGCAATTTTGGTGGATTGTCTCACCGATAATAAAAATCGTACGGTATCAGAGGTTCGACATGCCTTTACTAAATACGGAGGCAACCTTGGAACCGATGGATCAGTCAGCTACCTTTTTAATAAAGAAGGACAGATCCTTTTTGATCGCAGTGTCGATGAAGAAAAATTAATGGACGTTGCTCTGGAGGCCGGTGCAAGCGATGTGATTGAATCGAAAGAAGGGTTTTGTGTGCTTACCAGTCATGAAGACTACCATGCCATGGTGAGCGCTTTAGACGCTGAGGGACTTGATTCTTTAAACAATGAATTAACCATGAGTGCCTCAGTTGAAGTGCCTCTTGATAAAGAGGGTGCTGAGAAACTTCTAAAGCTTATTGATGCCCTAGAAGAACTCGATGATGTGCAAAACGTTTATAGTAATGCTGATATTAGCGATGAGGTTTTAAACGAACTTTAAAACAACGGAGGAAGCGCTTGACCACCATTTTAGGGATAGATCCTGGTTCACGAGTCACAGGGTTTGGGGTCATTAAGCTTGGCTCAAATAAGGCTCATTATCTTGCCAGTGGTTGCATTCGTATTAAACAAGGCAAACTGGCAGCGCGCTTACTGGAAGTGTTTGAGGGCATCAGTGAGCTGATGGCGCGCTATCAACCCGATGAAGTCTCTATTGAATCAGTCTTTATGCATCAAAATGCTCAGTCAGCCTTAAAACTTGGACAGGCACGTGGTGCTGCCATGGTGGCAGTGATGCGTTATCAAGTTGAAATCTTTGAGTACTCGCCTCGTCTGATTAAACAAGCAGTCGTTGGCTATGGTGGTGCGCAAAAAGCACAAGTTCAAGAAATGGTTAAATCCATTTTGCATTTACCCAAAGCTCCACCCAGTGATGCCGCTGATGGATTGGCCATTGCGCTCACTCATGCCCAGACTCGGAAATTTAATAAGCTATTACAAAAAATTGAGGAAAAAACATGATTGCCAATCTAAGAGGTTCTATTCTTCAGAAGAAGCCGCCAGAGGTGGTGGTTGATGTGTCTGGTGTTGGTTATCTAGTGGTTTTATCCATGCTGAGTTACTTTGAATTACCGGCATTGAATGCTCAAGTGTCTTTAAAGATCCATGCCTATTACCGAGAAGATCAGCAGATTTTATACGGCTTTATTGATGAAGAAGAGCGGAGTCTTTTTAAGTTATTAATCAAAGTTAATGGCATAGGACCTAAGAGTGCTTTAGGGATCTTATCGAAGGTTCGCCCTTATGAGTTTGTGAATTTGGTGCGAGAGCAAGACGCTGTTGGTTTGAGTAAAATGCCCGGCATTGGTAAAAAAACTGCTGAGCGTTTAATCATTGAATTAAGAGAGAGCTTAAACTCCGAAGAGGCTTTTTCACTAAGCATTAAAGGAGATGAGCTAACAGCAAGTGGGGCTAACAGCTCCCCGACTGTGCGCGAGGATGCGATTACAGCTATGATTAGCTTGGGCTTTAACAAATCAAGCGCTGAAAAAATCATTGGAAAATTAATTAAGCCTGATCTGAGTGTTGAGGAGCTTTTAAGGTTAGCTCTCAAGCAGAAGGCTTAAGATCTTATCCAGCGGCACCTCTTGTTTGTCACCTAAGCGGCGTTCTTTGAACTCGACAAGCTGATTGTTGAGGCCTCGCTCTCCAATGATCACTTGCTTTGGGATCCCGATTAATTCAGCGTCTTTAAATAAGACGCCAGCTCGTTCGTTGCGATCATCTAAGATGACGTCAATTTTGTGATCGAGCAATGTTTGATAGAGTTTAAGGCTCTCTTCTCGCACTTGCTCTGATTTATGAAAATTCATCGGTGTGATGATCACTTGGTAAGGAGCCATAGAGTCTGGCCAGACTATTCCACGGTCATCGTGATGTTGTTCAATGCAAGCGGCCACAATTCGACTAACACCGATGCCATAACAGCCCATTTCCAGCGGAGTGGCTTTGCCTTGTTCATTCAGAACAGTGGCATTCATTGCCTTGGCATATTTAGTACCAAGCTTAAAAATATGTCCCACTTCGATGCCGCGACAGCTTTTTAAAAGGCCTTCACCATCAGGACTTTGATCGCCCACCCTTACTTCACGTAGGTGGGTGCAGTCAATATCCCCACAGTCACGTTGCCAATTAGCATTGACATAATGCTTGTCATCCTGATTAGCGCCACAGCTAAAATTCATAAGTGCGCGAGCGCTGTAGTCAACCAGAACTGGCAAAGAGAGTTTAACAGGCCCCAAAGAACCAAAGTGGGCACCTACTTCTTTAACCACGCAGTCTTCATCAACAAAGGTTAGTGGTGACTTCACTAACGGGTGTTTTTCAGCCAACAGTGGGTTTAAGGTGTCGCAGCCTCTTAATACTAAGGCAACAATGGGATCTTCACTGCCAGCAACCATCAGTGTTTTAACCGTGGTGTCTTTTTCACAGGATAAGAATTCACACAGTGTTTCAATGGTTTTGACATTGGGCGTGTCGATTATTTCCAAGGCGTTTTCCAAGTCACGGTCTTGATTTGAAAACTCAGGCGTTAGATAGGTGGCTTTTTCTATGTTGGCGGCATAAGTGCTCTGGTCACTGTAGAAAATCTCATCCTCGCCACTCTCTGCTAAGACTTGAAACTCATGCGAATCACTGCCACCAATGGCACCAGTATCAGCTAAAACGGCCCGAAATTCTAAGCCTAGGCGAGTAAAAATCTGTGAATAGGCTTGATGCATTGCTTGGTAAGTTTCATCAAGGCTTTGACGAGAGGCATGAAAGGAATAGGCATCTTTCATGATGAATTCACGAGAGCGCATCACTCCAAAGCGGGGTCTAATTTCATCTCGAAATTTAGTTTGAATTTGGTATAAGTTTAAAGGAAGCGCTTTATAGCTGTTAATCTCATTCCGAATTAAGCTTGTAATCACCTCTTCGTGGGTAGGCCCAAAGCAAAATGGCCGTTGATGACGATCATTCATCTTTAATAACTGTGGACCAAACTCATCCCAGCGGTCACTTTCTTGCCAGAGCTCGGCAGGCTGAACACAAGGCATTAATAGCTCGTGTGCACCGGCCCTATCCAACTCGTCTCGAATGATTGCTTCTACCTTTTGCAAGACTCTTAGCCCTAAGGGCAACCAAGTATAGAGACCAGAACTTATGCGGCGAATTAAGCCTGCTCGCAGCATCAATTGATGAGACACTAGCTCTGCATCACTTGGTGTTTCTTTAAGGGTTGCTAATAGATAGGTTGAAAGCTTCATTGATTAATGGGGACTATTTGAAAGGTGAGAGTGTAACAAAGAGGTTGTTGAGATGGAATAGAGGCACGACTTTCAATATTGATTGATAATCAGTCTAACTGTGATAAAATTGACTTTTTCTTCTTGGAAGTTGTCATGCCGGATATGTCATTTGAAGTAGACCGTGATGTTACTTCGTTAGCAATCGATAAAATTGAAGCATTCTTTAATGATCAAAGAGACAATTGTCTACGTTTTAAAATCGATGGGCAGATGGTCGACTTAGAATGGGAGATTGAGTCTCAAATCCCTCTAAAAGCCTATGTTCAGTTTAAAGGTGAGATCCGTCGCCTAGATTGTTCGAATTTTTATAAACATTGGGGCCCTGCTGATTTTATAGCCAGAGCGGATGACACGGCAACCGCCCTAGCTAGTGAGCTTAGTAAAACACTCGAGCGTTTAAAGCGCTTTGATAGCTCGCTTGCAGCCTTACAAGCAATGAGGCGCCAGCAAGAACAAAACAATCGCGAACTTGCGGCTTCAAGCCGTGAACCTGCACCTACGAAAAAACCTTAACAACAAATGGCCCCAAAAGCGGGTCATGCGATTGCCCTACAACCCTTAGGCTGGGTTTGCATGGGCAATCAGTCTATCTTTCTCATGCCAGCGCTCGTTTAGCCACTCTCTAAAAGCAGTTTGCAGCTGTAGGTTTGTGGTGAGATCGGCGCTCAAAAATTTCTGGGGAATGGTCAATTCACGTACCGATACTTTGATGGTCTTTATTTTCCCAGACAAATAATCCCAAAACGTTTTCTTATGCTCTGGGTAGATGATGGTGACGTCTAGAATGGAGCGGACTTGGTCGTTCATAGCGTTAATGATTTGACTAATACCGCCAGCTTTCGGTTTTAAGAGAAACTGATAGGGAGAGTTTTGTTTTTTATGCTTAGCATCGGTAAAACGGGTGCCTTCTAAGAAATTCATAATCGAGACAGGACGATTCTTAAACTTCAAGCAGGCTTTTTTGGTTGCTAGTAAATCTTTTCCTTGTTTCTCAGGATGCTTCTCTAAATATTTTCGTGAATAGCGCTTCATAAAGGGGCAGTCTAGTGTCCACCAAGCAAAGCCTAGCAATGGCACCCACTTTAAGGTGTCTTTCACAAAAAACTTCAGCATAGGAATTTTATAGTTAAAGACTTTCTGCAGCACAACCACATCCACCCAGCTTTGGTGATTGGCAACCACTAAATTCCAACTTTTCTTTTTAAGATCTATTGAGTCACTGTCAATGTCCCAATGAATGTTTTGCAGTTTCTCAATCGATTTATTATTGATCCAAATCCACAGACTGGAGACGTGTTCTACCATTTTAGTGCAAAGCTGGCGCCATCGATTGGAAGGGTAGAGCTTTAGTAAGCCTAAAATAAAGATTGGAATAAAGGTGATGATGCAATGTGCTACAAAGGCAGTAAAGGTAAAAAGACCTAGTAGGAAGCTCATAGTGATTCTCTTTTTAAAGGTAACGACTGGCGTTTTGAAGATCAGAGATTAAATCTGAGACGTCTTCAATGCCAACGGATAAACGGATAAAAGCATCATTAATACCCAGCGCATCCCGCTCCGCTTTAGGAATGGCAGCATGAGTCATAATGGCTGGGTGCTCAATTAAGCTCTCAACCCCTCCAAGACTCTCTGCCAGAGCAAAGACATGGCAGTTGCTTAAAAACGCTTTGGTCTTTTCAAGATTGGCATTGAGGGTGACACTTATCATGCCGCCAAAGTCTCGCATTTGTTGACTGGCAACGTCATGGCCTTGACACGACACAAGCCCTGGGTAGTAAACGGTCTCGACCCAAGGCTGCTCTATTAGCCAGTTGGCGATAATTTTTGCGTTCTCACAATGTCGCTGCATGCGTACAGCCAGTGTTTTTAGGCTTCTTAGGGTTAAATAGCAATCAAACGGGCTAGCAACGGCCCCACAGGTGTTTTGAATAAAGGCCATTTTTTCTGAGAGCTCTGCGCTTTTACAAATGACAGCACCACCGACCACATCTGAGTGGCCTCCAAGGTATTTAGTGGCTGAATGGATGACCAGATCAGCCCCTAATTCTAATGGTGTTTGCAGAAAAGGGCTGGCAAAGGTGTTGTCGACCACCATCAGAATTTGATGTTTCTGACACAGCTTAGACATTTCTTTTATGTCGGTAATCTTCAACATTGGGTTGGAGGGGGTTTCAATCCACAACATTTTTGTTTGGGGAGTAATGTACTCATCCAAAGAGGAGATAGCCCCTAGATCCAGTTGAGTCAGTGATAGATTGGCTGTTATATTTTTTAACTGGGTAAAGAGCCGATGCGTCCCCCCATACAAATCATTATTGGCAATAATGTGTGATTGGTGGGGCAGGAGCTCCAAGATAGAGGTAATGGCCGCCATGCCTGAGGCAAAGGCAAAGGCCTTATCCCCTTTTTCTAGGGCACATAAGCAATTTTCATAGGCGTGTCTTGTGGGATTTTGCGTTCTTGAGTACTCATAGCCTGAGTGTTCACCAGGGCTTGGTTGTACATACGTGGAGGTGGCATAAATTGGCGGCATAATGGCACCGGTTACCTGGCAGGGCGTTTGCTCTGCGTGAATCACTTGGCTATTAAATTTTAATGAGCTCATTGACTAAAACCCCTTGCTAAATTTGCTCGATTATAACGAAAGTTGTTAAAAATAAAAAACTTTATGTCGTTGCAAACCATCAGTGCCAAACTCTTGACAAAATTGTTATAAAAAAGAGACAAAAAAACGACAACAAAACTCTATCCCATTGAAATAATGCATAAAAAATACTGGTACGAGATTTGCAAGCAAGACTGTATCTACAATAAGAACAGAAATTAAGGTCGATGTTATGAGTGGGGTCAATGTCTTATCAAAAGAAGAAATCGATGCACTGTTAAAAGAAGTACGGACAGGCTCACCTAGAGAGGATGATTATCAAAAAACACCCCAGGACACTCTGCAACCTCATGAAAAGACGAAACAAATGGGTGAGGCCTTTAAAAAAAGAGTAGAGGCCTACAGCCAAACAGTTATGACAAACTTTGCTGAGAAATTAGGCAGGATTTTGGCCTTCAAACCAGACATACACTTAAAACGTCATTATCTGGGAACCCAAAAAAACTTAAAAGAACAAGGATCTGAGCCGCACCTTCATGCCATCCTTGAATCAAGTGAGCCGAACAAAGGCATTCTTATAATTTTCAAGAGGCGCTTTCTTGCCCAACTGGAAGAGGGGTACTTAGGCGGGGATGGAAAATATCAAAAGTTAACAAATGAAAAAAACAATCTATCTGTCGGTGAGCAGATTATTGGTAAAAAAATGATGGACTTATTAACAAATGATTTCATAGAAGAGATGGCAGAACAAGCCAATTGTCTACTAACACCTAGCTCTGAAGAACACAGTCAAAGGTGTCTTAACCAACTAAAAGGGGATGTTCTAATACAAGAGTACACTGTCACAGGTGCTGCCATGAGTGGTGGCTTAATGATATTTATGCATAGAAACTTACTAGGATCTGTTGATCAAAGTGCAAAAACTCTTAGGTCAGGAGAGGTTTGATGAGGTGGCATAAGTAAGTTGGGGGGAGAGAATGCAAAAAATATTCACAATGTTGTGCCTATTAATTAGCAGCAATGCCTTTGCTGATGCTGGACAAAAGACGATGGATCTTCGGCAAACACTGGCAGCTACTGATCTTATCAAGCTCAGTCTTAGTTTACTGGTTGTTTTGGTAGCCATTGCTTTTTTTTTAGCAATAGTAAAAAAGCTCAATAGATTTTCAATCAATGAGAGCAAGAGCATTAAAAGAATTTCTAGTATGAGCGTTGGAATAAAAGAAAAAATTATGATTATTGAAGTGGCAAATGAACAACTTGTCTTGGGGGTAACACCTCAAAGCATTACTCATCTTCATACCTTAAAAGAAAAGGTCAGAGCTGAGTCACAAGGTGCTCTTAACTTAAGTAGCTTGATGAAGAAAGAGAAAAAAAATGAAAAGTAAGCACTATTTATTGTTTGTACTCTTACTACCAGGTCTTTGTTTTGCTGAGAGCAACGGGTTACCGGCACTGATTCTTAAAAATAGTAGTGGTGAAAACACTTACAGCGTTAGCTTTCAGATTATTGCTTTAATGACAATGATAGGGTTATTACCAGGAATTTTAATGGCCACAACCTCATTTCTAAGAGTCATCATCGTATTGATGATTTTGCGACAAGCCATTGGTTTAACCCAAACACCCAGTAATCAAATTTTATTAGGGCTTGCCCTTTTTATGACCCTTTTTATTATGGCTCCCATTCTTAACAGTATTAACGAGACCGCAATTGTGCCCTACATGGAGAATAAAATTTCCACTGAGCAAGCAATTACAGAAATTGGCAAGCCTATGAGAACCTTCATGACTAATCATACACGAAAAAATGAATTAGCCTTTTTCGATAACTTGGCAAAAGAGAAGATAAGTAATGAAAAAGACATACCTTGGACGACTTTAATTCCCTCATTCGTAACCAGTGAGTTGAAAACCGCTTTTCTAATTGGGTTTATTTTATTTTTGCCATTTCTAATTATTGACTTGGTGGTGTCATCAATTCTGATGTCTATGGGTATGATGATGCTCTCCCCAATGATAATTTCCTTGCCATTTAAGATAATGCTGTTTGTCATGGTAGATGGTTGGACGCTGGTGCTAGGAAGTCTTGCTTCGAGCTTTTACATTTAAAGGATAGAGTATGGAAGAGCAACTAATAATTGACATATTCAGAGAAACCATCTTTGTATCGTTAACCATGATGGCGGTTATTATCATACCTGGGATCCTCGTTGCCTTTGTAGTCTCATTTTTTCAAGCGGCTACGCAAATAAATGACATAAGCTTAAGTTTTATTCCAAAAATTATAATCACCTTAATTTGTCTTATTATTTTTGCACCGTGGTTAATGAAGACAATAAGCGACTTTACAGAAACACTCATCAATGAAATTCCATACTTGATAGGATAAGAATGGACGTTAATACTGTAGAACTATTGACAAAGTTTACTTGGCCAGGGTTTCGTTTGGCAGGACTTATCATGACGATGCCTTTAATAGGCTCAAACGTTATTCCCTTAAGGCTGAAGGCTGCAGTTTTAGTAATTTTAACAGGGTTTTGTTTTTTTTCTGACATAGCCACACCGTCGATTTCATTGTTCAAACTAACGGCACTATTTGTAATTGGTCAAGAAATATTACTCGGCGTGCTTATAGGGTTTTTATTAAAAATGGTATTTCAAGTGTTTATGGTCATAGGGGATATTGTCTCTCAGCAAATAGGCTGTTCCATGTCAGAAATGTTTGTACCATTTCTTAATTCATCCCCATCAATCTTAAGTAAACTCTACTTTCTATTCTGTTCATTGATTTTTTTTTCGATTGATGGTCATTTGATGGTCGTTGGTTTAATAATTAAGAGCTTTCAAAGCATACCCATTGGTGAATTTAATGAGTTGAGTAAATGGCTAGTAATGATTGTTAAATATTCAGGGATAATGATTAATAGTGCTGTATTAATTGCCTTACCATTAATTCTGTCAGTACTTGTTGTAAACAGTGTTTTTGCAATAATAAGTAGAAGCACACCGCAACTAAACATCCTGTCAGTAGGGTTTCCGCTGATGATTCTAAGTGGGGTGTTTTTAGTGTCTATTACTTTAAATATCTTCTCGGGTTCTTTTATCTTGCTTTTCAATAATGCTATTAGCTATCTAATGGGGGTGGTATAAATGAGCAAGCAGGAATTTGAAGATAAAGACTTTTTTCCTAGTAAGAGGCGCATAAAGACGCTGCGAAAAAAAGGTCAAATTCCCAGATCAAAAGAGTTGGTAGCGTTCTCGGTCATTATGGGTTCTTTATTCTACTTCCTTTTTTTTGGCTGGGGGATTACTAATAACTTCTTAAATTTAATGACTCATTCATTCAGTTTTGATAAAAGACTACTAAAAAATGCTGATGAACTAATCGGAACTTTTTATAGTTCTTTAACTGAAATAATGATGGCATTTATCTGTTTTTCTGTGTTTGTCTTCATAGTAGTGTTCCTTTCCTCCATTGCGGTTGGCGGCTGGAGTCTTTCCATAGAAAAAACCAAATTTAATTTAAAAAACATTAGCCCAATAGAGGGGGTTAAGAGAATTTTTTCATTTAATAACCTGTTCGAGTGTATTAAATCAATTTTAAAAATTACCGTTGTTATTGTGGCGTTTTGTTTTCTTGCTAAAGCGAGCTACTTAAAAGCGACCTCAGCTGGAACTTTTTTTGAGTCGGCACAGCTATTACTTACCTTCACGCTAACCATAGCTGGATCGTTAGTAATAATTGTATTGATAGACATTCCCTATCAATTATGGCAACACCTACAGAACTCAAAAATGAGCCGAAGAGAATTGCAAGATGAATTAAAAGAGAGTGAATTAAGTAGAGAACAAAAACAACGTTTGCGAGAGCACTCTGACCAGAATATTAGAAAAGATAATAGGGGTAAGGAATGGATGATATCCTAGAGCGCATTAATCAAACATCACTAGTTAGTCTTTTGGTCCCAGCGTTTATTATAGTGTTACTGGTTATGATGATTTTGCCGTTGCCTACTATTTTCTTAGATATTCTCTTTACTTTCAACATTGTGTTTTCCCTTATTGTCATTCTTGCCAGCATTTATTGCCGACGGCCATTGGATTTTGCGGTGTTTCCAACCATTTTATTATTAGCGACCTTGTTGCGTTTAGTATTAAACATTGCCTCAACACGAATTGTGCTCTTAAATGGCCACACTGGTACGGATGCAGCAGGTCAAGTAATTCAATCATTTGGCCAAGTAGTCATTGGCGGTAATTATACCGTTGGATTGGTCATTTTTTTAATTCTGGTCGTGATAAATTTTGTAGTAATCACAAAAGGAGCTGGGCGTGTATCAGAAGTAAGTGCTAGATTTGCTCTTGATTCTTTACCTGGTAAGCAAATGGCGATTGATTCAGATTTAAATTCTGGCTCAATTACGCATGAGGAAGCAGGGCTACGTCGAGATGAATTGGTTGCTGAGTCTGATTTTTATGGTTCAATGGATGGTGCTAGCAAATTTGTTCGAGGTGATGCGGTTGCTGGCATGGTGATCCTCTTTATTAACATTGTCGGTGGAATAATTATAGGCCTTACCCAACATGGTATGAGCTTAACCAGAGCAGGACAAAATTATATTTTATTAACCATTGGTGATGGGCTGGCAGCTCAAATCCCAGCATTACTTCTCTCTACCGCTGCAGCCGTTATGGTGACTCGTTTTTCAAGGTCTCATGATATGGGCAATGCCTTGGTTAAACAGGTGTTTTCAAATAGCCATTCACTTTGGGTGGCGGCCATTATTTTATTTGTTTTGGGCATTATACCCAATATGCCTCACTTAGTTTTTCTCTCCTTTTCTTGTTTAATGGGGCTTGCTGCTTTCTATTCAGGAAAAGGTCAAAATGAAGAGGATAAAGTTAATAGTGGAGAAAAGTCACTTGAGTCTAGGGGTTTGAAAAATCTGTCAGAAGATCCTCTTACTTTAGATGATGTTTGTAGTGCTAAGACACTCAGTGTGGAGATAGGCTATCGTTTAATTCCTCTTGTTGATATCAAAAGCAATGATAATCTCTTGAGCAATATTAAAGAAATTAGACGCAGGCTTTCTATAAAATTTGGCTTTCTATTTCCTAAGGTGCAAATTAATGACAATTTAGATCTTGAGCCTTTTGGCTACCGTTTGATTATCGATGGGGTTGTGCTGTCTGAGGGCAGGATTTATTTAGATAAGTTTCTGGCTGTAAACCCTGGTGGGCCTAGACGAACTCTGATGGGAGAGAAAGTGCTCGATCCCATTTGTTCGCTCGAGGCCTACTGGATTAATAATTCAGAAAAAGAGCATGCTGAAAATGAGGGGTTTACCATAATTGACCCTAAGCTTGTCATTGCAACGCACTTAAGTCATGTGATTGAAGCAAATGTTCATAAACTGCTAGGTTTCAGTGAAACAGAAGCGCTGCTTAATAAGCTCTCAGAAACCTCACCAAAGCTTGTTCAAGAGCTAACACCGTCACGACTCTCTATTAGCGTTATCAATAAAACTTTACAGATGCTATTGATAGAGGGGATCCCACTAACCGATTTTAAAGGAATCGCTGAGTCGTTGATAGTTGCCGCAAGTAACAGTACCGATCCTAAAGAGCTTTTAAAAGCGGTTCGTTTATCGATTTCATCGTTAATCACTCAAATTGTCTCAGGGGATTTTAATGAGCTATCCATTGTCACCATTAGCCCCGCTTTAGGGAAAAAAATTGAGAAAATGTCTAGAGTAAGTAACAGTCCTTTATTTGATTCTGAAGAGGTGCATCAAATTCAAGGAATAATCTATCAGTACATCAGAACGAGAGAAAATCGTGACTCACGCATTGTTTTTGTCGTGCAAGCGGATTTAAGACAATTTTTGGCACGATTTGTGCGTGTTATTTCAACAAAGATCCACGTTTTATCATTTGATGAAATCCCAGAAACAAGAAGGATTAAAATCGTAGGGTCGATTGGTTAATAGGGGGCATGATGAGACTAAAATGCATAAAAGCAGAGGACACCACTAAAGCTCTTAAATTGGTTAGAGAAACACTTGGCCTTAATGCGGTTGTCTTATCGACTAAAATGGTCAATGGCGAGGTGGAAATCATCGCGGCTTCCGATTATGATGAAACCCTTCTTAGAGATGGCGCAGAACTTAGTTCCTTGATGAAAGACAGCGCTGAAATAGAAATAGGACCCAATGCTGCTAACCCTTCTGTTAATACTGACAATGCCGAGACTGTTAGTAATGAGGTTCGATTACTACGAGACATGATTGAATCTCAGCTTGCCGGCCTTAGTTGGCAGGGAATTTCTTCTCATAATCCCTTACAAGTCATTATTTTAAAAAAGCTCATTCACATTGGCTTTAATGTTGAAACAGCAGAACTTGTTGTTCAAGACGTTCATGCGTCAATGTCAGAATCAGACGCGTGGGCTGCTGTGAAGTCTAAACTCTCATCATCGCTCGAATTTTCAAAGCGTGATTTGGTTGAGATGGGGGGGGCATATTTTTTTATTGGTCCGACTGGTGTTGGTAAGACCACGACGATAGCTAAAATTGCTGCACGTTTCTCGCTAAAGCATGGGGCTGAACACTGTGGTTTGATAACGCTAGATAATAGCCGTATTGCAGCCTATCAACAGCTTTCTACCTTTGGTAACCTATTAAGAATTAATGTTGTTTCATGTCAAAATTTACAAGAACTAAATTTAGCCATGAAAAAAATGCAAGATAAAAAGTTAATTTTAATTGATTCATCAGGCTTCAACCCCACTACTGACCGGCTGAGTAAAACACTTTCCTTAGTGAATCAAAGTGATTTTCCAATTGAGCCCATTATGGTGCTTTCGGCCACTACCCAAACAACTATATTGGTAAAAGCTTTAACGGAATATCAGTATCTTCCTTCCAAGAGGGTTATTTTAACCAAAACGGATGAAACCTTTAGCATTGCTAGTGCACTCTGTGCACTCTTAAAGGCAAAAGCGCCATTGCTATATTTAAGTAATGGTCAGCAGATCCCTGAAGACATCTCATTAGCGAATCACTATCAACTGTTTTCTCTACTTAATAATAGCCTCAGTAATGTATCTGAAGACAGCTCTTTGGCCTTAAAAGAATTGATGAGCTCTTTGATTAAGGGAGATAACAATGTCCAATTATAGCGAGAGTGTATTAAATAAAAAAAATGGAAGTGCGATGAACCGTCATAGAACTAAAACAAAAGTTTTGGCAGTTGGGGCTGGAAAAGGTGGGGTAGGTAAAAGCAGCCTTTCTCTTAATTTATCACTTGCTTTGCAACAGAATGGTCATAAGGTTCTGCTGCTAGATGGCGATCTAGGGCTTGCCAACCTTAATGTGATGTTAGGTCTTTACCCTAGTGCTACCTTAGAAGATGTGATAAATGGTAACTCATCCTTAAGAGAGATCATCGTAAAAGCACCGTCTGGTATTGATTTTATTCCAGGTGCTACTGGTACCTCTGCTATGGCGTCTCTATCTCCTTGTGAGCACGCAGGATTAATTGACAGTTTTAATGAGCTAACCAATGAGTATGATTATCTATTAGTTGATACAGCGGCAGGACTCTCAGACGCTGTTTTAAGTTTTATGAGATCATCACAAGAAATTATTGTAGTGATTTGTGATGAGCCAACTTCTATCACCGATGCGTACGCTTTAATTAAAGTAATGCATAAAAAGTATCGAGTTAACCGATTTAACATTGTTACAAATTTTGTACAGAGCGCAGAAGAAGGTAAGAGTCTTTTTAATAAACTCTTTCGAGTCAGTGATAAATTTTTAAATGTGTCATTAAATTACATCGGCGCCATTCCTTTTGATAAAAAGTTGCAACAGGGAATCAAATTGCAAGCGCCGGTTGTTAGTCGTTACCCAAATGCGTGTTCTACAAAAGCATTTATAAAACTTGCTGAGAGTGTTAGGTCTTTGCCTTGGCAAACAGAATTAAATAGCAATACAGGATTTTTTATACAACAAATGGTATATGGATGAGAGATCCTCAAAATACTTGAAAAGGGCGTTTTCAAGTATTTTGAGTATAGAGTCCCCTCGCAATAAATGGAGATAGTAACGTGGAAACCCTAAAAGCATATAGCCAACTTGGCAAGAATAACCTTCATCACTTGGTTCTAGAGCATGCTCAGCTTGTCAAAAAAATAGCACACCACTTAAGGGGGCGTCTTCCGCAAACGGTGATGTTGGAAGATTTGATGCAGGCTGGCATGATAGGGCTTTTAGAAGCGGCTAAGAAATTTGATGAGGGCAAGGGAGCGTCTTTTGAGACTTATGCTGGTATTCGAATTAGAGGATACATGCTTGATGAAGTAAGACGTAATGATTGGGTTCCTAGAAGTGTCTATAAAAACTCCAGAGTGATTTCTGAGGCGGTAAAAAAAATAGAGAATAAATTAGGTCGTGATGCAAAAGACTATGAGATTGCAGAAGAGTTAGGAATGTCGGTTACTGACTACCACTCATTGCTAAAAAATTCATCAGCTACCCAGCTCTATGGCTTTGATGATCTTGGAATTAGTGATGATGCTATGAGTGGAGAGGGAGAATCAAGTGCTAATAATGAACCATTATCTGAGGTTCAAAAAGATGACTTGAATCGCCAGTTAATCAAAATCATTGGGCAATTACCTGAGCGCGAAAAAATGGTGCTTTCTCTTTATTACGAACAAGAATTAAATTTAAAAGAAATTGGAGAAGTGCTGGGGGTAAGTGAGTCACGCGTGTCTCAAATTCATTCACAGGCGATGATTCGGGTCAAAGCCCGAATGGACTATTCTTAACTGATTCGCTAGGATGAGGGTAAGAAGGGACTATCTGCTGAGGTGTTATGATTTGGCTTGCATTAGCGTTTTTCTGTTTTTTGAGCGTGATGCTCTTTGCTCGTATTCGTGTTATCAGTCAAGAACTTAAGCGTCAAAAAGCGGTCGTTCACAAACAAGGACTGGAGTTAGCCGATGTCTTTCAAGAGTTGAGGACTCTCTTGAACGCAGATTTAGTGTTAGATAAAAAATTTAACAGACTTTTTGCTCAGATTGAAGCATTGGATTCTAAACAAGAAAGCCTTGAGCTCGATGTTAAAAAGGACTCGGCTTATCATCAAGCGATAAAAATGCTTGAGTTGGGGGAAAACTCTGAAGAAGTGATGAAGTCTTGTCATCTAACCAAAGCGGAGGTGGACTTATTAAGCAATTTAAATGGGTATCAAGCTTTAATGCAGCGCCAAAAATAATTCAGGCCGGCAGACAGCAGCAAAGTGTGGATTTTCTAGATTTTCTTTGCCATAAGTCATGGGGCTGCCATCGAG
Organism: Legionellaceae bacterium; assembly: GCA_030148065.1. Taxonomy (GTDB): domain Bacteria; phylum Pseudomonadota; class Gammaproteobacteria; order Legionellales; family Legionellaceae; genus JASBUC01. The sequence goes on along the minus strand of JASBUC010000063.1, from coordinate 111,573 downwards.
TTTAAAAATTTCACCCCCTGCGCCTTTTAGCACAGCATGTCCCGCTGCAATGTCCCACTCCATGGTTCGACCAAGTCGGGGATAGAGTTCGGCATTGCCTTTGGCAAGCTCACAAAACTTAAGAGACGAACCAAATGGTAAATATTGCTTAACGCTTTGACCTTTAAGAAAGTCATCAAGTGCTTGGCTATTTTGATGAGAGCGACTGCCAACGATGGTTAGTCCTGATCCTTTGCAAAAAGGGAGTGTGCTGATGAGTTCGGCATCCCCTGAAAACGTTTGTTTGAATGCTTTTTTTCGAGTCTGCTCAATCAATCCTAAGTAGAGCTCTCTTTTTGCGGGCAATGCGACGACTCCAAGAGTAGGGGAGCCTTGTTCTATTAAGGCAATGTTGACGGTAAATTCACCATTTTGGGCGATAAATTCTTTGGTACCATCAAGTGGATCGACTAGCCAAAAAGCAGAAGTCGCTTGGCTAACGTTTGCTAATTTAGTGCTCTCTTCTGAGATGATTGGTATTTCTGGTGTTAAATCTTTAAGTTTCTGGTAGATAAGCTGATGTGCTGACAAATCAGCTTTGGTTAGAGGGCTGTCGTCGTTTTTTGTTATCACCTCGATGGGTGCTGTTAGATAGTAGGTTAAAATAACTTCTGAGGCGGCAATGGCGATGTCTTTAATTCGATCTAATAATTCGCTTTTTCTCATCTGGGATCCCCATCTTAGTTCATTATGCGCAGCTTTGACTTAATCGAGTAGTTCAATGACAGCACAGGCTCCCATGCCTGTGCCAATGCACATTGTTACTAGGCCATAACGGCCATTGGTTCTTCGTAAGCCATTCAAGACGGTTGCTAGTCGAATGGCACCTGTTGCTCCTAATGGGTGGCCAAGGGCAATGGCCCCACCTTGTGGGTTGACAATGGCAGGGTTAAGGCGAAGCTCTTTGATAACAGCAAGGCTTTGGGCGGCAAAGGCTTCGTTTAACTCTATCCAATCAACATCATCGAGGGTTAAGCCTGCTTCCTCTAGGGCTTTTGGAATGGCATAAATAGGGCCAACACCCATAATTTCAGGTTTAAGTCCAGCAACTTGATAACTAAGAAGTCGTGCCTTAGGTTTTAGGTTTTGTTCTTTCAGCATGGCTTCATTGGCAATGAAGGCTATGCCTGCGCCATCGCTCATTTGCGAGCTGGTTGCAGCACTGACCCCACTTTTTGCGGCAAAAGGGCTCTTTAAGCGAGCCATTTTTTCAATGGAGGTATCCGCTCGAGGGCCTTGATCGTCATAGATGGTTTCAGTGGTTTGAATGATTTCACCCCTTGTAAGAGATGGCTGATGATGCTTTATGTCAAAGGGAAGGATTTCACTTTTAAAGTAACCTTGTGCAATGGCATTGGTTGCCTTTTGATGACTGTTTAATGAAAACTCAAGTTGTTCTTCGCTTGAAATGTCCCACTGTTTAGCAACAATCTCGGCAGTAAGTCCCATGCCATAGGCTATGCCTAGGTGTTCATCATTAAAAATTGCGGGGTTAGGGCTTAGCTTATGGCCGCCAAGTGGCACCATTGACATGCTCTCTGTGCCGCCTGCGAGCATGGCTTTGGGGGAATTGCTATTCAGTTGAAAGCCTGCTGTTGCAACCGATTGAATTCCGGAGCAACAAAAACGGTTTATGGTCATGCCTGGCACACTATCTGGAAGACCTGCAAGCAATAGGGCATTTCTTGCCACATTCATTCCTTGCTCGGCTTCCGGCATGGCGCAGCCAACAATGACATCTTCAAAGCGAGTAGGGTCAAAGTTTTCGTATTTATCAAGGATCCCTTTTAAGCAGTGAGTTAACAAATCATCCGGTCTAGTATTTTTAAAACAGCCTTTGGGCGCTTTTCCAACTGGGGTTCTTAGTGCATCGATAATATAAACATCTTGAATCATATTTTTACCTTTTGCCTGCGTGTGCTCACAATTTGTTTGTGAGTATAAAAATGAAATCACTATATCATCTGTAGATACGAGATACGAGATACGAGATACGAGATACGAGCAACCCACAAAGGCATGGCCTTTGAAACAGCTGACACTAACATCCCCTAACCTACGTTCTACAGAAATCCCCCAACCCTACGTTCCGCGGCGTGTCCGCGGAATCCATGAATCAGATTAGCCTGGATCCCTCGGACAAGCCGAGGGATGTAGGGGGGTGAGATATGTGACGTAGGGTTTGTTAGTTAGGAGATACGAGATAGGCTATACTTGCTTGATATTATCAATGATGGAGTAACTAAATGGCTTTGGTAACCATAAACCCTGCAACAGGACAAGAAATTAAGCGGTATTCTCTTATGAGCTCAGAAGAGCTTTCTGAGATCATTGAAGCGGTTAACCACGCTTTTCAGGTTTGGCGAAAAACAGACTTTTCTTATCGGGAAATGTTAATTGGGCAATTAGCTGATTGCCTTCGTGACAATAAAGAGTCTTTGAGTTTGTTGATGACCCAAGAAATGGGTAAACCAATCACTGGATCGTTGGCTGAAATTGAAAAGTGTGCGCTTTTGTGTGAGCACTACCGGGTTAATGCTAAAACCTATTTGCAAGATAAAATAATAAAAACTGAGTCCCATAAAAGCATGGTAACGTATCAACCAAGAGGTGCGGTCTTTGCCATCATGCCTTGGAATTTTCCAACTTGGCAGGTGTTTCGATTTTTAGTGCCTTGTTTAATGGCGGGTAATGTGGGGCTTTTAAGTCATGCTGAGATTTCAACAGGGACGGCACTTCGAATTGAAGCATTGCTGCAAGAAGCTGAGTTTCCTGAAAATGTTTTTAGAACCTTGCTTACCGACAACCAGGGCTCGGCTCAGGTGATTGCCAATCCTTCTGTTAGTGCGGTGACACTAACTGGCAGTGAGCGGGCAGGCAGTGCCGTTGCTAGCCAAGCCGGTAAAGTTTTAAAAAAGGTGGTGATGGAACTTGGTGGCTCTGATCCTTATTTGGTTTTAAATGATGCCAATTTAGAACTTGCTGCCGAGCAAATTGTGCTCTCTCGTATGAATGTGAGTGGCCAAGTGTGCATTGCGGCCAAAAGAATCATTGCAACCCGTGAGGTGATGCCCAAATTACAGGCACTGATTTTAGAGAAGTTAAAACGCTACCAAATGAGCGATCCGAGTCTACCAGAGTGTAACTTTGGGCCCTTAGCAAGAGCGGATCTTCGGCAAACGCTGCACCAACAAGTAACAGACTCAATTGACAAAGGCGCAAAACTTCTCACAGGCGGCGTCATTCCTGATGGGGAGGGGTTTTACTACCCACCGACGGCTCTTAGTAACGTTAGTAAAGGGATGGCCGCTTTCGATCAAGAGCTTTTTGGACCGGTTGTTGTCTTTATTGAGGTCAGAGATGAGCGCGAAGGAGTGAAAGTTGCCAATGATACGCCTTATGGTTTGGGTGCGGCTGTTTTTACCAAAGATTTAGAGCGTGGTGAGCAACTTGCAAAAGAAGAGCTGGAAGCAGGTGCTGTTTTTGTGAATGGTTTGGTGAGCTCCGATCCACGTTTGCCTTTTGGTGGCATTAAGCTCTCAGGCTTTGGTCGCGAACTCTCCGAAGAGGGAATTAAAGAGTTTGTCAATACCAAAACCGTAGTGGTTAAATAGTCTATGGCGCAGCAAAGTGCCAGCGGTAGTCATTTGAAAGTGTCTCTAGGAGTTGATTTCCCCTGACGCTGTTGCCTTTGTCATTGACTTTGGGACTTGCCACCACAATGGCTCCTTTAGCGGGGCTGACTGCGAGAATGATGCCTGAGACCGCACTCTTAGCAGGCATGCCTGTTCTGACCATGTTTGTGCCGGATTCATTATAGAGGCCGCAAGTTGCCATAATGGCAAGCGTTTGTTGCACGGTACTTGACGAAATAATGCGCTCACCATTTTGATTTTTTCCGTCATTCGCAAGAAGATAGGGCAGTTGAATTAAACGCTCAGGCTCTGCTTGATGGCTGCAGAGGGTAAAGTAAGTTTCTAAGGTTTCTTTAACACTGCTTTTAATAACGCCATTGCTTTTTAATAAATAAGCAAGAGATCGGTTTCGATCGCCTGTGCGTTTTTCGGAGGCAAGCACTAAGTTATTTACTGACAAAGGATCGGCAAAAAGCTTTTGAAACCAGTCTTCCAACCAAGCAAGTTTTTTCTCTCCTTCACCAGGGATAAAAGAACATAAGGTGATGGCGCCTGCATTAATCACTGGGTTTGAGGCTTTTGGGCCGAACTGGTCGAGTCTCGCAATGGAGGCAAAATCATCACCGGAGGGCTCAACCTTCACCCAAGAAAAGACTTTCTTAGGGCCAAACTCTTCGAGCAGGCCAATCAGTGGGATTAATTTTGCTGAACTCTGCAGGGTTAATTTGCGGTTTTTTTCAGTCGCGACTGTCACCGCCTCTTCCCCAAGTGCTTGCACAGTCAGTGACACATAATCTTCAGGCACACTGGCAAGCTCTGGGATGTAGTTCGCCAGACGTCCACTGCGATTCTCTAGGCTGGTTTTTACAAGCTTATTTAGTTTGCTGGCTGTAATCTTTGTCATAATCGTTATGCCTGAAAGTTGTACAAATTTAAAGGGGTGCGGATTTTACCTGTTTAAATTTAGAACTTCAACTAATACAGAGGCGGCGAGTTTCCTTTACTGTGGGGTAATTAAGTTCAATTATAGAACATTATATTGCCTTGGATGGTTTTCGTGCTCATCAAACTCACCATCTCGTAACTTCTGTAGCAAAGGGGCTCGATATTTCTTAGATTGACCAAAAAAAGAGGACCAAGAACCACTGGGTTTATCCAATAGGCTCCTCAAGGTTTGATTCGATGCGCCTCGCTCACAAATGGCGCCAGCTTGATTACTGGTCGCCATTAAGTTGTAGATGGTGTGAGGAACTTTAAATGAGCGGCATTGTTTGCCACCTTTTCGAACTTTGGTTTGCCAAAAAGCGAGCTCTGCATCACTGACCATTTGCAGAGGCAGGTGTTCAAGGAAGCTTTTAACAAGGTTTCGTTCTATCTTTTCATTAATTAAGGCAACAATTTTCTGCTCAAATTTAGATTTGTCTGTAGGGTTTTGAGGTTGATGGGTGTTGAAGCTTAAGTTCAACGTTCGAATGGTTCTATTCTGTGTAAGAGTCTCTATCAGTGCTAAGATCTCATCTTCTGCGATGAGATTAGAACTTAAATTTAGATCTTGTAGGTGTGTGGCCTTGGGTAGCCAAGCTTTGAAGGCACAAGCGGAGTCCCTTGCTAGGGCATTGCATTCGAGATTGAGGCTTTGAATGCTATTATTGCTTGAGAGTGCCTGAGAGAGTAGCACGCCTGCTTGATCATCAATTAAAAGCCCGCTCAAATCAAGAGCGCTTAGAAAGGTTGCTTGCTTTATGAAGTGCAGCAAGGCGTCATAATCATTGGTCTTAAGATTACAGCCTGACAGCGAGAGTTGTTTGAGCGTTTTATCAAGGCTTATGCGTTTTAGCAAAACCGCGAGCCCTTGGGCTGCAAAGGCGCACTTTTCTAGTTTCAAGACTTTCAGGCCGCCTCTTCCTCGAACGGCATTACTTAGTGCTATGAGCTCAAGTTCAGTGAGAGTTTGGTTCTCAATGCTTAGCTCACTTGCATCACTAGTACGAATGTGAGCACTTATCTCTTCAATCGTTGTCATGTTCTGTGTTCGTCCCTGATTCACTCTAACACGCTAGCACTTATTGTATAATTTGTCATGGCTTCATTTTTACGATTATAATGTTTGCGAGCAAATAGTTTGCAAGGGAGATGCAAATGATCAGTGTTCAGTCTTGTCCCGAGTGTCAACAAGACGTTGACATTGTCGCGATTAACCGTGAAGTCGGCGAGCAAAATAAAACATTTTATTTTATAAACTGCCAAAGTTGTGGCTTTGGCACACAAGAAGCTTACCCAAATAAAGAACTCTTAATAGAGAAGTGGCATCGGTTACTAGCGTTGCCAATCAGTTAGGGTAGAGGGTGTTAATGGCTTTGATGTCTTTGTTACTTAAGTGAGTCCGCTGACCAATTTCAGCACTTTCTTTAAGAGGTACAATGGTTTGTTTGCCATTACTTGAGAAGGCATAGGGCCCATAGTGCATTAATGACTCATAATCATAATCCCCAATGTCCTCTCCATCATTTAGATGCTGTTCAAAATTGTGCATCATCTCAGGCTCAATGTTTTCCCAAACAATGCGAATGTAATTGTTTCGATCACTTCTAGATTGCTCATGCCATAGACCAAGTGCATGGCCAATTTCATGAGTGGTATTAAACACATTGCAACGTGGAGCTAGTCGAACAACCTGAACGCCGCCATGTCGCCCTACATAGGAAGAACATTCCGTTCCTGGGGCGCTGGTAAATAAGATGTAATCTTGGTAGGGGGACTCTTTTAGTCGACTAACATTGATAAACTTAAGATGACTGTGATTTAGCCACTCAATCATCGCTTGTAAGACATTTTTTTGATTCTCTACTGGTAAGTTTGGATCAATCTTGTAGGGAACAATGCCATTTTCCCAGCGGCCACTTTGTGTTTTAACGACCACAGAACCTGGTTTTAGTTCGGTGTCTTTAGCAAGTAGAATGTCGCCTTCTACCACCGCATAATGGTTATTTAATGAAAAACGAACGGGTTGCAAACCTCTTTGGGTTTCAATAAAGGCACTATTGGTTTCAGCATGTAAAACAGCAGTATAAAAAACAAGCAAAATTATTATTGTTTTTTTCATTTAACCATCCGTGTCAAACGAGTCTAGACTCACATTAGAGCTTATTTTTTAAGAAGAATAAAGACGTGATTAGCTATTGTACTACTGAGCCTTTATTTAATTCACAAAGAAAAAAAATAGCCATTATTTTTTTGCTAGTGATTCTTGCAACCTTTTGGGGACTCTCTCGTTATCCTGCTCTTAATCACGAAGTTCATAATGCAGAAAACGGGACCTTGCTTGAGAGAAACTTCAGTCCTGTCTCCAAAGATGAGATTTTGCTAAGTCACGGTGTTGAAAGCCCTTTAGTGGCCATAGCAAAAGCCAGTGCTAATTGGATGGAAACGAATGTGCAAGGCATGACGTTTGGCTTTTTCTTTGGAGCTGCCTGCCTTTTATTATTGGAACAAATGCTTTCATTGCTCCGTCAAGTCAAAAAAAAAGGGGTGTTTGGCTCATTGCTTGGTAGTTTGTTTGGGTTTCCTCTTGGGGTCTGTACTAATTGCGCCACCCCAATTGGACTTGGTTTAAAAAAAGCCGGGGGGTCTAATGAGGCAGCCTTTGCAACATTAATTAGCTCACCGAGTTTAAATCCGTTGGGATTAATCATCGTGTCGATGCTATTTCCACTACATTTATTTCTATTAAGGCTGTTTGGCATCATTTCAATACTTCTTATCATTATTCCTATTTGCTGCGCTCTGTTTTCTCAAAAGAGTGAGGATCAAGCAGATAAAAGTTCAGCTCTCCTCTCCTCCACACCTGAAAGAAAAGAGTCATGGAGACGGTCATTACAATTTTGTCTAAGACGATATGCTTACTATTTGGGCTTTATTGTTAAGCATGTGTTACCAGTGATGTTCGTTGTTGCCATTTTAGCAGGCATACTTGTTACGTTCTTTCCGCTAGAGGGGTTACTGTTTATAAAAAGTTCACCAATGCGTCTAATTATGTTGGCGGCTCTCTTAGGCATGATGCTGCCATCTCCAATGTTTGTAGACATTGTAGTGGTATGGTTTTTATACTCTTTGGGATTGCCTTTGTATTTATCACTGGTGTTACTAGTAACCATGCCTTGCCTTAGCCTATTGGTTTATTTTGTAATGGGGCGAGAAGTTGGATTTACATTAACCACGGCCATCTTTAGTGGCGTCTATTTAGTGGCCGTCTCTATGGGGTTACTCACGCATCATCTTTATGCAGAGAGTCTACCTCAGCAATACCAACACTATCAAAGTAAGGCACCATTTAAACATCAGGCCTTATTACCAATTATAAAGCCATACAGTCTTGACTCGTTTAAAGAGATTATGGCTGGTGGTGTTTCGTTGATTGATTTCGATCAAGATGGTTTAACCGACTTGTTTGTTGCTAGAAAAGGAGTTCCTGCTCTTTTTAAAAACATTGGGGGAGCAAAATTTGTTGATACTACTAAGGCGCTTTCTATTGATGGAGAGTATGTGAGTACGGCTGGTATTTGGGGAGATTATGATAACGATGGCTTGCCAGATCTTTATTTAGTTAATTATCAGAATGAGCAAGGGGAGGCAGAGCCTAATTTATTTTTTAAAAACCTGGGCAATGGTCGTTTTAGAGAAATCAGTCAAAAGGTAGGACTTACTCACCGAGATAAAAGTAGCAGTGCGGCTTGGGCTGATTATGATAACGATGGTGATTTGGATTTATTTGTAGCCAACTTTGGCGAAATAAAACACACGGCTCAAAATGAACTATCAGGTCAGTCATCGCAAGATCGTTTGTACCGAAATGAGAATGGGATCTTTAAAGAGGTTGCCCTGGAGGCCGGCGTCGCAGGCCTCACGGTTAACACCAATCAACTAATTAGTATATTGGATAATCAAAAAGTAGGCAGCAGAGGGTTTTCTTTTCAACCTGTTTGGTTTGATTTCAATAATGATCATTTGGTGGATTTATTTGTTAGCTCTGATCTTGGCAGCAGCCAACTTTATAAAAATTTAGGCAATGGTCGGTTTGAAAATGTAACGAAAAAATCAGGGCTTGCTCGCTTTGGAACCAGTATGGGAGTGGCCATTACTGATTTAAATTCAGATGGCTTTTGGGATCTTTTTGTGACCACCGCTGAAAGTAACCATCTATGGATCAATCAAGGAAATGAAACCTTTAAAAATGAAGCGAGTACTCTAGGGATGGGGGATAACTTTCACATTGGTTGGGGGGTCGCTGAAATAGATTTTTCAAACAGCGGAGAAAATGCCATCGTCATAGCCAATGGGCTTATTAAACAAACAAAGACGAAACCTTTAGCCAATGAGAGAGCAATGGATAAAATCTACAGCAGTAATTCTTTTTTCATAAAAGGTGAGGGTCGACAGTATGAAAACAAGGTAAAATTATTGGGTCTAGAAAATCATGCCACCTCACGTGGTTTAGCCGTTGCTGATTTAAATCAAGATGGTGCGCTTGACATTGCAATTTCGGAACGTGATAAGCACCATCTCTCCCTTTATTTAAATAAAGCCAACCCTGAGAACCATTACATTTTGATTAAACTTCGAGGCAAGGATAAGAGCAATTATTTTGGCGTGGGTGCTAAAGTGACAATCAGACAAAAGGGCAAGGTTCAGCAAAAACTCCTACAAGGTGGCGCTTCCTTTGCCTCTCAAAACCCATTTAGCCTGCATTTTGGTTTAGGTAAAAATCCAATAATTGATGAAGTCATCATTGAATGGCCTAATGGTCATAAACAAGTCTTAAGCAAGGTAGAGGGCAATCAAAGTTTGTTGATTAAATACGACGCTTGATTTTTTGTTTTGCCATGATTCTTGTTGAAATTTCTTCGATGGAATAATCGGTTGAATTTAAATAGTGTATTTTTTCTTGCTTGAACAAATTTAGTACATTTACAACTTCGCGCTTGCATTGAGAGAGAGAGGCATATTGACTACTAGGCCGGCGCTCTTGTCTAATTTGATAGAGTTTTTCAGGCTTGATGGTTAAGCCAAAAAGTTTATGACGATATTGGTTTAAAAATTCAGGCAGACTGTGCTTTTCCAAATCATCCTCTGTCAAAGGGTAATTAGCAGCCAGCACCCCATATTGTAGGGCCATGTACAAACAGGTCGGGGTTTTGCCAGAGCGAGAGACGCCAAGTAAAATAATGTCGGCTTTTTCATAATTTTTTATATTGATCCCATCGTCATGCAACAGGGTGTAGTCAATGGCGGCAATACGCTCTTTGTAAGACTCTTTATCAACTAACCCATGCGTTCTGCCGATGGTGTAAGAGGATTTTGCCTCTAAAGTTGACTCCAAGGGTTTTATGAAGGCACTGAATAAATCAAACAGCTGGGCTGGAGAGGTTCTAAAAATGGCACGTATGTCTTGCCGAACCAAAGTGGTAAAAAGAATCGGTTGTACTTTGCTCTCTTTAAAGGCTAATTCAATTTTTTTTATAACTTTATGGGCTTTCTCTTGAGAATCAACATAAGGAATGGTTGTCGTTTTAAATTCGATGCCTTCAAATTGACTAATTAAACTTTGACTTAAGATTTCTGCGGTAATACCAGTGCCATCGGAGATTATAAAGACGTGCCTAACCATTATTTTTCACTTTTAAGAGTAAATTTAGTTAAGTATCGCATAGAATTTCGTCTAAACTGAAATTACAGTTTTGAGAAAAGGTTGGGTTTATATGGAAGAATTTACACAAGTTTCCCTTTCAGACATCAGAGAGATTCAGTCTTTGGCTCAAACTGGTCTTAATTATAGTAAAAATACGTTTGATCAAGAGCGTTATAAACGCCTGCTTGAGTTGGCTGCTAATATTTTGGCAAAGGGGTCAAACGAGCCCAATGAACGGATCATGAACTGGTGTTTTAGTGAAATTGGTTATGCCACACCAAAACTTGCGGTTCGAGCCTTGGTTCTTAAAGACGATAACATTCTAATGGTGAAAGAACGCAGTAATGGACTCTGGGCTTTACCTGGTGGTTGGGCAGATGTTAATCATTCAGCAGCTGAATCTACCGAAAAAGAAGTTTATGAAGAAACAGGTCTCTTGGTTAAGGCAACCCACTTGCTTGCGTTTTATGATAAGTTAAAACATGATCACCCGCCACATTGGCCGCATACGCACGTTGCCTTTTTTCTATGCAATGTTCGAGGTGGACAACTGCGTCAATCAACCGATGAAACATCTGAAATTGCCTACTTTTCTATCAAACAACTACCAGAGTTGTGTCGCCATCGAGGTACCTTGGCTCAAATAAAACAGATCTTTGAGAAGGCCAATCATTCATTAGAGTCACCTGTTTTATTTGACTAACAAAGAATTTCTCTCCACACTTTTGCTCTTTGAATGGGTCTTAGAGGTTCTATAGGATGGGTATATGTTAGTTGAACGAGCAAACTCACTGTTGGTGTTAATCGATGTACAAGAAAAGCTCTTTCCCTTAATTTCAGATAATAAGACTGTACAGGCCCATTGCGAATGGGTGTTATCGCTTGCAAAGGCGCTCTCTGTATCAACCCTCATAACCGAGCAATACCCCAAAGGTCTGGGTCATACCATTGACGCCTTGTCCCCTTTTTTGACCCATGCCAAGATAATGAGTAAGAGTACTATTTCTTGTGTGGCGGATGAGGCCATCGCGCTAGAGATGGAGAAAAGAAACAAAGAACAATACCTTTTAATGGGTATTGAAGCACATGCCTGCGTGATGCAAACAGCATTAGCACTACGAAGTCAAGGCAAAGAGGTCTTTGTGATTTATGAGGCGATTGGTTCAAGAACCCCTTCTGACAAAGAGAGAGCTGTTGCTCGCATGCAGCAGCAAGGCGTGCAAATTATCAGTCGGGAAATGCTTTTTTTTGAATGGTTACCAGATTCGAAGACCCCTGAATTTAAAACCTTAAGCAAACAATTTCTGAAGTAAGGAGTAATTACGTGAAGTTAACAACTGAGGACACGGTGTTAGTCACTGGGGCTGCCAGTGGCATGGGGCTTAGTGTGTGCAAAGCTTTTTCTGAAACCGGTGCACACATTGTAATGCTTGATTTGAATCAGGACTTATTACAAGAAGAAGCCAAGCGCCTTGGCGCAGATTTCTACGCCTTAGATGTGGCAAATGTTGATCAAACTGAAAGCCTATTTGCTGAACTTTCTGAGAATAAGAGATCCCTACGAGTTGCAGTTAATTGTGCAGGAATTGCGCCAGCTAAACGCATGGTTGGTCGTGATGCGATTATGCCGCTTGCTGAGTTTTCAAATGTTATTGAGGTTAACTTAATTGGCACTTTTAACATCATGCGACAAGCAGCAGGCCTAATGAGTCATAATCATCCCAATCAGGATGGGGAGAGAGGAGTCATTATCAATACCGCTTCGGTTGCAGCCTTTGAAGGTCAAGTTGGTCAAACGGCCTACAGTGCCTCTAAAGGAGGTGTGGTGGCGATGACTTTGCCGGCAGCACGAGAGCTTGCCTCATTAGGGATCCGAGTTAATACCATTGCCCCCGGCATCATAGGCACTCCCATGCTTTTAAACATGCCAGAAGAAGTACAAGCTTCTTTGTCGAAAATGGTACCATTTCCTAAGCGTATGGGTCGTCCTGAGGAGTTTGCCAGTCTAGCTGCTCACATTGTTGACAATGCCATGCTCAATGGGGAGGTTATCCGCTTAGATGGAGCCATTCGCATGCAAGCCAAATAGAGGATTGATTAAGTATTTTTATTGCTTGAATCTGTTTAGCCTCTGGCGGTACAATCGTGTAATTTTTATCTAAAAATAGGACAGATCAATGGGTGATGTGACACACGTCAAAGCACTTAAAGAACTAGGGATGAGTGATGTTAGCATCGTGGGTGGAAAAAACGCCTCTCTTGGAGAAATGATTCAAGCGCTTTCTGGACTTGGGGTTAAAGTGCCTGGTGGTTTTGCAACCACCAGTGAGAGTTTTTGGGCCTTTCTAGCTCAGAACAATACCAGTGATAAAATCTACCAAAAAATTGATCAGTTAGACATCGAGGATGTGCACGAACTGGCACGGGTGGGGCGTGACATTCGAGAGATGATCTTGGCTTTGCCATTACTGCCTGAAATGGAAAAAGCAGTTCGTGAATCCTATGCCTTATTGGGAGAGAAGGCATCCGTTGCGGTTCGCTCTTCAGCCACGGCAGAAGATTTACCAGATGCCTCCTTTGCTGGACAACAAGAGACCTTTCTAAATGTTGTCGGCATTGAGAACGTGTTGACTAAGGTCAAAGAAGTGTATGCCTCACTTTTTAACGATCGCGCCATATCTTATCGAGAACATCAGGGCTTTTCACATCGTGAGGTTGCAATCTCAGTTGGGGTGCAACAAATGGTTCGTTCGGATTTAGCTGCTAGTGGTGTGATGTTTTCCATCGATACCGAAAGTGGTTTTGATCAGGTTGTCTTCATAACTTCTAGTTATGGTTTGGGTGAAATGGTAGTGCAGGGTGCGGTCAACCCTGATGAATTCTACGTGCATAAACCAACCCTCAAAGACGGCCGTCCTGCCATTATTAAGCGTACGGTAGGCTCAAAAGAAAAGAAAATGATCTACAGCAGCAAAGCAAACAGCGAGGAGTCTGTTGAAGTTGTGCCAGTTCTAGAGCGGGAGCAACGTGTCTTTTCTCTTAGCAATGAGGACATTGAGACCTTGGCGCATTATGCTCTGATTATTGAAGCGCATTACAAGCGTCCCATGGACATTGAATGGGGTAAAGATGGTAAGACTGGTGAGCTCTATATTTTGCAAGCAAGGCCAGAGACGGTAAATAGTCAAAATACCAGTCAAATCATTGAGCGCTATCAGTTAAGACAAAAGGGCTGTGTCATCGTCGAGGGTCGAAGTATTGGTCAAAAAATTGGCCAGGGACCTGCGCGGGTGATTAGTGATTTGTCTGAAATGAATGAGGTGCAAGCAGGTGATGTGTTGGTGACCGACATGACTGATCCCGATTGGGAGCCGATTATGAAACGTGCTAGTGCCATTGTCACCAACCGAGGAGGGCGAACTTGTCATGCGGCCATCATTGCTAGAGAGCTTGGTATACCAGCCATTGTTGGCACCGGAGATGGCACCAAACAGATCCAAGATGGCAGTGAGGTGACCGTTAGCTGTGCTGAAGGGGATACTGGTTTTGTCTACCAAGGGCTCCTATCTTTTGAAAAGCAATCAATTGATGTTGGTAACATGCCAGAACTTCCAGTTGACATCATGCTAAATGTTGGCAACCCAGAAAGAGCCTTTGCTTTTACAGGGGTGCCAAACGCAGGCGTTGGTCTGGCCCGTCTTGAATTTCTAATTTCTAACACTATTGGCATACATCCTAAGGCATTACTTGAGTTTGACAACTTAGATGATGAGACTCTAAAAGAGGAAATCTCACATCGAACGGCAGCCTATCAGAACCCAACGGAGTTCTACATAGAGCGCTTAAAAGAAGGCATGGCAACCATTGCGGCAAGCTTCTACCCAAGAAAGGTGATCGTACGCTTGTCTGATTTTAAGTCTAATGAGTACGCTAATCTCCTAGGAGGCGAACTTTTTGAGCCGGAAGAAGAGAACCCCATGCTCGGATTTAGAGGAGCATCTCGTTACAGTGCGCCGAGCTTTGCTGAATGCTTTGCACTAGAGTGTGAAGCGGTTAAACGAGCCCGTGAGACCATGGGGCTTAGTAACATTGAGGTGATGATTCCTTTTGTGCGTACAGTTGAGGAAGCAAAGGATGTCATCCAGACACTCGAGCGGTATGGCCTAAAGCGAGGCGAGAAAGGGCTTCGAGTTATTATGATGTGTGAGTTGCCGTCTAATGCATTGCTTGCCGATGAATTTCTAAAATATTTTGATGGTTTTTCGATAGGCTCAAACGATTTAACCCAATTAACACTGGGGCTTGATAGAGACTCAGGGTTAATTGCCAATCAATTTGATGAGCGCAATGAGGCCGTTAAATCTTTGCTATCACTGGCAATTCAAGCTTGTAAAAAGGCAGGTAAGTACATTGGAATTTGTGGGCAAGGCCCTTCTGATCACGCCGATTTTGCCCTTTGGTTAATGGAAAAAGGCATTGATTCGATGTCACTAAACCCAGATTCTGTATTGGAGACAACGTTGTTCATTGCAAAGCATGCCAAGCAATGTGAAAAAGCATAGTTTTCCTAATTTACCAAACTGATAGTCACACATGGGGGCTCTTTGAGCTCCCGCTTTTTTTTGTAACCACCTTGCTCATCTTGACATCAACCTTGTCTTCAACTAAACCTTATTAAAAGGCATTGTTAAGACCCATAAATGAAAGGACTCAAAAAATTTCTCACGGGATTGATGGTTATATTTCTAAGCCTCTTTTTGATTGGGGCAGGCTATTTCTTTTATTATTTGTACGATCTTAGTAAATATCAGCAAGCAGTAAACCAAGATTTATCAATGTTGCTTGGGCATAATACGATGGTTCACGGGGGTATTAAATGGGTTGCCTCCCCTCATATTGGTTTAAAAATTTCGAATGTTACAACTTATGATGGTATGCACCAAGAGCTGTTGCACGTAGACTCAGCCACTGCAATCTTGAATTTAGTTGCACTCGCCAAAGGGAAGCTAGAGATAAAAACCCTTGATATAGATAGTGTTGATGTAAGGCTGCCATGGCCAATGAGGGCTCATCAGTTTTCAAAAAAGCAAGTTAATCATACGCATCGCCTAAGGGATTTAGAGTTTATTTCAAAACGAGTCGACATTGACGCAGTAAATTTTCATGACATCTATTTTCATTTCAGTGGTGCAACCTTTCATATCAATAAGCTGCAAGCAATGAACGTAAACGTTGGCAAGCCATTCCCATTTTTTGCTTATGCACACATGAGAGAAACTCATAAACATGCGATTAGCCAGCAGAGATTTTTAAAGCTACACAGTGGCAAGATAAAAGGGTTTATTACTTTGCCTCATGTCGAACATCAGGCTAGCGGTAGTGAGCTTCATCAAGCACATGCTTTCGGTGACTTTCGTAGTGAGCGATTTAAGTTCCTAAGAACGTATGGCAAGGGTCTACAGGGTACTTTTAAACTAAGAAGTGGGAAGTTCAGCATAGAAAAACTCTCCTTTTACCTAGGAGATGGCAAGGTTACCGGTCAGGGTTCAGTTAAAGCCAAAGACGAACTAATCATGGAAACAAAAGTCGATCTAACAGGTAACAACATTGATGTTTCAAAGCTTGGTACCGCGATGCCCCTTGTTAAGTCGGGAAAAATGTCTTTTAGTCTGGACTTGACGGTTAAACAGAAAATACCAACGGTTAGTGAAGGTGTTTATTATCAGGCTTTATCTTATGAAAATACTTCCAAAGGTGTGTTTCAGGCGGTTATAAAAGATGCCGAGCTGCACCAGTTTAATTTGAAAGATTGGAGTGATCAACTTGAAAAAGACTTACATAAAATGCCCAATGAAGAGGTTTATACCTTTAAAATAAAGGTTTCGGAAGCAACAAAGAGCACAAAAGGGCACTTTTTAATTACTTCAGTATTAGATAGCACAGGTGATTTTGATGTTAGCTTTTTACATGATGTGCCCCAATATCAATTACGTGGTAAAGGAAAAGTGATCATTGCCCCATTGATGTTTGATTTTAAGGCAGATCTTGCCTTTATCAAACCAGAGACAATCGATGGGCACCCTTTGCTGAAACAACTAGATGGACACATCCCGCTCGATATAGGCTTTGTTGAAAAGCAAGATGAGATAACCTTCAAACTTGATATGGACAAAGTTAAAAAGGTGCTTTATCCGTCCTCAAGCGGTTCTGACAAGAATGCCTCCAAAGAAGAATCTTCCGTGCCTGTTGGCACGGGACATCACGGACTGTACCCGTGATACTTCAAAATTCCCTTTTTTAGGTGTGGTTAATTTCATCCCAGCGGCTTTTCTAAAATAAGTCATATCCATAGATTTGGCACATTTTTGATAAGAGGCTGGGGTGGAATTACGTATCATAAAAATGGGCATTTTGGGGCCTCACGGGTATTGTTTATTGCATCAACACAAATAAAGAGCCAGCACCTCTAATAACCCGCAACAGCAATTGCTTGGGATGCGTGTCTGTAATTTTTGTCAACGCTGCCAAATCGGTTATTGATTGATTATTAACATGCGTGATAATGTCACCTGGTCTTAGCCCTTGTCGCCAAGCATTAGAGCTTTCAGCAGAGCCTGTAATTTGTACGCCTTTTACCAGCCCATGCAAGGGAAGTTGCTGCTCAAATTCATTGAGGGCAACACCATAAAAATATGGATCGGCATTTTTCACTTTGTCCTCATGTTCTTTCAAGGAAGCCACTATGGCTCGAATATTCATTGATTTTTGATCTCGAATGACTACCATGTTTACAGTTGCGCCAACGCGCAGCAAGCTAATCACCGTTTTAACTTGTGAGGCATCAGTAATAGGGGTGCGATTAATATGCGTGATAATGTCACCAACCTTTAATCCTGCCATTTGAGCAGGCGAATCTTGGTTAACTTGAGTGATGATAGCACCTTTAGTTTTTGCCGGTAAATTAAAAGCAACGGCCATCTCTGGTGTTAGGTGTTGTACAAAAACACCCATAAGCCCTCGTTTTACACTGCCATAGTGAATCAACTGGTTAGTGACTTCTTTAACCATGTTAATTGGAATGGCAAAGCCTATGCCAACATTGCCGCCAAAGGGGGCAACAATGGCCGTATTGATACCAATGAGTTCACCTTTTTGATTAACTAAGGCACCGCCTGAGTTTCCTGGATTGATTGCAGCATCGGTCTGAATAAAATTTTCAATTCCTTCAATGTTCAGGGTGTTTCGTTGCAGAGCACTAATCATGCCAAAGGTTGCGGTTTGATTATTGCCATAGCTGTTTAGACCAAAAGGGTTTCCAATGGCAACCACAAAATCGCCTACTTTTAACTTAAGAGAATCGCCTAGTGGAATGCTGGGTAAGTTTTTAGCATCAACTTGTAGTAGGGCAATGTCGCTTGCTTCATCCGCGCCAATTGGTTTTGCAGTTACTCGCCGCCCATCTTGCAGGGTAATGGTGATAAGGGTAGCGTTTTGAATTACGTGGGCATTGGTGACGATGTAGCCCTTGGCTGGATCAATAATGACGCCCGAGCCAATGGATGAAAATTTTTTCGGTTTTGGTGGCAAGGTGCGATTATTTTTTTTGTCTTCTATTAGCTCGGCGGTTGAAATAGTCCCTTTAATAGCGATGTTTACAATCGCTGGCATTGAGCGCTCAATCATTAGTGCAAGACTTGGAATCTCATTACAAAAGGCGACGAGGGGGCAGAGCAGCAAAATGATGCTCAGCAGTTTTTTCTTCATGGCGATCTCTTCTTTATGCAAAATAAGTGCGGCTATTTTGACACTTCTTTAGTCGCATACTCAAGATTTATACTCAAAATACTTGAAAATGCCCTTTTTTAGGTATTTTGAGTATTAATGCGATAAATCAAACTGACCATGCGACCAGTGACGCCATCTCGTCGATAAGAGTAAAAAAGCTCGGGAGCTTGAAAGGTGCAATGATTTGAAAAATAGACATTGTGTACCCCTAATTTTGAGAGTCGGTGTTTAGCAAGGCGTGTAAGGCTAAGGTGAACTTTGTTCGGATCAGGGTGGGGCGTCGCAAGCGCTCGTTCATTGGCATCACGCACGATGCATTCAAGCGTCTCTTGACCAATTTCAAAAGCCTCACCCGAAATAGCAGGTCCAAACCAGGCCATTAATGAGTCCTTGCTTCCTTTATAGGCATTAACGGTTTTCTCAATCAAATCGTGAGTAAACCCTTGCCAACCAGCATGAATGCCTGCAATCCAGTCAGTGTCTTGACTGGCTAACAAAATAGGGAGGCAGTCTGCGGTTTGAATGGCAAGCACTTGATTTTTTTGGGTGCTAAAGATGGCATCTGCTTCCACGCCAGGCTGATGGTCTTTTGCATCAAGCAAGACATTGCCATGAGTTTGTTTAAGCCACAGCGGCTGAGAAGGAAGGGCTAGCCTTTGTGACAGGAGCGTGCGATTTTGAGTAACCGAGCCCAGATCATCACCAACATGTTCGCCAATGTTAAAGCTGTCAAAAGGTGCGCTGCTTATGCCATCTTGCCGGGTAGAGGTCAGCGCAATTAAATTATTTGGGGCCGGCCAATTAGCCTTGATGCATGTCATCGTTTACTCGTAATTCCTCAAGAAGAATGTTCATATCTTCGGGTAAGGGCGCCTCAAAGGCAACGTCTTTTTTGGTAAGAGGGTGGTTTAGGGTTAATTTATAAGCGTGTAAGGCTTGGCGCTTAAAGGACTCTAGTGCTCGTTGCAAAGGGGTGCTAAAACATTTTTTCTTAAATTGATAACCGCCGTAGAGGGCATCGCCAACTAAAGGATGTTTTAGATGACTTAAATGCACTCTAATTTGATGAGTTCTCCCTGTTTCAAGGGCAACGTCTAGAAGGGTATGGTGGCTAAAGTGTTCTTTGGGGGAAAAATGAGTAATGGCTACTTTTCCTGACTGAGTGACTGCCATTTTTAAGCGGTTTTTAGGGTGACGTCCCATAAAGCTTTCTATGCGTCCCGAGCCAATGTCGGCACCATTTGCTAAGGCTAAATAGTGACGAGAAATTTGGCGGATCTCCAATGCTTTTACCAAAGACGTTTGAGCGCATTGTGTTTTGGCAACCATCAAAAGGCCTGAGGTGTCTTTGTCTAGGCGATGGATTAAGCCTGCGCGCGGAAGGGTTTTGTTCCCCGGACAGTGACTTAAAATGCCATTTAGCAGCGTTTTATCTGGGTTACCTGCACCTGGGTGGACCACAAGCCCGGCAGGCTTATTAATGATTAATAGCGCCTCATCTTCAAACACAATGGGAAAGGCGACACTTGGATCGGGCTCATTGTTCAATGGATCACTGGCTTGAATGGTGAGTTCAATGTGCTCTGTGCCTTTAATCAAGGTTTTTGCTTTGAGAGTAATTTCAGTGTCAATGCGAACACGAGCTAGTTTAATTTGATTGCTCAGAAAGGCACGAGAGTAGTCTGGGTTCTTCTTTGCTAAAAATTGATCGAGACGGAGGCCTGCGTCTTCAGGCCCCGCTTTAAAAAGGTGAGTTTTTTCATTCATTCTGGCAAGGCTTGCATCAGTATTAAAGGCAAAGCCTAGCTCTAAGAGAGTTTGGCAGTGCTTCGGTGATCACAACCTTAACAAACTGGCCTGCTAATTCAGATGGCCCTTGGAAGTTCACCACCCGGTTACACTCAGTGCGGCCAGACATTAATTCTGGCGTTTTTTTGGCAGGGCCGGTTACAAGCAGGGTGAGTGTTTGTCCAACTAAGGAGTCAGAAATGGCTTTGGCTTGCTCTCCCAGTGTCTCTTGTAAAATTTTTAAACGAGCTTTTTTGGTCTCAAGGCTGACAGAGTCTTCAAAGTCACTGGCAGGTGTTCCTGGACGCTTACTATAGATAAAGCTAAAGGAGGTATCAAATCCAATCTCTTTAACCACCTCCATGGTTTGCAGAAAATCAGCGTCACTCTCATCTGGAAAGCCTACAATAATATCGGTCGAGAGTTTGATGTCTGGACGAACCTTTCTCAATTTACGAATTTTAGATTTAAACTCTAAGGCTGTGTAGCCACGCTTCATACGATTTAAAATTTTATCTGATCCGCTTTGAATCGGCAGATGAAGGTGGTTTGCCAGTTTAGGGACCGTCTTAAAGGCATCTATTAAGTTATCAGAGAAGGCATTCGGGTGTGAGGTAGTAAAGCGTATGCGACCAATGCCTTCAATGGCAGAAATAAATTGAATTAGTAAGGCGAGATCGGCAATTTCACCATTGTCCATTACGCCTTGGTAGTCATTAACATTCTGTCCTAACAGGTTGACCTCTCGCACACCTTGTTCTGCCAACTGGTAGACTTCAGCTAATACATCGTCAAACGGCCTAGAAATTTCCTCGCCGCGTGTATAGGGTACCACGCAGTAGCTGCAATATTTACTGCAGCCTTCCATAATGGAAACAAAGGCGGTGGGTCCTTCTGCACGAGGTTTGGGTAAATGGTCAAATTTTTCAATTTCAGGGAAGCTAATGTCAACCGTGTTTTTTTGATTGCTTAAGACATTCTCTAACAGCTGTGGCAAACGGTGTAGGGTTTGAGGCCCAAAGACCATGTCAACGTAAGGCGCTCGTTTGATAAGCGCATCTCCCTCTTGGCTTGCCACACAGCCACCAACACCAAGAATTAAGTGAGGTTTCTTCTTCTTCAGCTCACGCCATCGACCCAATTGTGAAAATACTTTCTCTTGTGCTTTCTCACGAATGGAGCAAGTGTTTAACAACAAAATGTCGGCACTTTCTTCGTCACTGGCTGGCAGAATTTTGTGTGAATCCTTTAAAACATCGGCCATCTTTTGTGAGTCATACTCATTCATTTGACAGCCGCTGGTTTTTATAAAGACTGTTTTCGGGCTTAAGGAAGTTACTGATGTCATTATTCTTTCTCTTGGCAATGGGTTTCTTTAATAAAAGGTAAAATAATTAGCGCGATGAGCACGCCAATCGGCAGTAAACTGATGGCCGTTTGGTAGTGAGCGGTGGTGTAGAGGTGTACGCCATTGGCATCAACCTTTCCAAGCCACAGTTTATCTAGGATGTAGCCAATCAGAGGTTGAGCTAGAGCTACCCCAACCATGTTCATGGTTTGCATAAAGCTCATCGCCGTTGCGGTGTAATTATTACAACTGATTTCCTTGGCGACAGAGAAGGCGGTTAAAAAGCCACAGGAGAAAAGGCCAAAGAAGAATAGTAGGGCTTTAATAGTGGTTAAGTCATTAATCGAACTATAAATAATTACATAAAGCGTTAATAACGCCCCAATCGTGCCTATCCACATAGGCAGTTTGCGTCGCTGTATTTTGTCTGAAATGTAACCCCAGGTGGGTGAACCAACAATCCAGCCAAAGAAAATGTAGGATATCATCGAAGAAGAATCAACATTATTTAGGTGAAAGCGTTGCTCTAGAAAAGGGCCACCCCAGAGCCCACAAAGTACAGGCGTTGGGGCATACATCAAGCCACCATAAATGGCCACCAGCCAGATCTGAGGAATTCTGATGACTTGTTTTAAGCCTTGTAGCAAGGGCAGTTGACTGCGATCTTTTTGGTTTGTTTTGCCCCCTTTAGGTTGATCTTGGGCAATGAAGTAGATTAAGCCAGTTAAAACAAGGCCTGCGATGCCAAGATAAATCATGCTCTCTCGCCATCCGAAGGCATTGATAAAGCGAGCCAGAGGCGCTTCGCCACCGATGGCACCACTCATGCCAATGGCAACCATTAACCCAGTTAGTAAGGCAAAGCGCTGAGGTGGAAACCAATTGGCGGCAAATTTCATGGTGCCAATGACGGCAAAAGCGCTGCCAAAGCCAATGCAAAAACGGGCAATTTCAGCCGTGAGTAGACTGTGAGTCGTGCCAAAGGCAATGCTTGAAAGCGCACAGATAAACGTAGCAAAGGTCAAAAGTTTGTGAGGACCAAATTTATCGAGAAAGACACCCGCAGGTATTTGCATACCGGCATAAGAATAAAAATAAGCACCAGAGAGCATCCCTAAGGCTTGAGCACTGACGTGAAAATCTTCCATCAGTTGTTTGCTCATAGGGTTTGGCGAGACTTGCAGTAAGAATTCGTAGAAATAGAATAGGCACCCAAGCCCCCAGACCACCCAAGATAAAGGGGTCTCTTTTATTTTCTGCGCAGAATTCTCAGCTTGCGTGGACATCTGTAACAGTCTCCATTTATTTTAGTCGAAAGATCAAAATAGCATGGCAAAAGAGCCATGTCTATCATTTGTTCACTTTGGGATTGATATTGGCATGTTTGAGAGGTGTAGAAGCAGGTGCTATTAAGTAATTTTATTATATTTAGTCTTCAAGCACTTGGATTTATTTGTTTTTTGCGGCATAATTGTTCAAAAATTATCTTAATTAGGCGCACATTAAGTTAAGATCTATGACTAGTCACTCGATTGTATTCCATGTATTTCTTATCTTTGGTGGAGCAGCAGCCCTCTCTACTCTGGCGCTTTATACTCGCCAATCCCTACTGGTCGCCTACATTGTTCTGGGAGCCATTTTAGGACCTTGGGGCTTAAAATACGTCTCTGATGTCACCCTGGTTCAACAAACCGGTGATGTAGGCATCTTATTTTTGTTGTTTTTATTAGGCCTGCATCTGCAGCCGCAAAATTTGTTGCACATGTTGCGAAAAGTCACCTCGTTGGCTCTGGTTAGTTCGATTCTATTCTTAGGCGGCGTCTTCTTAATCTGTCAATTGTTTGGCTTTAGCCCCATCGACTCCTTGGTTATAGGAGCGGCAATGATGTTTTCTAGTACCATTATTGGCTTAAAACTTCTACCAACAACCATTTTGCACCACCAGCATACGGGTGAAGTGATGATAAGTGTGCTGCTCATGCAGGATTTGATTGCGATTGTGGTGCTTATTGTGCTAAATGGCATTGGCGGTGGCCACTTTGCAGTCAGTGATTTGTTATCCGTACTCATCTCACTGCCAGCATTGTGCATTGGCGCGTTTATCATCGAAAAATACTTGTTGGTAAAATTATTGGCTAAGTTTGATAGAACGCAAGAATACATTTTCTTGTTGTCCATTGGTTGGTGTTTGGGTGTTTCTGTCATTGCAAAAGCGATTGGCTTATCAGAGGATATTGGTGCCTTTGTTGCCGGTGTCTCACTTGCAGCAAGCCCTATTTCACTCTACATTGCCGAGAGTTTAAAGCCTTTAAGAGATTTTTTTCTAGTCATGTTCTTCTTCTCAGTTGGCGCGACCTTCAATTTTAACTTCTTCCCAGAAGTCATGGTGCCAGCTTTAGTGATTGGTATCTTCTTAATGCTCTTTAAGCCCTACGTTTACCAAGTCTTACTCCAGCGAGCCGGTGAAACGAAACCGGTGTCGAAAGAGGTAGGGGTGCGATTGGGACAAGCCAGTGAATTTTCCTTATTGGTGGCCAGCATTGCTCTGGCAGCGCATGTGGTCAGCGACAAAGCAGTTTACTTAATTCAAGCGGCCACCATTTTAACCTTTATCGTCTCTTCCTACTTGGTAGTGATGGTCTACCCAACACCGGTTGCTCTAACCGATAAGATGCGTAAGGACTAAAAACATGATTCTCAAGTTAGCAAAGGCAAGCCGAGTGCTCTGTCTGATCAGTCTTTGTATTGGTTTAATTTGTGCTTGTGCGCCGAAATATCAAACAGAATACGAGTATCATCCGCCTGAAAGTGAGAGAGGCTTAAGCTGTTTGTCGCTTTGTCAGCAATCAAAAACTGCTTGTCAGCAGACCTGTAGAGGTGATGGGCAAGTTTGTGAAGAGGGTCAAGACTGCCGACAACTGGCAAACTGTCAGTGTGAAGAGGACTACCAGGCCTGCTACAAGCTTTGTGGGGGGCGTATCAATGCTCGACAAACCTGCATTGAAAATTGTCAGTAGGTACCATAGGCACCGTAAAAAAGCCACCTGGCGTGGTTTTTGCAAACAGAAAAGACATTAGTACATAGCAAAAGAAACACAGAGGAAACATGAATGAGTGACGTAGAATTTGAAGATCTGGATCCACAAGAAACCAAAGAGTGGCTGGAAGCCTTCTCAGAACTGTATCAACAAGACGGTGAGAAGCGTGCACTGTTTATGTTAAAAGCATTAATGAAACAAGGAACGGACTTAGGGCTTAAGGCTGAT
This sequence comes from Legionellaceae bacterium, assembly GCA_030148065.1. GTDB lineage: Bacteria > Pseudomonadota > Gammaproteobacteria > Legionellales > Legionellaceae > JASBUC01. The sequence goes on along the minus strand of JASBUC010000063.1, from coordinate 87,027 downwards.
TATGGCATTAAGACCCCCTATCGAAACACCATTTCATTGGTTGAGGAAAAGCAAATTCCTCCCGATGAAGGGGTGGCAAAGCGCATTTCAGCCTTGATTCGTTGGAACGCAGTGGCAATGGTGGTGCGAGCAGGTAAGAAAGCTGCGGAGTTAGGCGGTCACATTGCCTCATATGCCTCTTCCTCAACCCTCTATGAGGTTGGCTTTAACCATTTTTTCAAAGCTGGAAATGATCAACAAGCAGGCGATCTTATTTTTATTCAAGGTCACTCTTCTCCTGGTATTTATGCAAGAGCCTATTTAGAAGGCCGCTTGAGTGAAGCACAGCTTGAACATTTTCGTCAGGAAGTGGAAGTCGATGGGCTGTCATCTTACCCTCATCCCTGGTTAATGCCTGATTTTTGGCAGTTTCCAACGGTGTCTATGGGGCTTGGTCCGCTACAGGCCATTTATCAAGCACGTTTTTTGAAGTACTTAGATAATCGAGGTTTGCAGCCTGCCAACAACCGAAAGGTCTGGGCCTTTTTGGGTGATGGTGAGATGGACGAGCCAGAATCAATGGGCGCCTTAACCATTGCCTCTCGTGAGAAGCTTGATAACTTAATTTTTGTGGTTAACTGCAACCTTCAGCGGCTAGATGGCCCTGTACGAGGGAACAGCAAGGTCATTCAGGAACTCGAAGGGGTTTTTCGAGGCGCTGGTTGGAACGTGATAAAAGTTATCTGGGGAGGCCGCTGGGATCCATTATTTGGACTCGACAAAGATGGCCTGATGCAAAAACGCATGGAAGAGTGCGTTGACGGAGATTTCCAAGCTTACAAAGCAAAAGATGGCGCCTATGTCAGAGAGCATTTCTTTAGCCAGTATCCTGAACTTAAAAAAATGGTCGCGCACTTAAGTGACGATGAGATTTGGCGTCTTAATAGAGGCGGCCACGATCCACAAAAAGTCTATGCAGCCTACAGTGAGGCAGTTAAATCGAGTGGCAAACCAACCATCATCTTGGCCAAAACAGTAAAAGGGTATGGCATGGGGGCGGCCGGTGAAGGACAAAACATCACTCACCAACAAAAGAAAATGACTGTTGAGCAATTAAGGGCTTTCCGTGACCGCTTTAACATTCCAATTTCAGATGACAACATTGAGCAAGTACCTTTCTATCGGCCGGCTGATGACAGTCCGGAAGTGCGCTACTTAAGTAAGCAACGAGCGGCACTAGGTGGCTCTCTACCAAGTCGGAAAACCGACGCTCCAATGCTAAAAACACCGGAACTTTCTGCCTTTCAGAGCTTACTCGATGGCTCGAACGGTCGAGAAATTTCAACCACCATGGCCTTTGTTCGTTTATTAAACATTCTTTTAAAAGACAAAGAACTCGGCAAGCGCGTCGTGCCGATTATTCCAGATGAAGCACGGACTTTTGGTATGGAAGGCTTGTTTCGTCAAATTGGCATTTACTCGCCGGTTGGGCAGCTCTATACCCCAGTCGACAGCGAACAGGTGATGTATTACAAAGAAGCACGAGATGGGCAAATTCTAGAAGAAGGGATCAATGAAGCAGGCGCTTTCTGCTCTTGGATGGCGGCGGCGACCTCCTATGCCAACAATCATTACCCGATGGTGCCATTCTATATTTATTATTCAATGTTTGGTTTTCAACGAGTCGGTGATTTGGCTTGGGCTGCGGGCGACATGCAGGCACGAGGCTTCTTACTTGGTGCTACCGCTGGGCGTACCACGCTTGCAGGTGAAGGCCTGCAACACCAAGACGGTCATTCCCATGTCCTCTCATCGACCATTCCAAATTGTGTCAGTTATGATCCAACTTTTTCTTATGAGTTGGCGGTTATCATGCAAGATGGCCTTCGACGCATGTTCCAAGAAGGTGAGAATGTTTTCTACTACCTAACGGTCATGAATGAAAACTATGAGCAACCGTCCATGCCTGAGGGGAGTGAAGAGGGCATTAAAAAAGGCATGTACTTATTAAAACCTGCTACAAAGTCTGCAAGTGTGCAGTTGCTTGGCAGTGGTACCATTTTACGAGAAGTGCTAAAGGCTTCTGAAATGCTTGAAAAGGATTTCAACGTGCAAGCGGATGTGTGGAGTGTCACAAGTTTTAATGAATTACGTCGAGATCTCTTGCAAGTTGAACGAGATAACCTAATGCAGCCTGATAAAAAAGCGAAAGAGTCCTTTGTGACGTCACAACTAAAAGGTCGCAAGGGGCCAGTGGTTGCGGCAACTGATTACATCCGATTGTACGCCGATCAGATTAGACAGGCTGTGCCTGCAAACTACTTCGTGTTAGGCACGGATGGCTTTGGGCGCTCAGATACGCGCGCAAAACTTCGTCATTTCTTTGAAGTGGATGCTAAATTTATCGTGTTAGCAGCCCTTTCTTCGCTTTATAAGGAGAAAAAGGTTGAGAAAAAAGTGGTGCAAGAGGCCATGAAAAAATATGGCATTGACAGCAATAAACTAAACCCATTGTACTGCTAGAGAGAGGTTGGAATGAGTAACAAACAAATTGTAACAGTTCCGGATATTGGCAGTGATGAGGACGTCACTATCATTGAAATTTTAGTCAATGAAGGACAAGAAGTCGCTGTTGATGACTCGCTGCTGACCCTAGAGAGTGAAAAAGCCTCAATGGACATCCCATCACCCATTGCAGGCAAAGTAGAGAAACTCCTAGTGTCGCTCGGTGATAAAGTAAAACAAGGCTCCGAACTCCTAGCCTTGATTGCACAGACAAAAGCCTCTTCAGAGTCTGCTAATGAACCTGAAGAGTCCCAGCCTACCTCGGTTGAAGAAGAGGCGGTCGAGCCTACGATATCTAGTGCTAGAGCTCAGATGATTGAGTTAAAAGTGCCGGATTTAGGAGGGGCAAGCAGCGTTGATGTCATTGAGGTGTTGATTAAGCCTGGGCAAAACATCGAGCAAGACGCGGCATTGGTAACCCTTGAGAGTGAAAAAGCCTCAATGGACATTCCTGCCAGTCACTCTGGAACCATCGAGCAAGTCTTTGTAGCATTAGGTGATAAAGTCTCTGAAGGCGATGTGCTTGCTTTGGTGCAAGTTGCCTCTAAAGTATCTACTGCATCAAACGCTAAGACGCCAGCAGAAGAACCTCAAACAGAGTCCAAAAAAGAAACGCCTGCAGCAGTGAACGCGGCTCGTCAAACAGAGAGTAAAGCCACAGCACCAGCAAGCAGTTCTAAAGCGGTCTATGCAAGTCCTGCCATTCGACGCATTGCTCGAGAGTTTGGGGTCGATTTAGCTAACGTTCAAGGCAGTGGCCGTAAAGGGCGCATTTTAAAAGAGGACGTGCAAAAATTTGTTAAAGAACGCTTGAGTCAACCTTCTGGTGGCAGTGTCCTAGAGCTTGAAGGGCCAACGGTTGATTTTTCTGCTTTTGGCGAAATTGAGACAGTGGCGCTTAATAAAATTAAACGCTTAACGGCAAAGAACATGCGTCGTAGCTGGTTAACCGTGCCTCATGTTACTCAATTTGATGAAGCTGACATCACCGAGCTCGAAGCGTTTCGTAAAGCGAAAAAGACACAAGTTGAAAAGGATGGGGCGAAGCTCACGGTGTTAGCTTTCATCGTGAAAGCGGTGGTTAAATGTCTTGAGACTTATCCCGCCTTTAACGCATCTCTTGATCCCAGCGGTGAGAATTTAATCTTTAAACACTACTACAACATTGGTATTGCCGTTGATACGCCTAATGGTTTGGTGGTACCGGTTATCAAGGGTGCTAACCATTTAAGTGTTGTTGACATTGCCAAAGAAATGGGACGGCTTAGTGCTTTAGCTCGTGAGAAAAAATTAATGCCTAAGGACATGAATGGCGGCACCTTCACCATTTCCAGTCTAGGCGGGATTGGTGGTACAGCCTTTACGCCCATTGTGAATGCGCCAGAAGTTGCCATTTTAGGTGTTTCAAGAGCCAAAATGAGTCCGGTTTATAAAGAACATGAATTTGTGCCAAGGCTCATGTTACCATTGTCTTTATCGTATGATCATCGAGTGATCGATGGCGCAGAGGCTGCACGCTTTAGTGCACTTCTTGCAAACTTGTTATCAGACATCCGAAATCTATTGATTTAAATTAAACATCAACAAGGCCTACAAACCCCTTGGGGGGCTTTTGTGATGACTTATAAAAAGAGGGTATTATGCAAAATACAATGAAGGCCGAGGTGGTTGTCTTAGGCAGTGGGCCTGGCGGTTATACGGCTGCTTTTAGGGCCGCAGATCTCGGTAAAAAAGTTATTCTGATTGAGCGCTTTGAGCGAATTGGTGGCGTGTGTTTAAACGTTGGTTGCATTCCATCAAAAGCACTCTTGCACGTCTCGAAAGTACTCGATGAGAGTCAAGAAGTTTCCGCGCATGGCATCAGTTTCTCAAAACCGAAAATTGACTCAAACAAAGTGGTTGAGTGGAAAAACAGTGTGGTCAACAAGTTGACAGGCGGCTTAAAAATGCTTGCTAAACAGCGTAAAGTTGACATTGTCACAGGCCTTGGAAAATTTGTTGATGCAAATCATCTATCGGTTGCAACCGCTGATGGAGAGACTGTCATTGAGTTCGAACAAGCAATTATCGCATGTGGTAGTGAAGCAGTTAGATTGCCATTCATTCCTGAAGATCCTCGCATCTTTACCTCAACTGGTGCGCTTGAGCTTGCCAACATTAAAGGGTCGCTTTGCGTACTTGGTGGTGGCATCATCGGCCTTGAAATGGCAACGGTGTATGCGGCCATGGGGGTTGAAGTCACGGTGGTTGAGTTTTTAGATCAGCTAGTGGCAGCAGCCGATGCTGATTTGGTGCGCCCTCTGCAAAAACGCATGGAGAAAAAAGGAGTTAAATTCATGCTGGGCACCAAAGTGACAGAGGTCAAAGCAGGTAAAAGTGCCTTGGAGGTTGTAGTAGAAGATAAAAAAGGTGAGAAGAGTACGCACAAGTTTGCGCAAATGTTGGTGGCCGTTGGAAGGCGTCCGAATGGGGCGCAAATTGATGCAGATAAAGCAGGTGTTAACGTTGATGAGCGAGGCTTTATCCCAGTTGATTCTCAGCAGCGAACCAACGTTTCTAACATCTTTGCTATTGGGGATGTGGTGGGACAACCAATGCTTGCCCATAAAGCCATTCCTGAAGGTAAAGTTGCTGCCGAAGTGATTGCCGGTAAAAAACATTATTTTGAGCCAAAATGCATTCCATCGGTTGCCTATACCGATCCTGAACTTGCTTGGACAGGGCTCACTGAACGTGAAGCCAAAGAGCAGGGGCTTGATTATGGTAAGGGCGTTTTTCCATGGGCTGCAAGTGGACGCTCTTTAAGCATTGGGCGTGATGAAGGGGTAACCAAGGTCTTATTCAATAATAAAACGGGTCAAATAATTGGTTGTGGCATCGTTGGTCCGAATGCTGGAGACTTAATAGCTGAAGCGACTTTGGCCATCGAAATGGGGGCTGATGCTGAGGACGTTGCCCTAACCATTCATCCTCATCCAACCCTTTCAGAAACCTTTGCTCAAGCTTGCGAAGCGTTTGAAGGATCGATTACCGATCTTTACATTCCTCCATCTAAGCGTCGTAAAGATTAAATATACTAACGACACTCAGGCCCGCGCTTGCTGCGCGGGCAGTGTTCGTCACGATAAACAACATTTCTGCCTCATTTTTTATCATTTACTTGCTAGTTTTATACTCGTAGGTTAAGTTCAGCCAATCATTTGCCTTAAAAAAAAACACCATGGGATCGATTCCTGAAATTAAAGACCGTCTGAAAGCGTTCTCACAAGAGGGCTTAAGCGTCACTGGCCTTAAAGACGATGTCTTTAGGCATTGTCAAAATTACATAATCAAAAAACTCAACGAGAGTTTATCCCTAAGAGAAAATGAGTCACAGAAACTCGCTAGATTAAAAAGAACGCTTGAGCGGGTTTCTAGCTCAATGCATTTTTACACAATCTATCCTCAGCACCCTCTAATCAGCTTGCTGCTTGAGATTGCCGAGTTCATCGCAAGTCATGAGCCAGACTCAAGTCTAAACCTGACTCAGAAGACACTTAAAATTTTAATGCCTGAGCTAATCGTGACGCCTGAGATTGAGCTGCCAGAACTTGATAATTCTTGGCAACAAAGCAGCGCTCAAGAGGTACTGAGAACTCACATTTTAAGCGAAGATCGGCGCTGTTTACTTCCACTTGCGTTGTTAGGGCGGGTAAACTTTCTAGAAATGGGACCAATTGAAATCGTCAATCCCTATTTTGATGTTGATAAAGACGCCTCATCCCGGGCGTTTCTTACAGACGATGAAATTAAGCGTTTGTTTCAGCACTCTGAATTAACCGCAGAGCTCTGGCAAGCAAAGTTAAATTACAATTACCACGTGCGTTCAGAAAACAGCCTGCTCTCATCCATTAATCAACTCTGTGAGGAATTGCGAGTTGTCAGTTTGGATGGTGATGGCAGTGAAGACAATGCACGGATCGGCGCCGATGAATCAATCAACTTGTTTCTAAGTTATTATGATCAGCTCGCCACTCTCGACAAAGAGGCAATTCCTTTTAACATTAAAAATGAGGTTCGACTGCTAAGGCATTGCATTTATAAAGCAGAGGCCGGGAGCAAACCGATTCCTCGTTCAGAGCACTGTCTGGCAAAACGACGACTAGATTTACTCTCAGCTGTAGAAGGGCACGAAGCCTCATTAGGACGTCTCTCTCTTAGTCAGAGTCTGATGATTAATCAGACCACTTACGCTCTAGAGCGACTAAAGAGCGCCATTGATGCTTTTACTCGACATTATTTTATCGACAAAGACGTTCATTGTTTTTATGAAGTGGGAGAGCGTCACACCCTCAGTGCTAAGCTATTTAGAAGCCTGGGTATCAACATTAAATTTTCAGACTCAGAAGACTTAAAAAATGCATTAATCAATCTTACGCCAGCAGAAATAGAGAACTTACTATTGCTGCAAGGTTTTGAGAGGAAAGTCGTTGGCACTCTAGAGACCTGGCCAAATAGCATTCATATATTCTCAGATTTGATTCAAAGCTTTTCGGCGAAACAATTTGCGGCTTTAAGCAGTCGTTTTTCTAAGGTAATGTCTCAGCGCATTGTCTCGATGGAAGAATTACTGTGCCTTTTAGAAAGCATTCAAGACAACGAGCGTTTTCTTGTTTTTTGCGAGCTAATTAAACGTGATCCGTTGCGTTTTTTAAGCGATCCTGAGACTAGAGACCAGATTCATATGGCCTTACCCCCAAGTCGTCAGTTAATTTGGCAGGAGGTGTTTAGCGATGAACCCTGTCTCAAAGAAGAGGAAATAAGACTTGAGAGTGCTGAGTCACACATGCCCTTTGAGACGCTCGAAGAACTGTGTCTTTTATTTCAATCTGCAAGTGCCGAAGAGCGTGCGCCTATCATTCCGACTTTTACAGCACAAGTGGTGCCCGTTCTTTCTTCCTTCGATGAGCTTCTCAATGTTTTTAATTGCCTAAATGAGACTGAACTAAGTGCTTTTTGTAGGATACTGTCTAACAGTCCTAAAGCATTTTTAACAGAGTCGATGACGGAGCTTGCTACCTTTATGAATAAAATTTCATTGAATCAGGCAAGGATATTGATTGAGAGTCATTACCCGCGCTTTTATCAAGCCTTTCGCTATAATAATGACTTTATGATCTTGCAAAGAATACTTCATTTAGCCAAGCGATTTATGGTACTAAGCTTATTTGATAGGCACTTGAGTGATTTGATTAAAACGGCTGCAAACAGTCGAGTGATGTTGGCCTTAGTGCTTGATTTCAACAATGAATCTGAGTCTAACTTGTTTCAAGAGGTGCAGAGAAAGTGGTTTTGGCCACGAAGTTGCTACATTGAGTTAATTCAATTGGTTCGAGTGCTAAAGGAAGAGGGGCGGCTACTGAGTGAGTATGACAATGAACAAAGCTCATTAAGACAACTATTGGAGAGTAATGCAGAGCTTTGTTGTTGGTCGAGTTTATTTATGAATACAGGAAGAACCTCTCCTGCAGCAGTCGGGCCTGAAGAGCAGGCACTGCAAATGTCAATGAGCAGCCACAATCCAACGCATCAGAATCAAGCCCCGGGAAATGCTAGCATGTTACGCTAGAGCTTTGCTATGATTTGGCAACGACTGTTTTCAGAAGGATTTTAAAATGAGTTTTCCCCTTAGTGATGAGCAGCTTGCCTTTGTTGAAATGGCCCAAAGTTTTGCAAGAGATAAGCTTGCTCCTCACGCAGCAAACTGGGACAAGGACCACGTCTTTCCAGTAGAGGTGCTAAAAGAGGCAGCAAGCCTTGGATTGGCCGCCATGTACTGTCGTAGTGACATTGGAGGCTCTGAGCTCTCGCGCTTTGATGCAGCCCTAGTCTTTGAAGCGCTCTCTGAGGGTTGTATTTCCACCAGTGCCTATCTCTCCATTCACAACATGGTGACTAAGATTTTAGATCTCTATGGCAGCGAGGCGCTTCGAACTAAATATGGAGAGCAACTAAGCAGCATGTCCTTACTGGCAAGTTATTGCTTAACCGAACCAAACAGCGGCAGTGATGCAGCCTCTTTAAAAACAACTGCGAGACTGGAGGGAAATGAGTACGTCATCAATGGCTCTAAAGCCTTTATTTCAGGTGCCGGAGTCAGTGATCTCTATCTATGTATGGTGCGCACCGGTGAAGACGGCTACAAAGGAATCAGTGCCATCTTAATTGAAAAAGGAACGCCAGGACTTAGTTTTGGTGAGAATGAAAAAAAACTTGGTTGGCATTCTCAGCCAACTCGAATGGTCTTTTTGGAGGACTGTCGAGTGCCCAAAGAAAACATCGTTGGCAGTCTAGGAGACGGCTTTAAAATTGCACTCTCGGCACTAAACGGTGGCAGAATCAACATTGCTGCTTGCTCTCTAGGAGGCGCTAAAGCCTGCTTAAAAGCTGTCAAAGAACACATGGGGGAGCGTGAACAATTTAACAAAACGCTCTCAAGGTTTCAGGCCTTACGATTTCGTTATGCCGACATGTTAACTAATTTTAAAGCGGCCCAATTAATGACGTATCATGCAGCCCAAACCTTTGATCAAGGCGATGAGGAAGTGCCACTAAATTGTGCGATGGCTAAACGTTTTACCACCGATGCTTGCTTTGAGATAGCCAATCAATCAATGCAACTCTTTGGTGGTTATGGTTATTTAGAAGATTATCCTATAGAGCGAATTTTTAGAGACTTAAGGGTTCATCAAATTCTAGAAGGGACGAATGAAATCATGCGAGAAATCATCGCAAAAGAGGCATTCAAGTAACTATACTCAAGATACTCGAAAATGCCTGTTTTTAGGATACCCCTTTCTTCCCTGGGAGCTGTTTAAAGCATCACCGTAGAATTATCTACGACGCGGCTTTAAACAGCTCCCAGGAAAAAAATGGCCACACCTAAAAATCACGCATTTTCGAGTATCTTGAGTATATTTTAGAAAGTTTTAATTTTATTAGAGCTTAGGTTAAGCTCTCATTTTCCAAGGCAATAGGAGTTGCAGATGTTAAAGCAAACAGTAAGCGGTGATGGCATTCTAGAGATAACCCTGGCAAGACCCGATAAATTGAATGCACTTAATCAAGAGGTTTTAAGTGGTTTAAAAGAAGCCTTCACTAAGGCTAAAAATGATAAGAGCGTTAAAGCTGTATTAATTAGTGGTGAGGGCAAAGCGTTTTGCGCAGGCGCTGACATCAATCGTTTACAAGAAGCTGATTGTGAAAAAGGCTATCAATTTGCGCTGGAAGGGCAAAGCACATTTCGTGCTCTAGAAACCCTAGGCAAACCATCAATGGCGGCGGTTAACGGGTTTTGTTTTGGCGGTGGTTGTGAGCTTGCTATGAGTGCAACCTTTCGATTTTCTGGGGAGCATGCGCAGTTTGGTCAACCGGAAGTTAAGCTTGGGGTGATTCCTGGGTATGGGGGTACGCAACGTCTTGCTCGTTTAGTTGGTAAAGGTCGGGCCCTCGATCTTTGTTTGAGTGGACGCTTTATTAAACCTGAGGAAGCATTGATGATGGGGCTAGTCTCTAGAGTGTGCAAACACGACTCCTTACTCGATGAGGCACGAGCTTATTTACAAGGGGTTCTTAGCATGGCACCACTTGCCCTGCGCGCTACCATGGACGTGATAGACAAAGGTTATGACATGAATTTAGAAGAGGCTCTTCATTTAGAAGCCGTTCATTTTGCGACGACTTGTGCAAGTAAAGATAAAAAGGAAGGGGTAAGTGCTTTTTTAGAAAAGCGCGAAGCAAACTTTACAGGAGAATAACATGACAAGTGATGTGCACTATGAGCGTCATCTTGGTTTGGGAGGTGAGGTTGTTCATGTCATCTTAAATCGTACCAAGGCTTTAAATGCGCTAACCCATGAGATGATAACTTCTCTCTATGAGAATCTAACAGCCTTTGAAAAAGACGAACAAGTGAAAGCAGTTTATGTAACCAGCCGTTCAGAGAAAGCGTTTTGCGCAGGCGGTGATGTTCGAAGTTTGTATGAAAAAGGACGCGCACAGGAAAAAGACCTGTTTGACTTTTTTAAAGATGAATACCGTTTAAACGAATTAACCTTTCGTTATAAAAAGCCTTATGTGTGCTTTTTAGATGGCATTACCATGGGAGGCGGCGTTGGTCTTTCCTTTCATGGTTTGTTTCCGGTTCTGACCCCGAGAACCAAGTTTGCCATGCCAGAGACCTCAATTGGGTTTTGTCCTGATGTTGGAGGCGCCTACCTGCTTAATAAAATTAACCATCAAGTGGGACTATATTTAGCCTTAACTGGACAGACCATCTCAGGCTCTGATGCGCTTTATTTTGGTTTGAGTCCTTTTTATGTTGAGAGTGAGAAAAAAGAAGAGTTGCTTAAGCACTTATGTGAATTAGACATGGGTGAGAATGCTTTTGATGCCGTGACCTCACTGCTAAACGCACACTTTTTCCCACCTGAGCAGTCTGCTTATCGTGAGCACCTTGAGTGTATTCAGCATTGTTTTACGGCAAACAATGTTGAGACCATTTTTGAGAAATTAAGCCATATGGCCACGACTTTTTCTGAGAAAACGCACATTACTCTAAATCAAAAATCACCCACTGCTTTGAAGGTTGTCTACAAGCAATTAAATCGTACTCGAGAAATGACGCTTCAAGAGTGTTTGGCGCTGGACTATCAATTAGTGCAAGCCTTTTTGCAGGATGCTGATTTCTACGAAGGAGTGCGAGCGTTGTTGGTTGATAAAGACCATAACCCTCAGTGGTTACCTCCTTCGCTGGCCTTAGTTAGCGATGAGATGGTTGAAAACTATTTTAAACCGCAAGCCTTAAGCTTAACTTTCTAAAAAAAACGTGCCTCTGAAACTGCCGCAGCTTGATACCTCTGAAACCGCCGCAGCTTGATACCTCTGAAACCCTGCGGCTTGGTACCTCTGAAACCCTGCGGCTCGACCGGAGGGTCCATGGACCCCGTGTTCAAGCCACGGGGATTCAGGTAGTTTTATTTTGCTTGCTTTAAGTCTTCGAGCATGACTCCAAGAAAACGAGTCGCCTCACCACCAGTAACCGCGCGATGATCAAAGCTTAAAGAAATAGGAAGCAGCTTGTCTGAGACCACTTCATTTTTCTCACCAAAGCGGGGCTCTATTTTTAATTGTCCAACTGCAATGATTGCAACTGTTGGAGGCACGATGATGGGTGTGGCAAATCGTCCGGCAAATTTTCCGAAGTTGGATAAGGTGATGGTTGCACCAGTTAAATTCTCAGGACTTATTTCTCGTGTGCCAACTTCTACTTTGTACTGTTCGATTTTTTTTCTAAGTGCGCTGGCGCTCAACTGATTTGCGTTTTGAATGACAGGCACAAAGAGCCCATCCGCTGAGTCCATCGCAAGGCCTAAATGAACCTCACTAAAGGGCTTGCTGGCCACATTAAAGCCGTCAAACCAGCTGTTTAAGGTTGGTTCTTGTTCACAGGCTTTGGAAAGCGCTCTAATTAGGCGCACTGTAATGTCTTCTTTTTTACCCCAAGCTCGAATGCTGACTTCGTCGAACAAATTTGTGTGCACCACATTGTGGTTTGCCTCACTCATGGTGCGCACCATGGTGCGTCGCACACCTTTGATTAACTGAAAGCCTTCTTTTAGAGGGTGGGCGGCTTTTAGTACGTCGTCTAAAGTGATTAAGCCGTTTAGCCCACTGCCTTGAATGGTCTCTAAATCGAGATTGTGTTGTTTAGCAAGTGCTCTAGTTTCACGGCCTGCTTTTATTTTTGAGCGGCTGACCGCCGATCCGATGGTGAAATTATCTTCGACCACTTCGTTGCTTGATTTTATGTTGCCAACAACAGTACCACTGTCATCAGCCCCATCACAGGCTTCATCCGATTTAAAGGTTACTAATGGTTTGCCGGTTAAAATAACATCGCCTTCCTTACCATGTAAGGTTTCAATGATTCCATCTTGAGGGGCTGGAACGTCTACGACGGCTTTGGCTGTCTCCATTGACACCAAAGGCTGATCGAGTGTGACTTTATCGCCAACCTTGACATGCCACTGACAAATTTCTGCATCGGGTAAGCCTTCACCGAGATCTGGGAGTTTAAAAATACTCATTTATGCATACTCCATTACTTGTTTAATTTGGTTTTTAATTCGAGCCACTGGTGGAATGTAGTGTTTTTCCAGTTTGAAATAGGGCATGGTGACATCAAAGCCCGTTACTCGTGCCACAGGTGCTTCCAAATCGAAGAATGCTTCTTCCATGATGGTTGCAGAAATCTCTGAACTGACGCTACAGGTTTTAGCAGCCTCATGAATAATCACGCAGCGCTTTGTTTTTTGGACAGAGCTTAAGATGGTCTCTTTATCAATAGGCTTTATGCTGGCAACATCAATGACTTCACAATCGATGTTCTCATTGGCAAGCTCTCTTGCGGCAATCATGGTTTCATGCATGGAGGCACCATAGCTAATAAGGGTAACATCCGAGCCTTCTCGTAAGGTAAAGCATTTGCCAAGCGGCAAGCCTTTGCCATCATCGGCAACGTTTTGTTTGACCATGCGGTAAATTCGTTTTGGCTCTAAAAAGATGACTGGATCATTGTCTCGAATGGCAGAGAGCAGCAAACCATAGGCACGCTTTGGGCTTGATGGTATCACCACTTTTAAGCCAGGAATGTGAGCAAACAGAGCTTCAGTACTTTCTGAGTGATGTTCAGGGGCATGAATACCACCCCCAAAAGGTGCACGGTAGACGATTGGGCAATGGAGCCTGCCTCGGGTTCTATTTCTCATTCTGGCAGCATGGGTGACAATCTGATTAAAGCCTGGGAAAATAAATCCCATGAATTGAAACTCAGCAACTGGTCTTAATCCTTGTGTGCTCATACCAACCGCAATGCCTGCAATCATCGCTTCAGCTAAGGGCGTGTCAACCACACGCATGGCACCAAACTCTTTTTGGAGACCATCTGTTGCTCGAAAGACGCCACCATTTAAGCCAACGTCTTCACCAAAAACTAAGACATTATCGTCTTGGCGCATCTCATATCGCAGTGCTTGTGTGACTGCTTCAACAAGGGTAACTTCTGGCATCTTAGTTGGCCTCCCTTAAAAGTTCGTCTCGTTGTTCTGCTAATTCATCTGGTAGGGTTTCATAGTGGTAATCAAACATGCTAGAAAGCGGTTGAGTGTCTTTTGCTAAATACTCATTCGCTGCTTGATTCACTTCTTGGTGAACGTTTGTTAGCAGCACTTCTTCTTCTTGTGGTGACCAATATTTTTTTGTCACCAGATAATTTCTCAGTCGTGCCAGGGGCTCTTTGGTTTTCTCAATCTCGACTGTTTCACTCGGCTGATAGCGACTGGCATCATCAGCAGTGGTGTGATCACAGAGTCGGTAGGTTAAACACTCAACCACCGTTGGGCCAAGCCCTCGTCTTGCATTTTCAATGGCGCGACCAATGACTTCTCGTGTAGCAATCGCATCGTTGCCATCAACCTGAATGCCTTTAATGCCCGCAGCAATCGCTTTTTGCGCAATGGTTTTCGTGGCGGTTTGTTTTTCTCTAGGGACGGAAATTGCCCAACCATTGCTGTTTATCACAAACACAACCGGTAAATGCCAAGCCCCAGCAACGTTCAATGCTTCGTAAAATTCTCCTTCTGAGGTGCCACCTTCACCAATGCAGGTTAAGGCAACCCTTTTTTGTTTGCGATATTTAAACGCACTGGCAATGCCAGCAGCATGCAAACATTGGGTGGCAATTGGGACACAAATGGGTAAATCTTCTTTGTTGTTTTCAAATTGACTGCCGCGCTCATCGCCGCCCCAGTACTGATAAATTTCAGAGAGCTTTACACCTCGTAAATATTGGGCAGCATAATCGCGATAATAGGGCACCAACACATCGTCTTTTTTTAAGGCGTAGCCGATGGCAGTTGAGATGGCCTCTTGGCCATGAATTTGAGCATAGGTCCCCATTTTACCAGTTCGCTGCAATGCAACGCCTTTATTGTCAAACTCTCGGATCAGGGTCATGGTCTTATAGAGTGCCAGAAGAGACTTTTTATCATGGGCTAGAGGGGGCAACTCGTCACTGAGATTACCGTGTTCATCGAGGTATTGTATGTAATCAATCGAAAAAGAAGCAACCGTACTCACGTATCAATATTCCTTATATACTGTTAGTCCCGGCTAGCATACTGATAAAAAAGGGGAAGCAAAAGGGTTTTTCTTGCAATTTTTTAAAGAACTGATTACTTTTATACCTCTTTGATGAGTAGTGGGGTAATAATGCCTTCTTTTGACGTGGTCTCGGAAGTAGACATGCATGAATTAAGCAATGCCATTGAGCAATCAAATCGTGAATTGGTCAATCGCTTTGATTTTAAAGGGGTGGATGCAAGTTTTAAATTAGAAGATGAGCAAGTGGTGATTGGGGCCCCTAGTGACTTTCAGGTTCAGCAGTTGCAAGACATTTTTGAAAACAAATGCATTAAGCGCAGTGTGGACGTTTCCTCGTTTGAGTGGAGTGAGATGGATGTCACTCTTGCTAGAGCAAAAATGCGAGGCAAGGTTAAGCAAGGCCTTGAGAAAGAGGTTGCAAAGAAAATCACCAAATCTCTAAAAGAGAGCAAGATTAAAGTCCAGTCATCCATTCAAGGTGATAAATTACGGGTCACTGGTAAAAAGCGTGATGATTTACAAACAGCCATTGCCCACTTAAAAGAAGAAGAGTTTGGTCAACCGCTGCAGTTTAATAATTTTAGAGACTAAGCAGCTGCGGCATGTGGTCGTATGAAATACTAGAGCTTACAAAATCAGAAGAGGAGGTTGCGAAATCACTTGCCAATCTTCCTCGTTTTATGTGGTTAGACAGTGCTGCAAATCGGCTAAGCACCACTAATCGATTCAGTCTTTTTGTCGCTCATCCCTACATGGAATTAATGGTCGATGAGAACGGGGTTTTCTGCTTAAAAAACGGAGAGAGACAAAGGCTTTTAGGTGAGGCCTTCTGCTCTTTAGAACAGTTATTGCCAGCGCCTCTTAATGTTGCTGAATTAAAACTTCCCTTTCAGGGGGGGGCTGTTGGTTACTTAAGTTATGAGCTTGCTAAAACGTATCTACCAGTACCAGGCTCTCTAACCTCACTTAATAAGACCAAGCTAATGCACTTAGCGTTTTATGATTTTGCCTTGTTCTTCGATAAAGCCAAGAATGAATACTCACTTTTTTCTAGAAATGAACAAACATGCACTAAGGGCCGAATTGCAGAGCTAAAAAGCGCTTTGAAACGTACAGGCACGCTCGACTCTTTTGATTTAATTAAGCCTTTTAAACCAGAGATGAGTAAGCAGCGCTATCATCAAGGCTTTGGGCGTATAAAAGAAGCACTTTTTCAAGGGGAAGCCTATCAAGTCAATTTTACCCAACCCTTTGTAGGTCATTATCAAGGAAAAACGCTGCAAGCCTATTTAAAATTAAGAGCACAAAATAAGTGCCCGTTTAGTGCCTATCTTGATTTTGGAGAGACAAAACTCTTATCACTTTCACCTGAGCGGTTTCTATCAATTAATTCAGAGCGTCAAATTGAAGTTCGCCCAATTAAAGGCACCATGCCAAGGGCGTTGCAATCACACACAGATCGTGCCTTTGCCGATTATCTAAAGGCCTCAGAGAAAAATCAGCAGGAGAATGTGATGATTGTCGATTTAATGCGAAATGATTTAAGTCGCATTTGTAAGCCGTTCTCGATTAAAGTTAAATCATTGTGTGGCCTACTCTCATTACCCGCGGTGCATCATTTAGAAAGCGTTGTGCAAGGAGAGCTTTGTGAGCGGGTAAGATTAACGGAAGTACTTACCGCGTTGTTTCCTTGTGGCTCCATTACCGGTGCGCCAAAAGTCTCAGCCATGAACATTATAGAGTCGGTCGAGTGCGCTGCTCGTGACGTCTACTGTGGGGCCATTGGTTATTTTAGTGCCGATGGTCAAGTCGATTTAAACGTGGCCATTCGGACGTTAACGGCAGAGGCCGGGCAATTAACAGCCTATGCAGGCGGTGGCATTGTGATTGATTCAACGCTCGAGGATGAATACCTTGAAACCTTTCATAAGCTTTCTAAAATTTTTACAGCCTTAAGCGTTTAATGAGCACCGAAGCAACGACTTCAATAACGAATGGCTCCAAAAGACATTCGTGCATTTGCCCTGGTTTAATGAGGGGCAGCAGGCTTTTGATCGGCTTTTTCTTTTAATGCGCGCCGTAGGATTTTGCCGACGTTGGTTTTTGGCAACTCTTCGACAAATTCGATGAACTTCGGTACTTTGTAGGCGGTTAAATGCTCTTTGCAATAAGCACGAAGCGCATCTTTACTGAGCAGGGGATCTTTTCGCACAATAGAGGCTTTTACTTTCTCACCACCATGTTCACAGGGAATGCCAATGACTCCAACTTCTAAGACGCCGGGGTGGTGACTAATGACGGCTTCAATTTCATTGGGGTAGACATTAAAGCCAGAGACGATGATCATGTCCTTTTTGCGATCGACTAAGTAGACAAAGCCTTTCTCATCAACTTTAGCAATGTCGCCTGTTTTTAACCAACCATCAGGGGTTAATACTTTTGCTGTTTCTTCAGGGGCCTTCCAGTAGCCTTTCATCACTTGTGGTCCTCGTACCCACAATTCACCTTCTTCTTCTATCGCAAGCTCGATGCCTTGTTCGTTACGAATTGAAACCTCTGTTGAGGGGATGGGCAAGCCACTGCTGCCATTGAAGGCGTCCAAATAATGAGGGTTCATGGTGACCGCAGGACTGGTTTCTGTTAAACCATAGGCTTCAAGAATAGGGGTCTTGGTCACTTCTTTCCATTTATCAGCAACGTTCTTTTGCAAAGCCATGCCGCCAGAGAGTGAAAATTTAAGACCACTAAAATCAACGTTTTTTCGAAACTTAGCACAATTTAATAGGGCGTTGAATAAGGTATTAACGCCAGTCATGCAGGTAAATTTTGCATTGGCAATTTCTTTTACGAATGCCTTAATGTCTCTTGGGTTGGTAATTAAGATGTTTAAGGCACCTTCTGCCAGAAAGGTTAAACAGTTCGCGGTAAGTGAAAAAATATGATACATCGGCAACGCAGTGACAATAATTTCATGCCCAGGTTTGTATTTAGGGGCAATCCAAGCCCTTGCTTGCAAGACGTTTGAGACCATGTTGCTATGGGTGAGAATGGCACCTTTGGCAACCCCTGTGGTGCCACCTGTATATTGCAAGAAGGCCGTGTCCTCTAGAGTTATCCGCACTCGTGAAAACGTTTTCTGAGCTCCTTGGCTCAGTGCTTTTCGAAAGGATATGGGAGTATTAAAATGATAGGGTTTGATCATCTTTTTAACATAGCGCACAGCACTATTGATTAAGATTCTTTTTAAGGTTGGGAACAAGTCACCCATTTCAGTGACAATAATATTTTTAAGCGTTTTTAATTCAGGAAGCGCTTTTTCAACCGTATGGGCAAAGTTTGACAGTACCAATAGAGTTTCAACGCCAGCATCGTTTAATTGATGGGCAATCTCATCGCTGGTGTAGAGTGGGTTGGTGTTCACAACGACTAATCCGGCTCTTAAGGCGCCAAACAAGGCAATGGGATATTGCAAAACATTTGGCAACATGATGGCAATGCGATCACCTTTAACCATCTTTAAGTCATTTTGTAGAAAAGAGGCAAAGTTTAGAGAGAGCTCATCGACTTCTTTATAGCTTAAGACCGTGCCCATATTGCTGAAGGCCGGTAGTGCTTCAAAACGTTTACAGGCCTGGCAAAATAAATCGGCTAGTGAATTGTAATTATCAAAAACAATGTCGCTGGGGACATGTTTTGGGTAATGCTCCAACCAGATCCTATCCACAAATCATTCCTTATCAGTACCCATATTGCAATTTAGCATGGTATTATACCCAAAAAATTTATTCATGGGGAGAGGAGTTGAAGAAATGAGTGTTGCAGATCCTATCAAAGCTGAAGCCTTTAAATTGAAGGGGCGGTTGTTTACCCTGACGGTTTTAGAGCTTCACACCGTTAGAATTGAGCCTTTGCTGGCTGAGTTAAACGCAGTGGTTAAGAAAGCACCAAAAATGTTTGTCTACACGCCAGTGGTGCTAGATATTTCTCCTCTCAATGGTGCCTCTTTTGACTTAAAAGGGGTGGTTGATGCAATGCGCTCAGTCAACATGGTGCCAATTGCAGTCCAAGGGGCGTCATTGATTCAACAAAAAGCTGCAATTAAAGTTGGTTTATCCATCATCACGTCCTCTTCTAAGCAGGGTGGAGAGATGATGACTGACATCCCTGAGCCATTTAAAGTTAAAGATCAAGAGGCCAAAGCGCCAGACGAACAAGACACGCAAAAGCCTAAAGAGCCTGAAGTAGGAAATGATGAGCAGACTGTTGCACCCATGCAAATGGCAAAAAGCAACGCAAAAATTGTCACCTCTCCAGTTCGCTCAGGGCAGCAAATTTACGCCAAAGGCTGTGATTTAATTGTTTTGGCGCCAGTTAGCCGGGGCTCAGAAGTGCTTGCTGATGGCAACATTCATGTCTACGGCCCCTTAAGAGGACGGGCTCTGGCTGGGATTTTAGGCGATAAAAGCGCTAGAATTTTCTGTCAGCAATTAGAGGCTGAGCTTTTGTCCATTGCAGGATGTTTTAAATTAAGCGAAGATTTGCCAGAGCTAAAGGATAAGAGTACCAAGCAGGTTTATTTAGATGAGCAAGAGTCGCTTTGCATCCAGCCTTTATGAGCGAGATAACCCGTTTTATTTCAGATTTGCATTTAAGCGAAGCAACCCCTAAGTTAACCGCGTTGTTTTTTGCTTATTTAGAGCGCATTCAAGGCAACACCAAGCAACTCTATATACTAGGAGATTTGTTCGAAGTTTGGTTAGGCGATGATGTTTGTGCGGCCTTCGAGCAGACAGTGGCGCTAAAAATTCGAGCCTTGGCTGAGAGTGGTTGTGAGGTGTTTTTTCTACCTGGCAACCGTGATTTTTTATTGGGGGAGCGCTATTGTCAGCAGGCGTTGATGACCTTATTACCTGATCCGAGTGTGCTCTTGCTTGATAGACATCGACTTTTGCTTGCGCATGGTGATGCTTTTTGTACGCTTGATAAATCCCATCAACGTTTTCGACGACTAACAAATCAAGTCTGGGTTAAGCGTTTATTTTTAACGCTCCCTAAGCGTGTTCGAGTTTTTATAGCCAGCCGTATTAGGGCAAAGTCACAATCGCAAGATAAAGGCAGAGTGATAACGGATGTGGTCAAGACTGATTGTTTACAGGCACTCAAACGTCATGGTTGCCAGATTTTGATTCATGGTCACACGCACCGTCCAGAGCAAGAAACCATTAACACACAAGAAGGAGAGTTTTTGCGCATCGTGCTAAGCGATTGGCGAGAGACTGAAACAGAATTGTGGTATAGTGAGCGCCACGGCTTTGACTTGATCCTCTAACTTTTAGGAGTTTTCATCATGACAGTAACAACCCACGAGTCACCAGCGTTAGAGAGGGACGAACAATTAAAACAGCAGAATTTAAAAGAGACGAGTAATCGACAAGATGCGCTGAAAAAGAAAATGCAAGCGGCCAAAGAGCAAGAATTACGACAGTCAAGTCAGGCTGACAAGGGGCCGGCTAAGTCCAGTGAGCCAGAAACTGAGGAAGAAACGGAGCAAAAGATTGCCACAAAAGACTCTCAAGCTGCCAGACAGCGAAGTCTGATGGAAGAGCAAGAGCGACAAAACCGAGAAAACCCTGGTCAGTCGACAGGAACCGCGTTTTTCCATTCCAGCTCCTTAGTCAAGGCGCTTTGTTATCTACTCGATGAGTTCATTGAACAAATCCAAAAAATTGAGAAGCTTCGTAAAAATGCAGGCTACAACGATCCTAATTTACCCTCCATTACCAGCTTTGAGGCTTTTTGTCAGAACTTACGCTTTGGCATCGACATGGAAACAAGAATGTTGGCCCTAGCGCCTGGTGGCAAGAGCGTGCGAAATTTCTTTGGCGAGCATTGCAGCATGGGGAAAGCGTCTGATCCAAACATCGCTCGCAGCCGAGAAGCACTCTATAATCAGCTGATCCAGCAAGCAGAAGCAGAAAAAGTCGAGAAAGCTCGAAAGATGGCCGAGGATTCGAGCGGTTTAGAGGAGGCATCAGAGGACGATCTTGCCAAATTGAAAAAGCGCCGAGAAGAGTCACAAGCCTTGCAGGCTAATTTTAATCAACAAACCCGAAACTTTCAGAAGAAAAGAGTACTAGAGGAAGTGAAAACGCGGCAACACGTAGAAGAGAGTCCAGTAAGTGAGTGCTCATCTAGTCCTAGTCCCTAAAACTTATACTCAGAATGCTATTATTTTCAAGTATTCTGAGTATAGAAGATGGCAAAGCGATTTGTAAAGAAGGCTGTCAATAAGGATTTCTTAAGGTCTGTCTGTGCTATAATATAACAATCTAGTAAAACGTATTGTTTTTTAGGAGGTTATATCATGACTGGTGACGCTAAGAAACCGGCGGGCGTGAAGACTCAAGCAGACAAGGATAAAGAAGCACAACAGGCAGCCGATAACGCCTTAGCTAATAAAGCCATGGCGAATAAGGCAGGGGATGCGAGTAAAGATCCCCAGTTAAGCGAAGATAAAGGTGAAAAGAGGGCTAATTCACCAAGCCCACAACCAAATACCGCTAAAAGCAAAGATAGTTTTGAGGAAGATCGAGCACGAGCGAATGCTCAATCTGAGAATATCTCAGGGGCGGCTTTCTATCACTCAAGCTCAATGGTAAAAGCAATCTGCTACTTATTAGATGAAGTAATTGTACAGATCAAAGAAACAGAAAGATTGCGTAAAAATGCGGGCTACAACGATCCAAACCTTCCCTCGATTACCAGTCAAGAAGCCTTTGCAAGAAATCTTCGTTTCGCAATAGGACTATCGACTAGTATGGTGCACTTAGCGCCCTACGGTTCTGATTTTGCCAACGCGGTGGGAGAGCAGTTTGAGACTGGGCGTAAAATCGACCCCTCCATTATTAAACAACGTGATGTGGCTTTTCAACAAGTACTCAAGGATGCAGGAAAGTTAGATCCAGGTGTAGCGCAAACAGCCCAAAACATCGCAAATGGCAAGCAACAGCCTCCGCAGACTGCGATGGATAATTTTCAGAAAAATAAGAGTGCTCTAGATAAATTCAATCATAATACGACGCGCTATGAAATGCAGCGGGAGAGCGATGAGTATGGCGAAACGTACAGGCCATTTAAAAACTAGTCAAGTTGGAGCAAATCATTCAACCTTTTGCAGCACCTCAGGCAGGCCGCTGTGAAAGCGAAAGAGTTCAGAGGGTTGGCTGATCAACTCATTTTCTCTCTCGAGAAAGCGTTGGCAACGGAGCCTGACAGTGTTTGGGTCACTGTATTGTTCTGCAAGTCCTAGGTAGTCCCTAAAATGGCGTGCTTCGGATTTAAGAAGGCTGTGATAAAAGCTGGCAAGCTCTTGGTCTAAGTGGGGAATTAGGGCGGCAAAGCGTTCACAGGAGCGAGCTTCAATGATGGCCCCAATGATGAGCGCGTCAATTAAGCGCTCTGGCTCTTGATTGCTTGCTAACTGATGCAAGTCCTTGGCATAGTCTGAGGGTTTTATTCCCAAATAGCGGATCCCGCGCTTGTTGATTAAGCTTAAGACCTTTTCAAAATGTAAGAGCTCTTCACGGGCCAAAGTTGATAGCTTAATGAGTAGTTCCCCACGCTCAGGGTAACGAGATAGTAGGCCAAGTGCGGTCAGAGCGGCTTTTCGCTCACAGTGTGCGTGGTCGATTAACAAGAGATCAAGATTCTTTTTAGCGGCCTGTATCCACTTTGAAGGGGTAGGGATTTGTAAAAATTCTTGTAAAGGCTTGAGATCGATGGAGGAACAAATGTGCATTTTGGCTATAATGATAAGTAATCAATGAATTTAGGATGTGCTTTATAACAGGTTTTAGGAGCAATGGCTATTATGTATGCAAATCCGATCATAGAAGAACTTAGTAAACGCGATGAGAGCATTCGGCAGGCGCTGTTATCCAGTTATGGTTTAATGACAGCTGAGAAAATACTGCGAAAATTAAACGTACGCTTGAGCCCTTATGTGATTCGGCTGACGGTTCATCAGGCAAACAGTTTCTACTACCATCTGTTGAAATTGCCAGCAATGATCATCTTCAATGGGTTGGTCTACGATCAAGCTCATGATTTACAAACCCTTTTACAACAGCGGATGATACACTACCTCTACTCAGCGGAAGCGAAAAAATCAGAGGGTGAGCCGGGTCAGCAATACCGAGCTGAGATGGAAGACATTCGCTTGAAACTGGTTGATTTTAATGATGACTTTGCCGAGTTTTCAAAAAAATGCGACGTGACTGAGCGCATGGTGCTCACAAAACTTCGTGAGAAAGCCAAGGCTTGGAAAGAATTAAGCGAGCAAACCAGCCTTAAGCTTACCCAAGAGTTAAAAGAAAAAGGCCACAATATCCCTGAGCAATTTAGTAGTTATTTAGCCACATTAATTCGCCAAGAGGGGATTGGTATAGAGCTCAGCAAAGCGCAGTTAAAAGACTATCAGATTGTAGGGGAGCCAAATTTCATCCAAAAATCGATGGTCTACCTCTTAGAGAAAGATAAGGAGTTAAGTTAAATGCCAGAGTTACCTGCAAGCGATGAATTTAAGCAGCAGTTTGAAAAAGTAATGCAAGAATTAAGTGGTTTTGTTACTGAGATCAAAGCCACCATTGCACAAGAGGGCAAAGACACCCAAAAAAAATTGCAGGTGGGTTCTGAGCTTCTTCGTCGCATTAAAGTAGCTGATGGAAATCACATGGGTGAGGAAAAGGCCATGAGCACTCAAAAAGAGCTGCCAGCTACCCATGAGAGTGGCGAAGTGACTGAACCCATTGTGAGTTCAGGGCCTGGGGCTGGCGGTTAGTAAGGCATTACGGGTATTGCATGTAAACTCCGCTCCTTGAAACAACTTTGCCTAGACTGAACACTAAAAAAGCATTCATGCGTTTGCCCTGAGTGAGACATGCATTTTCAAGTATCTTGAGTCTATGCTATTATTTCCCCTCAAATTTTATCCATTTGTAGGTAAATTACGATTATGAATGCCCCGTTTGATGACGTTGTTGCAATCAACATCGAAGATGAGCTAAAGCAATCCTATTTAGATTACGCAATGAGTGTCATTGTAGGGCGAGCCCTTCCTGATGTTCGTGATGGTCTAAAGCCAGTTCATCGACGAGTGCTCTATGCTATGTATGAGCTTGGCAATGATTGGAACAAAGCCTACAAAAAATCGGCAAGGGTTGTTGGGGACGTCATTGGTAAATACCACCCACACGGTGATACAGCGGTTTATGACACCATTGTCCGTATGGCTCAACCCTTTTCTCTTCGCTACATGTTAGTCGATGGTCAAGGAAACTTTGGTTCGATTGATGGTGATGCTGCGGCAGCCATGCGATACACCGAAGTGCGGATGTCTAAAATTGCTCATTCACTTTTAAAAGATTTAGACAAAGAAACGGTCGATTTTGTCCCAAACTATGACGAGACAGAATTTGCACCCAGCGTGCTACCGACCCGTATTCCTAACTTGTTGGTCAATGGTTCCTCCGGAATTGCCGTTGGTATGGCAACCAACATCCCACCTCATAACTTAAGCGAAGTGATTAACGGCTGTTTGGCTTTAATTGAAAACCCTGAATTGACCATCGATGAATTAATGGAATACATTCCAGGACCTGACTTCCCAACGGCTGCGATTATTAATGGTCGAGCCGGCATTTTGTCTGCTTATCGCACCGGACGTGGACGTGCTTTGATGCGAGCACGTTATGACATCGAAGAAGATAAAAACAATGGCAAACAATCAATCATTGTCACCGAGCTGCCTTATCAGGTTAACAAAGCGCGTTTAATTGAAAAAATCGCGGAATTGGTTCGGGATAAGAAAATAGACGGCATTAGCGGCCTTCGTGATGAGTCTGACAAAGACGGCATGCGCATCGTGATTGAATTAAAACGCGGTGAGATTGCAGAAGTTGTGGTGAACAACCTCTATTCACAAACTCAAATGCAATCCTCTTTTGGTATCAACATGGTGGCCTTAATTGACAATGAGCCAAGAACGCTGAACTTAAAGCAGATTTTAAGTGCGTTCATTCGCCATCGCCGAGAAGTGGTTACTCGTAGAACCATTTATGAATTACGAAAAGCTCGCGATCGCGCGCATGTTTTAGAAGGTTTAAGTGTTGCTCTTGCAAACATCGATGAAGTCATTGCCCTAATTAAAGCCTCTAAAGGCCCTCAAGAAGCAAAAGAGCGCTTAATGGCAGAGCTCTGGGCAGGCGAGAAGGTAGCAAGCCTCCTATCCAAAGTTGAAGATACCAGCGCTTGTCGGCCGCTTGATTTACCGGCAAGCTTTGGCTTTGATGACAAACAGCGCTATAAGCTCTCAGCTCAGCAAGCACAAGCCATCCTTGATTTGAAATTGCATCGCCTAACTGGCCTAGAGCAGGATAAAATCCTGGATGAATTTTCTAATTTACTTGAGTTAATTAAACGGTTGATGGACATTTTAAGCTCAGCGGTCGAGCTCATGGGAGTCATTCGCACTGAACTACAAGAAGTGTTAGAAGAGTTTGGTGATGAGCGGCGCACCGAGATTACCAACAGTGTGGCCGATTTAACCGAAGCGGACTTAATTCCAGAAGAAATGGTGGCGGTGACCATGTCTCACCAGGGGTATGTGAAATATCAACCCCTAACTGCTTATCAAGCACAAAGACGGGGCGGTCGAGGGCGTGCCGCCACCAAGGTAAAAGATGAAGACTTTATTGAACGTCTATTGGTCACCAGCACTCATGATACCTTGCTTTGCTTTACCGATCTTGGCAAGGTTTACTGGCTAAGAGCCTTCCAGTTGCCAAGTGCTGCGACTAGAACGGCCAGAGGACGACCAATTGTTAACATCTTGCCGCTTGTTGAGGGTGAAAAAGTTAACGCTATGTTGCCGATTAATGATTTTACGGCCAAGCAGTTTGTCTTTATGGCCACTCAAAATGGAACGGTTAAAAAAGTTGCACTTGAGCAGTTCTCACGACCTAGGGCCAACGGCATCATTGCTCTTGATTTGGACGATGATGATAAATTAGTCGGAGTTGGATTAACCGATGGCCACCAAGAAATCATGCTCTTTTCAGATGCAGGAAAAGTCATTCGTTTCTGTGAATCGTTGGTTCGGGCTATGGGACGAACCGCTCGAGGGGTTCGTGGTATGCGACTCAGTGATGATCAAAAAGTCATTGCTTTGAATGTGGTGCAAGAAACAGGGGCTATCTTAACCGCGACAGAAAATGGTTATGGTAAGCGAACCGACATTACCGAATACCGCTCAACTGGTCGCGGAGGACAGGGGGTTATTTCCATCCATGTCAACTCAAGAAACGGCAAGGTGGTAAAAGCCGTACAGGTACAAGAAGACGATCAAGCCATGCTCATTAGTAATGGAGGTACCTTAGTGCGCTTACGGGTCAATGAAATATCAGTCATTGGTCGTAACACACAGGGCGTGCGCTTAATTAATTTAAGCGAAGAGGAAGCCCTAGTGGGTCTTCAACGCATTGAAGAGCAAGACGAACCTGACTCTGAAGAAGCCATTGAAACCAGTAGTGAAGAGTAGATCTCCAAGATAGAAGGATAATCCAGCTTGAATGACGCAATAAGACCGTATAATTTTGGCGCAGGCCCAGCAACCTTGCCCTTAGAGATTTTAAAAAAAGGGCAAGAAGCCTTGATTGATTGGCAATCAGAAGGCATGTCAATTGTTGAAATCAGCCATCGTTCAAAGGCTTTTTTAGCACTGATGGACGAGTTAGAAGCACGTTTTCGAGACTTATTGTCCTTGCCAGAAAACTATCGAATCTTGTTTATGGGTGTGCCTTCTCGCATGCATTTTTCCTTAATAGCTGAAAATTTTCTAAAGACAAAGGCCGATTATGTGGTCTCCGGTCTGTGGTCCAAAATGGCTTATGAAGAAGCAAGACGGTTTGGAAACATACAGGTTGCTGCTAATGGTGAAGAGGATAATTTTCTAAAACTTAGCTCAGACTGGCAGTTAAGCCCTGAGGCAGATTATTTATACTTTACGCCCAATGAAACCCTAACCGGTTTAAAGATAACGCTTCCTGATGAGGTCTCAGTACCTGTTGTGGCGGACATGACGTCTTCTATTTTATCAGAGCCGTTAGATCTTAGTCGTTATGGGTGTTTGTTTGCAGGTGCCCAGAAGAACATTGGGCCAGCAGGTTTAAGTGTGCTTATTTTTAGAGACGACTTTTTAAAGACTCGAAACCCGTCCTTGCCGTTAATGAACGACTACCTCTTTCAAGTTGAAAAAGACTCTTTGTACGCCACACCGCCAAGTTTTAGTTGTTACATGGCCTTATTAATGTGTCGTTGGCTCTCTGAAGGGGATAGACTTTCTGAGGTTCAGCAAGCCAATCGAGACAAAGCCGCTTTGTTGTATGACACCATTGATAACAGCGCTTTCTATAAAGCAAGCGTTGATGAACCCAAAGCACGTTCAATCATGAATGTGGCATTTGATTTAGAAAACCAAGACTTAACCGACTCTTTTTTAAGTGCGGCAAAATCAGCAGGCTTACTGGCTCTAAAGGGCCACCGCAGTGTAGGTGGTTTAAGAGCAAGCATTTATAACGCCATGCCACTAGCAGGAGTTAAGGCCCTCGTTCAGTTTATGAAACAATTTGAGCGCCAACACAGCTAAGAAATGACCACGGTAACCATCCAACCAACTCAGCACTTACTCGGTGAATTTACACCACCTGGTGATAAGTCGATTACGCAACGAGCCATACTTTTTGCCATGATTGCCAAAGGGGAGTCGACACTGCAAGGCATTCTTGAGAGCGAGGACTGTCTTGCCACACTCAAGGCCTGTAGAGCGCTGGGGCTTCAGTACCAACGAGTAGCAGAGGATGTGTTAGTGATTCAAGGTCTGGGAAAACATGGCTTAGAGGCCTCACCTACACCACTCGATTTGGGAAACAGTGGCACAGGCGCTCGCTTGTTGTTAGGTCTATTAAGCGGCCAAGCTTTTGAGAGTGTTTTAATAGGGGATGAGTCCTTAAGTACACGCCCAATGAAGCGGGTGATTCAGCCCCTTCAATCGATGGGCGCAACCTTTACCGATCATATGGGGTGTTTACCCATTACGGTTCAAGGACGCCCTTCTTTATCAGCGCTTCGTTATCGCTTACCGGTGGCAAGCGCTCAGCTTAAAACGGCCTTAATGTTGGCAAGTCTGTACGCAAATGATGAGAGCCAAATCACCGAGCCGCAGATTAGCCGAAATCATAGCGAATGCTTATTTAAAAGTTTTTCACTTCCTTTGAAAAAAAAGGGGAAGACTCACATTATTTCAGGCAAGCAAGAATTAAAAGCGTGTGAGATTTTAATTCCAGGGGATTTTTCATCGGC
Source organism: Legionellaceae bacterium (assembly GCA_030148065.1). Classification (GTDB taxonomy): domain Bacteria; phylum Pseudomonadota; class Gammaproteobacteria; order Legionellales; family Legionellaceae; genus JASBUC01. The sequence continues at coordinate 58,866 of JASBUC010000063.1, read as the reverse complement.
GGCCTTTTTTATAACGGCTGCATTGCTGGCAAGAGAAGGAGAACTTTATATTCGCTCTGTGGGGGTTAATGCCACTCGAGCGGGCTTTTTAGAGCTAATTAAACGCATGGGGGCTAAAATAACGTGTTATAATCTGCGATATTTTGGCTATGAGGCGGTGGCGGACTTACGAATTGAGCCTTCAAGCTTGCAGGCTATTAAGGTTGGCCGAGACTGGGTGGCGTTAACCATTGATGAATACCCACTGCTTTTTTTATTAGCAACCCAAGCAGAAGGCGTGTCGGTGTTTTCTGGGCTCTCTGAATTAAGAGTGAAGGAATGCGATCGTCTAGAGCGGATGAAAACCCTATTGGCTTCCATGGGAGCAACGGTGCACTTAGAGGGGGATGAGATGACCATCGTTGGAAAAACCCCTCTAACAGGGGGGCGATTTGATTGTGATAATGACCACCGGATTGCCATGACCCTTGCAATCAGCGCCATGGTCAGTAAGGCACCGGTTGAAGTGTCTCAAAGCCACAGTATCAGAACATCATTTCCAGGCTTTGTTCAATTGGCCAAGGCGTTGGGAATGCGCATTAATTAGAGGAATAAAAGAATGTCGGAAAAGGGGATAATTGTCACCATCGATGGGCCTAGTGGCAGTGGTAAAGGGACGGTTAGTCGTCTACTTGCCTTAAAATTAGGCTATAATTTATTAGACAGCGGTGCATTGTACCGTGTTTTAGCCTATGTTGCTGATTTACATGAAGTAAATATGGACAATGAGGAAGCGCTGGCAGTATTAGCAGAGCATTTGGATGTGCAGTTTAACCTTGATCCAGACATCAAGACCATCTCTGTTGTCATCGAAGGGCAGATTGCTACGGATTTAATTCGAAGTGAGCGTTGCGGTGAAAATGCGTCAAAAGTGGCGGTGTTTCCCAAGGTTCGGCAGGCACTGCTAGCTAGACAGCAAGCGTTTGCCTCTGCTAAAGGGTTGGTCTGTGATGGGCGAGACATGGGAACCATTGTTTTCCCAGAGGCCAAATTTAAGATTTATTTAGATGCGAGCAGTGAGGTTCGAGCTAGAAGACGGTTTGAACAGTTGAAAGAGAAAGGAATTAATGTTAACCTCGCCGACGTCCAAGATGAGCTTTCAAAGCGCGATCTTCGGGACAGTCAACGAGAAACAGCGCCGCTTAGAGCGGCAGAAGATGCTGTTATTATTGACACCTCTTCCAAAAACATCGAGCAAGTGTTGGAGGAAGTATTAAAAGTGCTTGACTATAAAGAGACTCTTTAGACAAGCATCTTTTGGGGATTGACTGTACTTAGCACCGTCAATCAAAGTTTAACGAACCTATTTAGTCAAGTGTTTGGTGGCTAGATATTACTATAAGATTAACTATACCTATCATGTCTGAATGTTTTAAAGATTTATTTGAAGAAAGCATCGCCAATACAAATATGTATCCTGGCGCCATTATTCCTGCCCGAGTCATTGAGATTGATGATGATTACATCACCTTGAATGCCGGCTTAAAATCCGAAGGAATTGTACCGACTGAAGAATTCAAAGACAAAGACGGCGAATTAGAAGTTGCGATTGGCGATACCGTCGAAGTAGCTCTGGATGCCGTTGAAAATGGCTTTGGAGAAACGCTTCTATCAAGAGAAAAAGCCAAGCGCCAAGAAGCATGGCGTCAACTAGCGAGAAGCCATGAAAATGGTGACACAGTTCGCGGTCTGATTTCTGGTAAAGTCAAGGGTGGTTTCACCGTTGAGATTGGCACCATTCGCGCGTTCTTACCAGGCTCATTAGTTGATGTTCGACCTGTCAGAGACTCTTCCTTCATCGAAGGCAAAGAGCTTGACTTTAAAGTTATTAAAATGGACATCAAGCGAAACAACATCGTCGTCTCTAGAAGAGCGGTGGTTGAAGAAGAAAACAGCGCAGAACGTCAAAAACTGTTAGAAACACTACATGATGGTCAAGAATTAGATGGTATCGTTAAAAACTTAACTGATTATGGTGCCTTCATCGATCTTGGTGGTATTGACGGTTTATTACACATCACTGACGTTTCTTGGAAGCGTGTTAAGCACCCAAGCGAATTGTTATCTGTAGGTCAAGAAGTTAGAGTGAAGGTTCTTAACTTTGATCGTGACAGAAACCGTGTGTCTCTAGGTATGAAGCAGTTGGGCAATGATCCTTGGGTTGATTTGGTTGAGCGTTATCCTGAAGGAACTCAATTGAATGGCCGCGTCACCAACATCACGGATTACGGATGCTTTGTTGAAATTGAAGAGGGTGTTGAAGGGCTTGTCCACATGTCAGAAATGGATTGGACGAACAAAAACATTCACCCAAGCAAAGTGGTACAATTAGGCGATAAAGTTGACGTGATGATCTTAGAAGTCGATCAAGACAGACGTCGAATTTCTTTGGGTATGAAGCAATGCATCGATAACCCATGGACTTCTTTTGAAAAGCAGTTTGCCAGAGGTCAGAAAGTAACTGGTAAGATCCGCTCTATTACAGACTTTGGAATCTTCATTGGCTTATCAGGTGAAATTGATGGTTTGGTTCATTTATCAGATATTTCTTGGTCTCTACCAGGAGAAGAAGCCGTTAAAGCCTTTAAGAAAGGTCAAGAAGTTGAGACGGTTATCTTAGCGATTGATTCTGATAGAGAGCGAATTTCTCTAGGTATTAAGCAACTAGAAAACGATCCATTCTCAAACTATGTTGAGCAAAACCCTAAAGGCAGCGTTGTGAGTGGTACAGTTAGCGAAGTGACTGAGAAAGAAGTTACGGTTGACATCGCGGAAGAGGTTGTTGGTACCATCCGAGCATCTGAGCTGTCTGCAACAGACAAGGTTGAGGACGCTAGAGACGCAGTGAAAGTTGGCGAAACCATTGAAGCAAGAATAGTAAACGTTGACCGTAAAACTCGTGTCTTAGTGCTATCTGTAAAAGCCAAAGACGCCAAAGAGCAAGCAGAGGTGTTGAAAAAATACTCTGCTGGTGCCAATGAAAAAGTTGGTGGTGCAACTTTAGGAGACTTGCTTAAGGAAAAAATGTCTGGTCAAGGCGAATAGTCTTACCAAACAATCTGAAGACAGCTAAAGCAAAAAAGGCGTATTTTCTAATACGCCTTTTTGTTGCATAAAAAGGAAAATAGAGGAATGTTATGAAAAAAATAGTAAGCTTATTCTTTTCAATTGTGTTGGTACTATTGGGATTAAGTTTTTCTATTTTAAATGCTGATCTTGTCAAGTTGAACTTATACCTTAAAACCTGGGAGTTGCCTTTATCACTGGTGGTCATTAGCGCCTTAATATTAGGGGTTTTATTAGGTTTCCTTGTGGCAATGATAAAGATTGTCTCTCTAAAGAGACTGAACAATAAATTACGAAAAAAAGCAGACATTGCAGAAAAAGAGATAAGTAACTTACGTACAATTCCAATAAAAGACATACCTTAATACGCCGGTCGTTCTTTTTAAGTTTAGGGGAGGAGAGTAGATGTTAACCATATGGCCTCTATTGCTGCCAGTAGCAGCCTTAAGTGGTTGGTTTATGTCGGAACGTTCTTCTGCGAAACAAAGAAAACTTCAGATCCAATCATCCATTAATAAAGAATACGTCGTTGGTTTAAATTACTTACTGAATGAACAACCAGATAAAGCAGTCGATGTATTTATAAAGTTATTGGATGTTGACAGTGAAACAGTTGAAACACACTTAGCGTTGGGTAGTTTGTTTCGACGTCGTGGTGAAGTTGATCGTGCCATTAGAATTCATCAAAATTTAATTGCCCGTCCCCAGCTTAGCCAGACTCAAAAACTGGATGCATTGGTTGCGCTGGGTCAGGATTATTTAAGTGCCGGGGTGTATGACAGAGCAGAACGGATCTTTAAAGAAGTCAGTCAAATTGGTGGAAGCCGGAAGAAAGAAAGCTTAAGTTATTTACTTGAAATTTATCAACATGAACGAGCTTGGCCGGATGCCATAAGCATTGCAAAATCAATTGAAGAGATTACTGGTGAGCCAATGCATGCCATTATGACTCACTTCTTTTGTGAATTAGCCATGCAAGCAAAGCTTGAGAATAATGTACAAAAAGCAAGGCTGTATATTAAAAAGGCGATGTACTTGGATAGAAACTCGGTGCGTTCAAGTCTTTTGATGGCTGAACTGGAGGTGGAGCAGGGTAACTACAAATCTGCCATCAAGCAGTATAAAAAAGTGGTTGGCCAAGACTCTGATTACATCTCAGAAATCATTAAGCCCCTGATTAGTTGTCATAAAAAACTTAATCTTGAAAAGTCATGTTACGACTATTTGGAAGAGCTGTTACTAAAACACTCAAGTGTGCGTCTACTATTTGCCATCGCTGAGGAAAAAGGTAGGCAAATTGGCATAGATCAGGCCTTAGACTTTGTGGCCGAACATTTAAGCAGTAAGCCTACCATTCGTGGTCTGAACAAATTAATCTCATGGCATGTGGCAGTGAGTCATGGGAAAGTGAAAGAGAAATTGGAATTACTTTATAAAATTACGGCAAAGCTTTTGGAAGATAAGCCGTTTTATCGATGTGGAAAATGTGGCTTTAGCGGTAAGCACTTGCATTGGCAGTGCCCTAGTTGCCGTAAGTGGAGTACAGTCAAGCCAATTATAGGCTTTGAAGGCGTCTAGCTAAAGATACGCATGAACTTAAGACGAGGTTTTACGTGAAATTTATAGATTTGAATAAGCAGTATCAGCGAATCGAGGGGCCAATAAAGGCAAGAATTGAAAAAGTATTAGAGCATGGTCAATACATCATGGGACCGGAGATTTCTGAGCTAGAAAGTGCCTTATGCGATTACGTAGGTGTTTCGAATGCCGTGTGCGTTTCCAGCGGGACCGATGCCTTACTTTTGGCTTTGATGGCACTAGAAATCGGGCCTGGGGATGAAGTCATTACCACTCCCTTTAGTTTTTTTGCTAGTGTAGAAGTGATTTGCTTATTGGGAGCGACGCCGGTATTTGTAGACATTGAACCCGATACATTTAATTTAGATCCAAGCAAACTGAAAGCGGCCATTAGCGACAAAACAAAAGCAATCATGCCGGTTTCTCTCTATGGTCAGTGTGCGGAGATGGATGAAATTAATGCCATTGCTGTGCGTCATCAACTCCCAGTTATTGAAGATGCGGCTCAAAGTTTTGGCGCCAGTTACAAGGGAAAAAAATCAGGGGCTTTATCAACCATAGCTTGTACCAGTTTCTTTCCCTCTAAGCCCTTGGGTGCTTATGGTGATGCGGGTGCTTGTTTTACTAATGATGAAACAATTGCTAATCGTTTACGTGAGCTCTTAAATCACGGGCAAAGTGAGCGGTATCTACATACTAGAATTGGACTAAATGGTCGCATGGATTCCATACAAGCCGCCATTTTGATTGAAAAACTAGGCTTGCTCGATGATGAGCTTGAAAAACGTACTGAGGTGGCCACTTTTTACCAAGGCCTGTTAAATGGGGTCGCAACAGCGCAAACCATTCGTGAAGACAGAACCAGCGCTTATGCTCAGTTTACCATCATGGTACCAAATCGTCCGGAAGTACAGCGCCTTCTTAGTAAGCGTGGGATCCCAACGGCTGTGCACTACCCAGTAGCGCTTCATCAGCAACCAGCACTTGCTTATTTAAACATTGATCCAGAGGCCTTTCCGGTAGTTAACAAGGCGGCAAGTCAGGTTATCAGCCTGCCAATGCACCCGTATCTTGAAAAAACGGAGCAAGAGAAGGTGGTCTGTGCCCTGCAAGACGTACTAGAAAGTCTCGGTTGATGAGTATTAAGGCAAGTCAAATCATCGTAGCCTTAGATTTTGATACAGAGCAGGCTGCTCTGTCATTAATTGAGCAGTTGGCTGATTTAAACTGTCGGTTCAAGATTGGCAAAGAGATGTTTACTCGTTTTGGATCAGCCTTTGTTAGACAGCTAGTCTCTCAAAACTTAGACGTTTTTTTAGATCTAAAATTTCATGACATTCCACACACGGTTTCAAAGGCCTGCTTGAGTGCGCTAGAGCTTGGTGTGTGGATGACTAATGTGCATGCACTGGGCGGTAAAAAAATGATGCAATCAGCAAGTAGAGCCCTTGCTGACTCGCCGACTATTTTACTCGCAGTGACTGTATTAACCAGTATGGCGCAAAGTGATTTAATAGAGCTTGGCTTTAATAAGAGCTCTGAGGAGCTCATTGTGCACCTAGCTAAGCTTGCTAAAGACAGTGGTGTCGATGGTGTGGTTTGTAGTGCACGAGAATCTCGCTTAATTAAAGAGCACTGTGGTGATTCGTTTCTTACAGTGACACCAGGCATACGCCCAGCAGAATCATCAAAGGATGATCAAAAGCGCACATTAAGCCCTAATGAGGCCATTCGACAAGGCAGTGATTATTTGGTAATTGGCAGACCCATTACACAAGCAGCAGATCCAAGGAAAGTTTTGTTAGAAATAATTGACAGCGGTGAATAAGCCCTAGTAGGATGAGTGATACTCAATTTCTGAGTATCAGTGACACTTATTGGAGTGTGTAAGTGTTTGTTAGTCCAACATTTAAGGAGAAAATTATGTCTAACCGTTTGTTAGTTGTCTCAGCCTTATGTACGTCACTTTTTATTTCACCAGCCTTTTCTGCGAAATTAGCCAACAGTTCTGCTTCTGAGAAGGGGCTAGAAACCTCCCAATCAATAGCCAAAAAAGTTGATCTAAATCAAGCAAGCGCCATTCAAATTGCTAATGCCGTCAATGGGGTTGGTAAGAAACGGGCACAAGCCATTGTTGATTATCGTAGCGAGTTTGGCGCTTTTAAAAGCTTTGATGAGTTAGCAAAGGTACGAGGAATAAGCCAGGCGTTTATCAATAAGGAGCGTCATCAATTTAATGAGAAGTTCTACATACGTGTGAGTAAAACTTAAAGGGTATTTAAGAGATGGTTATCCCAGGCAAACTGCTTGGGATAACCTGATTTTATACCCGGGAACGTTGGTATCTTTAAGCATTCTTATTAAAAACAAACCCTTCTTCTTTTAGTCGCTTGGCAACAAGGCTTGCTAAAATCTCATGCGCTTTGGCAGAAGGGTGTAGATGATCCCAGTATAGGTAGTTATCACAATTTAAATCTTCACCATCTTCTTGGTTTTTGTAATTTGCAAAGTATTCAGCAACTCGTGTTGCTTCACGATAATCTGGTACTGACAACAAGCTTTCAATGTGACTGCTAGAGAGCTGATAGGGGGTTGCTTGTTTGCTAAGCCATGTGATCAAGTTTGCTTGATGCGGCCTTAGCATATAGCCACCTAAGTAACAGGGCTCGGTAGTGTTGGTAAGCCCGTAGATTTCGGGGTGATTCTTTAAGTCATTAATCACCTCGATGATGTCAAACAACACAACTTTCAGTGTTGGGTTGTTGGCTTTTAGTTCCTCAACCATGTTTTTAAGCTTTGAATTGTGCACTTTCACTAAGGTGCTAAGGAGTTGAGGGTTACCAGATTCCATGCCTTGAGGAGATTCACCAAAATCAGGTAAAGTAAAAATAAGGAAGTTTTTAGCGTTTCGCTTAATCAACATTTCCAGATTATCATGAATGCCTTCTACGACCGCATCGGTAATCTCTTCAATGTTGGTTGGTCCGTTGATGTAGTTGTTTGCACCAATCCACAAAGAATAGAGCATTTTTGATTTATCTTCGTAGGTGTGCAAATACAGAAAATTGCTAATCTCAGCACTCAATGAGTAGGGCAGGTTTTCATCTTTTGAGATGATGGCGCCAGCGCCTCCAACGGCGTAATCCAGCAAGCGTTCTTCACCTTCTGTTTTGGTCCCTTTACTGCCTGCAATGTACTCAGACCAAACGGGCCCGTTGCTAAATCTTCCTTCAAAATAAGGCGGCGAGTTAGGGATTAAGTGCATGCTGTAGTTGTACATGTTGCCATTATCGGACAAACTGTCCCCAAAAATAACAACTTTATTGTACTCTGTTGCAAAAGCTTGTAGGTTTAATAATGAAAAAAGGCAGAAAGCCAGAAAGGTTAATCGCTTCATAATCATTTACCTTAAAGTTAGAAAAAGAAGACCGTCTTTCAATACGGGACACAGTCCTAGAAATTTTGGCGATTATAACTTATAACGTTAATGGAGCATAATAATTTTCACATCACCATTACTTTGGGTATAATGCCTGCTATTTGATTTAGTTAGCAAGACGTTAGAAATGCCAATTTATGAATATTATTGCAGTCACTGTCATCACCGGTTAGAACTGATTCAGAAAGTGTCCGATAGCCCTGAGACGCACTGCCCTGCGTGTCAAACGGATAATTTAACAAAACTTGTTTCAGCCCCTCAGTTTAAGCTAAAAGGGACGGGTTGGTATGAAACTGATTTTAAAACTAAACCGCAAAAGAATGCTAAGCAAGAGTCAAACAAAGCCAATACTTCAGGCTCTGAAAAGAGCAGCAAAGGAAGTAAAAAAGCGGGCTCTGATTCGAAAAGCACTTAGGAACAAGGGTAATGAAAAAGCACTCAATCAAACGCTACATTATGGCAGGTCTTCTGATTTGGATCCCCTTGGCCGCCACATTTGTCGTGATGAAATTTATCATTGAACTACTCGACAAGACGTTGTCTTTGTTGCCGAGTGCTTATCAACCTCAGCAATTATTAGGCTATAATATTCCAGGCGTAGGCGTGTTGTTGTCTTTGTTTTTGTTGTTGTTAACAGGCGTGCTCGTCACCAACTTCTTAGGCGCAAAGTTAGTGACTCTGGGTGAGATGATTTTGGATAAAATTCCTCTTGTTCGCTCAATTTATCAAGCCGTCAAGCAGGTGCTAGAGACCGTTTTTTCTTCCAGCTCGAATGCCTTTCGGCAGGTATTATTGGTTGAGTACCCAAGAAAGGGCTTGTGGAGTATTGCCTTTCAGACTGGTACGACCTGCGATAAGATTTGTCGGCATACAGGCTCTGACATGATTACCATTTTTGTACCGACAACCCCGAACCCAACGTCTGGGTTTTTGATGATGATCCCAAGTGAGGATGCCATTCAATTAGACATGAGCGTAGATGAAGCTTTAAAGATGGTCATTTCTCTGGGTGTGATGCAGCCAGGCAAGAATCCGGTCCCTAAAGGGCCAGTTACTAACCCATAAAGCGCAACGCAATTTTTAGTATAATCTTATTTAACATTGGAACTTATCATGAGAACACATTATTGCCATCAAGTGGATGAAACCTTATTAGAGCAAACTGTTGAAATTTGTGGTTGGGTCAATAATCGTCGAGATCATGGTGGGGTTATTTTCTTAGACATTCGTGATAAAACCGGCCTTGTGCAGGTGGTCTATGAACCGGAGAATGAGAAAGCGTTTCAGGATGCTGAAACCTTGCGGCACGAGTTTGTTATTCATGTTACTGGTATGGTGCGTCCTCGTCCTGAAGGCATGGTTAATCCAAATCTTGCCTCAGGAAAAATTGAGGTTTTAGGCAGTCAACTTGAAATATTAAATCAGGCTAAGACGCCGCCCTTTCTGCCTGATGAGAACCAAAAAGTAAATGAAGACTTGCGGTTAACTTACCGTTATTTAGATTTAAGACGCCCACGACTTCAAAACAATCTGCGAGTGCGGGCTGAGATTATTAGCTTTATGAGACGCTTTTTGGAAGCAGAAGGCTTTTTAGACATCGAAACACCAATGCTGACCAAAGCAACCCCAGAAGGGGCAAGGGATTATTTGGTGCCAAGTAGAACCCATCCAGGAAAGTTTTTTGCACTGCCTCAATCACCCCAATTGTTTAAGCAGTTATTAATGATGTCTGGTTTTGATAGATATTATCAGATTGTGCGTTGCTTTCGAGATGAGGATTTACGAGCCGATAGACAACCAGAATTTACGCAGCTAGACATTGAAACAAGTTTTATGGATGAAGCCTCTATACAAAAGACCATGGAAGAGATGATCTGTAAGTTATTTGAAAAAGTGCAAGGGGTTAAGCTTGCGAGGCCTTTTCCGAGCCTTAGTTATGAAGAGGCAATGCGAGAGTTTGGCAGCGATAAACCAGACTTAAGAATTCCACTACGACTGGTTGACTTGGATGATTTGCTAAAAGAGGTTGAATTTAAAGTCTTTAAGGAACCTGCGCAAAGTCGTGATGGTCGAGTAGTCGCCTTAAGATTGCCAAAAGGTTGTGAGCTGACTCGGAAAGAACTTGATGATTACACGAAGTTTGTTGCTATTTATGGTGCTCGAGGACTTGCCTATATTAAGGTTAATAATTTAGAAGCTGGCATAGCTGGTCTGCAATCTCCTATTTTGAAATTTTTACCGGAAGAGGTGGTATTCCAAATCTTAGAAAGAGCGCAGGCAGTAACCGGAGACGTTGTCTTTTTTGGCGCTGGAAAGACACAGGTGGTGAATGAGTCGATGGGCGCGCTTCGGGTCAAACTTGGGCATGATCGTGGGATGGTTAAGCTCGATGCCTGGGCACCACTTTGGGTGGTTGATTGGCCAATGTTTGAAGAAAGTGAGGAGGGCAGATTGCAAGCCTTGCATCATCCCTTCACCGCACCTAAAGAGTTGTCACAAGATGCCTTAAAAAAAGCGCCCTTAGAGCAGTGTGCGCGGGCTTATGATTTAGTGCTTAATGGCTCTGAAATTGGTGGGGGCTCTGTACGGATCCATCAAAAAGAGCTGCAGCAGACGGTTTTTGAGTTATTAGGCATTGAACAAGACCAAGCTAAGGATAAATTTGGCTTTCTACTGGAAGCCTTAGACTATGGCTGTCCTCCACATGCTGGCATTGCCTTTGGTCTTGATAGAATTGCTATGTTAATGACAGGTTCTCAATCCATTCGAGAGGTGATTGCGTTTCCTAAGACGCAGTCAGCAAGTTGTTTAATGACGCAAGCTCCGGCGAGTGTCAGTGAGGCTCAACTAGATGAATTAGCCATTAATCTTACAGTTTCAGAAGAAGAAGAGTAGATCTCAAACACACACTTACCCGTCTTGAAATGCTCGGACTTATAAGTTTGGGTATAGTTCTTGCCTGTTAAAAGTATTATCATTGTAAACAATGAGTTACTAGAGACGGGCAATTTTTATGACAAAGTTATATAAAAAGCTACTTTGCTTGTGTTTATTGTGCTTCTCTGGCTCATTATTGGCTCAATCTTTAGAGATTGATAACATAAAAAGTGAGATTCAATTACACCAAGAAGCCGTTCAAAAAGACGAGATCCTATTAAAGAGCTTACCGAGTAAAAAGTTAGAAGAATCAGAGGTTAAGGCCTTAGAAGACGCATTGCTGCTAAAAAAAAGGCAGCTTATTTTTCAAAAAAACTATCTTCAAAATAAAATTGATTTTACGCTCAGTGCTTTAAGGCGTTTAAGTCGTAAAGAAACAGACATCACTCAAGAGTTAAATCACAAAGAACAACACTCAAAAAATTATTGGAATGCTTTGTTAATACAATATCGTCAATATCTTGACGTGATAGAAGCACAAATATCTGTCAACACCAAGCTTCAAAAATTAACAGCAGAGAGGCTCAAAAATCTCGCTAAAAGCAACATTATTTTGCAAAGTGAAGCGGAAATTAAAAAACTCAACAAAGAGATCATTCAGTTGAACTTGGATAATGAGACCCTTTTAAAACAGGATTTATCAGCCATTGTTCACAGTTCCGCACCCAATACAGAGAGTCGTACCAACTCCTACATAGATTTAAAGCAGGGACAGATAAGTTTAAATCAATTGTCAATAGAGCTTATTCGGGTTGATAAAAGCGTTAGACTGTTCGATCTAAAATTGATAAATGAGCCAGCTTACAGTCAATTAGAAGACTTCCTGGTAGAAGTAACCCTCTTACAAGAAAAAGTTTTTAGCATTGAAAACAGTTTGCGCTGGTTAAAAAAGTACCAAAATGACAAGAAGGCTTTTATTGAAAAAAGCCAACAAAATGGCACATTAAGCCGAGCAGAGTCCCGAAAGATTTTAGCTAACCTTGAAAGCTTGTTAAACAAAATCACCGCACTGGAGAGTCGAGTTAACACGCTGAGTCTTGCATTAAAGGACAGTGTGAGCAGTTTAAATGAGAAGCTCAAAAGTAAAATCAAAGTTCGTCAAACAGTCTTTATTAAAGACTTTCAGGGGGTGCACGATTTAGCCATTGAACTGATTAAATCTGTCGAAATCAGTATTAGATACATAAGCAGCTTAGCGGCTTCAATTGCAACCAATTTTCTGCATCTTAATTGGTTAAACTTCATAGCGGTGTTCATTTTGGGATTGCTTTTACTTGTGTTTCGATACGCAGGTTTGCTTGGCATTGACCTTTTAATCGAGCAGGAAAAAAGAGCTGGGTTTAGCTTCACCTTATTTGATTTTTTCTTATTGATCGTTAAGCGAAATTGGTTTGGGATTTGGTTATGTCTAAGCTTTATTGTCTTTAGTTTATTTATAGGATTGAGTTATAGCTCGATTAAGCCGGTCGTTGGTTTGTCATTAGTGTGGTTTGTTTTTCGGTTTGCTGGTGCTCTTAGTCGCATACTCTTATTAGAGCGCATAAGTGATGCTAGAGGCGCAGATGTCCGTCTTTATCATCATTTAAAAATTGTGTTAATCATTGGAGGGGTTATTAGCGCTCTAACGGTATTGACTCACTCTTTAACGATCAGCGATCGCATAACTGAGCTGTTTTACCGTCTTTTTATGGCCTTTTTATTGGTTGCTTCCATGGTTTTATACGTGAGCCGCAATGTTATTCCAAGCATCTTACCAAAGAGTGTTCGCAAAGCGCGTCCTTATTTGAGTAAGGCTGTGGGCGTCTTTAGTTCGGTATTGCCTTTAGGGATTTTCTGCTGTGCGTTTGTTGGGATCATTGGCTACTTAAATCTCGCCTGGATCTTAGGTGGCTATTTAGCAATTAGCATCCTTTTATTGGCGCTTTATATCTTGGCTCGTGGTGTATTAATCGATTTAATGAGCCTTGCCAGTGAGACAGTGATAAAGAAATTTAAAAATGGCTGGATGATCAGTGAAGTGTTTCTAAAGCCGGTTGATGCGCTATCCCGTCTGCTTTTAATTTTACTCTTTATTATTCTTCTAATTTTTAGTTATGGGCTTAGCGAAAGTACGGCTTTTAAGCAACAAATTCAACAGATCATGGCCTTTCACTTGGTTGACTTTAGATCAATGTCCATTACGGTCGTAAGTTTTATCGAGTTCTTATTTTTAACCGCTTTTTTCTTTTGGCTAGTAAAATGGACGTATGAATTTTGTTATCGCTATTTGTTTCGAAACATTCGCGATCATGGCATTCGTAACAGTCTTTCAACGTTTACCCAATACGCAGTCTTAACTTTGGGCGTGGTGTTTACTCTTCGGGTCTTGGGGATTGACTTAACCGGCATGTCATATGTGTTAGGGGGGCTTGCGGTAGGGATGGGCTTTGGTCTTAGAGACTTTGCTTCTAACATTGTAGGCGGAATCATTCTGCTCATTGAGCGGCCTTTGAAAGAGGGGGATGTGGTTGCCTTTGACACCTTTGAAGGCCGTGTGGAACACATTGGAATTCGCTCCATTCGTATGCGCTCTTGGGACAACATGCAAGTCTTGGTGCCAAACTCAGAAACCTTTAACCGGCCTTTCACCAACTGGACCCATCAAGACTCGATTGTACGTACGGTGGTCCCTATTAAGATCCATCGTAGCGATTCCCCCGTTCAAATTCAAAACCTGATTATGGAGGTCTTGGAGATCATACCAGAGGTGCTAAAAACGCCAGAGCCGCAAGTGTTATTAAAAAACATTGATGAGGTACTGTATGAGTTTGAATTGCGCTATTATATCAATATTGACAACAGTCAAAGGATGACGGTTCGCTCTCAAGTGCTGTTTGCCCTGAGCTCGCAGTTTAAGGCAGCAGGCATAAAAGAGCCGGTTCCAAGTTTGCAAATTGAACAACTTAACAAAAGTGAATAAGGTCTCGCCACCAAAGAGCCTAGAAGGACTGCGCGCACGAGTCGAGGACTTGCAAGGCTTATCAATCGCCGAGCTCTATCGAGAAGTGTCTGTGTCTGAAGCCATTTGGCAAAAAAAGGGCACGTTTGGCTTAGCCATTGAGTTATTTTTAGGGGCTGATGCTAAAAATGAAGCAAAACCTGATTTTACCAACCTAGGAATAGAGCTTAAATCACTGCCAGTTGATTTATCAGGTGAGCCCAAAGAATCGACCTTTGTTGCCAGCATTAATTTACAAACCATTGCTAAGGAGGATTGGCTCACCTCGGTGGTTTATAAGAAACTCTCTCATGTGCTCTGGCTGCCTTATGAAGCCTCAAGCACCATCCCTTTTTTACAAAGACGAGTTGGTAAAGGCTTTTTTTGGCAGCCTAATGAGCAAGAAGAAGCGCTACTTAAAAAAGACTGGCAAGAACTGACTGATCTCTTAGTTTTGGGCAGAATTAAAGAAATAAGCGCACGATTAGGGAAGATCCTTCAGATCCGCCCTAAAGCTGCTAATGGCAAAAGTCTGTGCAATGGGTTTGATGAGAGTGGGGCGCTAATAAAGACCCTACCTCGTGGGTTTTATCTTAGAAGACACTTTACCACAGGCATAATGAAACGATTAATGGAAGGATTGTAATGAAAGCTTGGGCAATAAAAAAGTTTGGTGGCGTCAATGTTTTTGAAAAGACGAAGGCTGCAAAGCGCTCTATTGATGACCAAATGGTGAGAGTGGACGTTGCTGCTGTTGGTGTTAATGATTTAGATTTAAGAATACGTAAAGGCTTACACCCATACTTAGTCGATAAGTTTCCTTTTGTTTTGCATGGCAATGTCTCAGGACGAGTGACAGAGATAGGTGATGGGGTGTTTGATTTAAGAGTTGGGGATGAAGTCTATGGCTTTGTTGGGGGCATGAATGAGTTTCCAGGCGGCTTGCAAGAAGAGGTTGTGGTGCCTGCTAATTTACTTGCTAAAAAACCAAGGACCTTGCTCTTGGAGGAAGCGGCAGCCTTACCCTACAGCGTCATTGTTGCAACGTTAATGGTGTTTGAATACACCCAAATAAAACCTGGAAATAAGGTGTTGGTTATTGATGGGTTAAACAGCATTGGCTGCATGGCAACGCAGCTTGCAAAGCATATGAAAACGAAAGTGTTTACCACTATTCAGGAAGAGAAAGAACGAGAGGAGGTCTCTAGCTATCTAGCAGACGAGGTCATTAACCTTAGCAAAGTGAGTATTGAACAGGCCGTAGACAAGCATACCGCAGGGGACGGATTTTCTGTGGTAGTTGATCCTATTGGTGATGATAATTTACTTGAGAGTTTCAAAGCCGCCAGCGTATTTGGAACCATTGCTACGAATAATACCAAAACAACTTGTGATCTGAGTTTGTTGAATCAAAAGTCTCTCAATCTTCACGTTGTGAATTTGCTAAGCCTCATCCAGACCCGAAAAGTCGGCAAAAAATATCAAGAAATTCTTAATGATTTTGCCTTAATGATAGACAGAGGAGACATTAACTTAAGAATTGATAAAACAGTATTTTATTTTGATGATGTAGCTAAAGCTCACTCGTATTTAGAATCAGGCAAAGCCATGGGAGATGTTTTTTTGCGGGCCAAATAAGTTTGGAGCTTATGATGGTTATAATTACGAAGCGAAACAAGCAATGGAAGCATTTTGAGCGCAAGCCTTTCTTATCCTTTGTTTTAAGCCTCTTTCTCATTGATTTCTTAGTTTATCAACATGCAAGCTACGCCATGTGGTTTGGTTTTATAGTGTCAGCAATCAGCGTGATTGGTAATGATAGTATTCAAACGCTAGGAACCTTTATTGCTAGTAATAAGAAAATTCACTGGTTTAAACTTCAGGCTTTTGTTGGTGGTATATTAGTTGCAACCCTACTTTGGGGATGGTTTATTAATGATGGCAGTCTCTCCTTTGGCCGACTAAGTTCGATTCCACAGCCAAAAGAGTTTAATTTTTTAGAGTTAGCCTGCCCCATCTTTTTATTGATTATGACCTATTTTAGGATGCCTGTTTCTACCACCTTCTTGCTTTTATCAGTTTTTAGTGGGCAACTGGTACTGCAAAAAATGCTAATTAAATCCATGCTTGGCTATCTTGTTGCATTCATGGTCGCTTATGGGCTTTGGTTAATGATTCATTTTTTCTTTGCAAGAGGGCGTTTGTACAATAAAAAAAACTATTCAAAAAAACTTTGGCGACTCTTTCAATTTATTATTACCGGCTTTTTATGGTCGCTTTGGATCATGCACGACATGGCTAATATTGTTGTGTTTTTGCCACGGCAACTCTCATTAGTAGAGATGCTTACAGCTCTAAGTGTGCTCTTTATCACCTCCGCTATTATTTTAAAGCTGCGAGGTGGCAACATTCAAAGTATTGTGAATAAAAAGACCTGTGTAAAAGATGTCAGGGCTGCAACAATCATTGATTTGGCCTATGTTTTTTTACTCATTGTTTTTAAAAATATAAATCAAGTCCCAATGAGTACGACCTGGGTCTTCATTGGTTTGTTAGCCGGACGAGAAATGGCCTTTCGTACAGGAAAATCCCCTAAAAAGTTTTCTAAGGGAATTAAAATGCTATTGGTGGATTTCTCAAGAGCAAGCATTGGGCTCGTTTTTTCTATATGCATTGCGCTTATTGTTTAGTAAATCCTAGGAGATCTATAATCTAGCAACAAATCATCTTGCGACTGCTTAAAATGAGATGCTTCTTCTTTATAGCCATCTAATAGGCGATGTGTTCCTCTATCAAAGAAGATAGTCATAGAAGGTTTTTTAGGTAAGCCATATTTTTTTTGGTAGCTAATAATTCGCTCTTCTTCACCTAAACGGTCTATCTTATCGCCTTTGCGCTCGCCAACAAAACGGCAAGCAACCACTTCAATGTCTGAAGGCAACAGTCCCTCATTGACTAAACGCCCAATTCTACCTTTGTGGTAATCATGACTAACCAGCAAAAGCTTTGCATGTTTTAGTTTAAGCTCATTAGCATGAGTTGCTAAATTTATAAACTGACCTTTGGTGTGAACAATATTTTTTTCTAAGGGATTGATAAGAAAGTTAGAGATGGGATAGATACACGATTTTGGCACTTTATAGAGTAGTGCGTATCGTTTTTTAAGTTCTGTAGAAGGCTCTAGTAATTTGTTTTCAGAATCCTTCATGGTTTTAAACAGGGCCTTTAGCAAAGCGTTATTTTGATCGTCTGAACCATTGTAGAGTATGTAAGGGCCCTTAATTAAATCTCGATAGCTTAGCTGGTCTACCGGTTTGTTAAGGCGAGCAGCTGTTATTTCATAAGCGGTTTGGATCCCTAATAATAAACGTTCCAGATCATCATGTTTATCAATTTCATCAGCAGTTCTATCTGATAATAAGGAATCTTGGGCAACGCATTCAATGGTGTGGCGAGCTGAGAAGACAAAGACGTGACTAATGTCTTTTGATGGCGGTGTGATGCTGTTATCTAATGAACTAAGGGCTTTAGTCTCAATGTTGCTCTGCTTCGTTCCAAGTGTCTGCAAAAGTATACTCGCAGAGTCTTGGTGTTGATCTGTCTTGTTGGCTCTAAAGAAGAATGGGATTAAGGTTTTAAATGAATTAATGAAGTTATTTGGCTCTATTGAAAAATTAACCATCTAGATCTGACCCCAAAAAGGCAAGACTATACCCAAACTAGTTCATTAAGTGCAAGGATTCATCTGCCTTAAATTTATCATATTTGGTGTTAAATTATTCGTTTAGTGTTAACATGATGTATTTCTTAAAAATACAATATTCAACTTTAATGGCGATCTGGATTGATGGGGATGCTTGTCCCAAAACAATTAAAGAAATTATTTTTCGAGCGGCTATTCGAACGAAGCAGACTTGCTATTTGGTTGCTAATCAGTTTATTTTAATGCCGCAGTCACCGTATTTGAAGAGAGTGCTCGTTGAACAAGGGTTTGATAAGGCTGATGATGCCATCGAAGAGCGTGTTTGCCCAAAGGATTTGGTGATTACTTCGGATTTGCCTTTGGCAGAGGCATGTTTAAACAAGAAGGCCCAGGTTTTAAGTCCAAGAGGTGAATGCTATAGCGTGGAAACAATTAAGCAAAAACTTGCCATGCGGGATTTTAATGAAGTGATGCGAAGTAGTGGTCTGCATTCAGGTGGGCCTAAGCAATTATCCCAACGCGAGATTAATCAATTTGCAAATCAATTGGATAAGTTTTTAGCAAAAGGCTAATTTAATAATGTATACTCATCATACGTCATAATGCTTGGCTTTGAATTTCAATCAATCCCATGTTCGGCGTTTTCTTTTAGTTCTTTAAGTCGTGCGTCACGTCCACAACGCCAGCGATAATAATGATAACGAACTGGATTTTTTTTTGCGTAGTGTTGGTGATATGCTTCGGCTTTGTAGAACTGAGTGCTGGCTAATAGTTCAGTCTCGATGGGTTGAATCTGTTTTGAAAGTGTCTTTAATGCGTCACTGGCAATTTGTTTCTGTTCATTATTTAGATAAAAAATAACACTTCGATACTGGCGGCCTTTATCACAAAATTGTCCGTTCTTTTGTGTTGGATCAATGGTTTTTAGAAAGGCTGCCACCAGAGCTTGATAACTAATTTTTTTTGGGTTGAAGTGAACTTGCACGCTCTCAACAAAGTTGGTTTTACCACTTGCAACCAGTTGATAGCTGGGATTTTTAATGCTTCCCCCATCAAAACCGGCTATGGTCTTAGTAACGCCTGCTATCTTAGAAAGATCTGATTGAGTACACCAAAAGCATCCCCCGGCAAAAACAGCAAGCTCTGCTGAGACAGCATTATTGAACAAAACAAGGACCATACAACTTAAGAGTTTAGTGGCTTTCATCAATCTTCCTTGGCTTGATGTTAAAGAATACAGAATAGAGTACTGGTACCACAATCAGTGTTAGTAAGGTAGCAAAACTTAGTCCAAACATGATGACGACCGCCATTGCTTTGAAAAAAGCATCCGATAAAAGCGGCAACATGCCAAGAACAGTGGTTAAAGCTGCCAGAACCACAGGGCGCAGACGACTCAAACATGAGTCCACAATGGCCGCAAACCCTTCTTTTCCTTCTCTAATTTCTAAATCAATTTGGTCAATTAGGACAATGGCATTTTTAATCAGCATGCCAGTGAGACTTAAGAACCCAAGGATGGCCATGAAGTCAAAAGGCTGATTGGTAACTAATAAGCCAATCGTTACGCCAATGATCGAGAGCGGCACACACAACCAGATAATTAAGGGCTGTTTTATGGCGTTAAATAGTAAAATAACAATCACTATCATGGCCATCACCCCCATGGGGATGTTTTTCTTTAAACCTGCTTGCGCATCCATCGAACTTTCATACTCTCCTCCCCATTCCAAGAGATAACCAGGCGGTAGTTTGATTGCTTCAATCTTACCTTTCATTTTGTTAAAGACGATGCTGGCTTCAAGGTTTGGAGCTGGATCTGAAAATACGGTAATGGTTCTTAGTCTATTTTTACGGGCAATGATGTTGTCTTCCCAGCTTGTGTTAAAGCGAGTGACTAATTGTCCAAGTGGTACAGATGTTTGTAATAAGTTACTCCATATGTAAAGGGAGGCCATGTTACGAATGTTTAGACGTTCATCATCTGGTGCCCGAGACACAATGGGTATTAGCTCATCTCGCTCTCGGTAGTAGCCAATACTAAGCCCACTGAAGGCAGTTTGCATGGCGTTTGCAACGTCAGATCGGGTTATTCCTGTTAGGCGTGCTTGGTTTTCTGAAAACTCAGGGGTTATGATTTTTACTTGATGTCGCCAGTCATCACGCACATCAATTGCCCCAGGTGTTTCAAGCATTATTTTTTTGGTTTTTTCAGAAAATTGTCGTAAGAGCGATGGATCGCTGCCACTAAAGCGTGCTTCAATCTTGGCGCCACCACTGGGACCTAAGCGGATGAGTCGAACTTGAGTTTCACTGGCCGGGTAGTGCTTGGCAATGTAGGCTTTAAGTTCTTCTGATAATTGAGGTATTTTTTTATAGTCATCAACACTAATTAAAATCTGACCGTAACTTGAGTTCTCAGACTCAGGCGTATAAGTGAGCATAAATCGTTGTGCGCCATTGCCAACAAATGTACTTACGCTGGTCACCGATCTGTTTTTTTTAAGCTCGGCACTAATTTCAAGCATGTCCTTTTTAAGTGCTCGAATGTCACTTCCTTCCGCCCGCCAATAGTCTACATAGAACATGGGTGTGGTTGAATTAGGAAAAAAGCCAGAGCGAATGTATGAAAAGCCAATGACTGCAGCAATCATTAGTAAGAGGGCGGTTAATAGTGTCACTAGGCGATTGTTAAGACATAAAAGTAAGAAACCTTGATAGAGTTGAACCAGTCTTCCTTGCGTTTCAGCTCCATTTTGTCCAGCCTCTTTATTGACTTTAAACAATAAGTGACAAAATAGGGGGGCTACGGTAATTGCCAATACCCAAGACAGTAGTAAGGAGATTAAAATGACATAAAATAAGGAGCGGCAGTATTCTCCAGTAGAGTCTTGTGAAAGGCCAATGGGGGCAAAGGCTAAGATCCCAACAATGGTTGCACCAAGCAATGGCCACTGGGTTTGTTTAACAATTTGACTGGCGGCTTTTGTTTTATCGATGCCTTGTTGGCTTTTAATTAAAATGCCTTCGGTAATCACAATGGCATTATCCACTAACATGCCAAGTGCTATAACCAGAGCGCCTAGAGATATTCGCTCCAGGCTTATGCCAAATAAGCTCATTAAGTAGAGAGTACCAAACACAATTAAGAATAAAATAGCTGAAATAATCACGGCACTCTCTACGCCCATAAACAGCACTAACACCACCAACACAATTAAAATTGCCTGCAATAAATTAACAATGAATCCTTTAACTGAGGCATCGACCACCTCTGGCTGGTTGTATATTTGTGAAAACTCAATGCCAGCTGGAAGTATTTTATGAACACTTGCTAGCCGTTTGCTAATGCGCTTACCTACTTCAACCACATTACTGCCAGAGATGGCTGAAATGCCTATGACGAGTGAGGGCTGGCCATTATGAAAAATCATCTCCCGAGGCACTTCCCTGTATGAACGTTTGATAGTTGCAATGTCACTAAGATGTAATAAGCTGTTACTTTTTTTTGTGCGAATAATTAAATTTCCAATGTCATCGACGGTCGATATGCTGCCTGTTGGTCGAATTTCAATGTACTCATCTTTAACGCGTACATTTCCTGCACCCAAGACTTCATTTTGAGATTGTAGTAATTGATAAATTTCATTTAGAGAAATGCCAAAGTGAGCAATGACTTTTCTTGAGATTTGTACATAAATCACCTCTTCTTGGATGCCTGTAATGTTGACTTTGGCAACCCCGTCTACTAGTAGCAGCTGTTTTTTGACATAGTCAGACGCTTTTTTAATCTCGCGATAGCTATACCCATCACCAGTCATAGCATATAAAATGCCATAAACATCGCCAAAATCATCGATGACCATAGAAGGGGATGCATTGGGTGGTAAGTCTTTTTGCACATCATTGACTTTTCGCCTCAACTCATCCCAGACTTGCGGTAAGCTATGTTTATCGTATTTGTCCTTTATGGTGACGGTAATTTTAGAGTAGCCTGGTTTTGAGATGGATTCTGTTTCTTTCACTTGTTCTAGTTGTTGAATGGAAGTAGTTATTTTATCGGTGACTTCTTCCTCAACTTCTTTGGGGGTTGCGCCATTGTAGTAGGTAATTACCAATGCATCTTTAATGGTAAACTCAGGATCTTCAAAGCGACTAATGTGTTGGTAAGCACTTAAGCCTCCTGTTACGCAAAAAAATACAATTAACCAAGTAGTGATTTTATGAGTGATTGAATACTTCGCAATATCCATCAGTCTTCATCCGTAACGGTCATGGTGTTACCAAGCGGCTTAACTTGTTGTCCCTCTTGAAGAAAGTGCACACCGGCTGTGACAATATGATCCCCTTTTTTCAATCCTGAACTTACTTTAATCTCATTACCGGTTAAATTGTTAGCTGTAATGGCTTGGGCTTTGAGCTTATGTGTTTTAGGATCAATTAACCATACGTGTGGTTCTTTTTTGATGTTACTAAACACTGCGCTGCTTGGAATTAAGAAAAACTTTTTCTTCAAATTTTTAAAATCAGGTAAAATAATAATGACATTGGCACTCATGCCTGGCAGTACATTAACTTTATCAGGTGACTTCATGGTATAGACCATTCGAAAAGTTTGTGTTTACTGATCGGCTTTTGAGGAATACTCTTTAAAGGTTAATGGGAATTTTAATTGTGGAAATTCATCAAAGCTTGCGTAAGCTTTGTAATTATTGTCTTTTGTTTTACTGGCGCGACTTTGTTGTTTGGCAATGTATTCAGGTACTTGGATTTCAACATCCATCATTGAGAGATCGTGCACTCTCATAATTCGCTCTTTGGCTTTCACATATTCATGATTTTCAACATAGACTTTTGCCACAATACCCTCAAAGGGAGCGATTAGATTTGTGTCACTTAAATCCTTATTAGCTGTTCGTAAATTGGCTTGTGAAATTTTCATCTTGGATTTTAAAATGTCGTATTCTGCTTGAGAGATAAAGTGTTTTTTTATAAGCTTTTCAGCCCGACTAAATTGGGCAATATCGAGTAGATGTTGAGCGTTTGCTTGAAACACCAAATCCTCAAAGCGCTTTTTATCGAGTGAGGCTAACAGTTGCCCTTTTTCAATCACTTGCCCTTCTAAGATGGGTAATTTTTTTAGTTTTCCAGAGACTTCAAAAGAGAGATTTGCTTTAATGCTTGCTTTAATTGCACCAATAAAGGTCATTTCTTCTTCAGATTGAGCCTTGCCTAAAACCATCGATTTAACGGGTTTTGCTGGTGGTGGCGCCTTAGGCTTCTTATCTTGACAGGCGGTTAGGCCTAAAAGTGTTAGAGCCAATAGCAAAATTCTCATTTTTTATCCTTTTGATGTTGTATCAGATATTTCCCAACCATTAAGGCCATTAGCACGGTTAAATAAGCTTGTCCTAGGTATGCTTCCATCCAGCATAGCGTTTTTGCCAGGGCTGAAATTGGATTAATGTCACCATAACCAAGTGTGGTGAGCGTCACAAAGCTAAAGTAGATAAAGTCTTCAATGACTCGGTGACCAACGCCTGTAAAGCACGAATTATTAAGATGAAACAATAAGACGTAGGCAGAAGCAAAGATAAGCCCTAAGAATAAATAGGCTGAGAGTGAGCCAAAAAGAGAGGTGACACTGACTACATCATCTTGCAGTGAGAAATAAAGTGAGATGTAGGCCATTAAGCTGTAGAAAACAATACTGCAGCATGCAACGGAGATTTCTAAAGTGATCGATGGCCAAGCGAGATTAATAAAGGCGAGAGCTATGCCACTAGCGCCTGACACTAAGCATAAAACCCACAATAGAGGTTTTTTATAACTAATAATAAACAGGGAATAGACAATTAAGAGTAAAAATGTCACTGAGGTAACATGCTTAATATAAGCGTGAGGGGAGACTGCTCTTAAGATAAAAAAGAGCATCATTAACGAAAACAAGAAGAAAAATCGGTAAACACGAATAATGCGTCTAAGCGGTCTTAAAAATCGATGTGCTAGATATTGGGCATTATTTTTTTTTAACATAGCGTAAGGCTTTGCTTTTAATGATTAAATAATTAAAAGCAAAACCCGTACCAAGTGTTACAAATTTAAGACTAATTAATTAGCATTAATTCACAAGGGGCGTGACTCAGTAGTCGATGTGACACAGAACCCAACAAGTGAAGAATGCCACCTTCCCCATAACGCCCAAGCAATAGCAGCTGACACTTTAACTCTTTAATGGTCTCGATGACTTCTTTGGCGGGCTGTCCTACTTTAATGATTTGCTGTTCATCCGGAATGGAAAGCGGCTTGCAAAACACAGCAAGGCTCTCTTTGGCAGAATCAATTAATTCATCCTTTAGACCAACGCTGTGTGTTTGGCTACGGGAAAGGGCTGAGAGGTTGGTCACAACGTGCACAACATGCAATTTTGCCTCAAAAATATCAACCAGCGTTTGGACTTTTAATCGCATGTTTCGGTTAACATCCGATAAATCCGTTGCAAACAAAACAGTTTCATAATCGCTCATCAAAGCGTTCTCGTAATAATCAAAAAAAGAGCATACCACCTTCTTAACTTATGCTAAAGAAATGTGTAAGTTAGAATGCTTTTAGTTGTGCAACCTTGTTAGATTCTGCCACAACGACTGCTTCAGGATAATGACCGTCATTAACCGTTTCACAAACCTGATTGATGTCTTCTTGCAATTGGCTTACTTCGGATGAGCTCTCTGTTTTCTGATCGGAAGAATAAAGGCCGTAGGCAAACAGTCCTAAGCCGCCTGCTGGAATTCCAACTATAGCAAGCTCAGTAATTAAACCCTCCATAAAGATAGACCAGGTCAGAACTGAGAAGTAGGCTGCATAAAAAGCTAGGCCCACTGCCATGGCAACACTCAACACTAACAGAAACAAACAAGTCTGAGCGATGGCATGACTTTTAGTCGAAAGGCGTTTTTTTGTGGTTAGTTGTGTAGGAAGGACCAGGGCACTTTCTTGTAACGCTTCTAAATGATTTAAAATCGTTTTTTTATCTTTTTCTTGTTGAACGGCCCAGAGTAGGGCACTGCTGTGTTTAATGATGTTGGTTAACTTTTCTTTTTCACTGTCATCGGTTACAACGGTTAAGTGAATACGGCATTGCTTTATCACGTTACTTACTTTCGTGTTTAAACCGTTTAAGTGGCTTTGCTTGTCGTCATTTTTAAAAAAAGATAGATTTGGTGGGGTGTGGTAAGTCATACTAGATCCTATTCCATGGTTTCGGACCTAGTCTAACAGCAAACTATTACAAAGAAAATAATGAATGATTTAAATTATTGGTTGTCCTGTTGGCAGCAAGATCAACACCTTTTTTTTCATTTAAGATCGGTGCACCCATTGCTAAAAAAATATTTTAGTACCTTGCCTAAATTAAGCCATCAGAGCGTTATTTTAGTCCCACTGTCTGGTAAAAGTCTTGATCTTATCTGGTTGTCTAAAAAACACAAAGTAATAGCAGTTGAGATTAGCGAGAAAGCGATCATTCAATTTTTCAATGAGCAGAAATTATCATTCACCAAGACAAAAAGAGGGAACGCAAAGCACTATCTAGCCAATAACTTAGAGATTTATCAAGCTGATTTGTTTACTTTACCCAAAATAGTGTTTGATTCAGTCACTCATATTTATGATCGAGCATCCTTGTTAGCATTAGATGAAAGCGATAAAAAGCGCTACCTTAAGTTTTTAAAAGAGGCCTGTCTGAATTTAAGAGCGTGGCTTTTAATCTCACTTAATTTTAAAGGAAAAGACTATCAAGGCCCTCCCTTTCCTCTTAGTGGCAAAAAGCTAAAAGAGTTGTGTGAAGATAACTTTAAAATAGAGCGGCTTCATCATAAAAAAAGTTTACTTGAGCCCGACAATCATCTTTATCAAAAAGGCGTAGTCGAGCTCTATAATGATGTGTATTTATTAGAGCCTACATAACCATAGTGGCTCTTTGCTGATGTTCTGACACCAAGTTTTCTGTATTTGCAGAACGACCAGTTCTCATGGTTGGAACGACCCCGCTGAGTTTGGCTCTTTCTAAACGCTCTAGGCTGGTGACGAGTCTTTTTTGCTCTTGTAGAACGGAGGAGAGCTGCCTTTGTGTGTCTTGCAATTCATTTTTTGTGCGCTCAAGTTCTTCTTGCGTTTTCACAAGCTGTTTTCCGGTAGTGCTTGCTTGTTGAGTCAATGAGGCAAAGCTTTCTTCTTTATCAGAGATAAATTTATCTAGGCGATCGCGGAAATTTTTCCGCGCTTCACCATCTTCTAGCACGATGCCTGTTAGCATTTGATTCGTGTCATTTAGTGCAACTTCCACCGTTTTTAATTTACCAACTTCTGTGGCCAGTTCTTGCTTTTGTTGATTAAGATCGCCAAGATAGTTGCCTAGTTCACCAGTGATTAATTGATAGGTTTCATCAATTTCTTCTAACTGACGTTGACTTTGCATAAACTGCTCTTCATTGCGATCTGCATGTGACTCTAGTGCTTTTAGGTGGGTTGAGAGTGCCTCTTTCATTCCAGAGAGACCTTCTTGCTCTCTAAGTTTTAAGATGATGTTTTCTTTGATGTGTTCCATGTTGCTGCAGAGACGGTTGATGTTTTCAGCATGGATCCTATTTTGCTCTTTAAAGATGGAATTTTGCGTTTTAAGTTCGCCTACTTCTCTAGCTAATTCTTCAGAAATTTCACTAAGACTTGAGATGGTCCAAGCGAGGATGTCGGCTAGGCTTAAAATGCCTTGTTTTAGTTTTTTTACGTAGATTTCACTGGCTTGATAGTGATTATCTAGTAAAAACCCAGTGGCCGAATAACCAACGGCAACAAAGCCTGAAATGGTCAGTAATAGCGGTATGTGAGCGGTAAGCGCAACCGCAAGCGGTATGCCTGTTACCACCGTCCCACCTAATATTTTTTTCCATTGGGCGGTGTTTCCCCAAGCGCGAGACCAGGCGCTTAGATAGCTGGGGTTTTCTGAAATGCTGTCGACTAATAGGGCGAGGCTTCCTTTAACTTCTTGTAATTTTTCTTGAGTAAAGGCAATTCGATTGAGACTTTCTAATGGCTGCCCTTTGGGTTTTTGTTGATATTCTTGAGAGATTTGCTGCAGGGTGACTTGCACAGAACTTGGTAGTGGTTTGGTTAATTCTTCTGGTAAATTTCTACCGAGTAAATTCTCAGTTGGATCGTCTGACATGGGTGGGCTAATTTTTTTAACTGGTTTTTCTGCAGGTAAAAAGCGCCCAAGGCCGACAATGCTTGCCAACATGCCAAGTTTTGGGGTGACAAGATCGGTTGACGCCCTAACCAGTAGAGAAAGTTGACTCACGTCATTGGTACTCTCGGTCGAGCTTGTTCTTTCTCTTTGGGATGTTAGGGGGGCGGGTTGATTGCTGGCTAATTCAACAGCAGAGCCTTCTGTGATTGTTTGAGCTTTCTCGTCTGATTTAGTGAGAAAGGCGGTTAGCCAAGTAAGGGTTGATGATGGTTGTGGTGCATCCTTTTCAGTGGTCATAGTCGATTCCTTTCTACACATGCTAGCTTTTATCTAAGCAAGGAAATAATGATTTCGCAAGGTTTATTTTTTTGTGGCTTATAAATGGCTATAATGAGAACATTGGTGTGTTTTTTTTATTCAATCTTGGTGCTTGGAGGCATTAATGGCAAAAGCAGGTTTTGTAATACGACCGATGCAACTCAGTGACTTAGACGAGGTCTATGCCATTGAAGAGACTGCCCACATCGCTCCTTGGAGTAAACAGATTATTCATGACTGCATTAAAGTTGGTTATCCTTGCTACGTTTTGGCTAAAAAAAGGAAAGTTCAAGGATTTGCCATTAATCGCATTAATGCAGGCGACTGTCACCTTCTAAATCTTTGTATTGCTAATGAGGCACAAGGTAAGGGCTTTGGTAAGGCCATGCTCCTTTATGTCATTGATAAAATGACGCCGGTTTGTACCAGTGTGACCCTAGAGGTTCGACCGACGAATGAGATAGCCATTAATCTCTATCATAAGCATGAGTTTGTTAAAGTTGGTTATAAAGAAGACTACTATACTAACCCAGATGGCAGTCACGAAGATGCCATTGTTCTCTCACGTGCACTTCGCTAAATAAGAGCAACCCACAAGGGCGTAGCCTTTGAAGCAGTTGACATTAACAAACACCCCCGACTCAACATTCCGCGGCCCCCAGCCCTACGTTCCGCGGCCCCAACCCTACGTTCCGCGGCTTGTCCGCGGAATCCATGAATCAGAATAGCCTGGTTCCCTCGGACAAGCCGTGGGACGTAGGGTTTGTTAGTTAGGAGGCTCAAGATCCTAGAAAAGACCTTAGCTGAACGCTGTCTTTTGTCATTGTCAAAAGCCTTCAAATTGCGTATCGTTTCTAGCAAGAAAAATAATTACTTTGAGTTAGCATGAGCTCCCCATTAGAGCAATTAAACCAGTTAAAAGATGAACTACAAAAGCACGATAATGCTTATTACGTACTTGATACCCCAACCATTAGTGATGCAGAGTACGATGAGCTTTATAAGTCCTTGTTGGCCATAGAAAAAGCACACCCTGAATTAGTCAGTAGTGACTCTCCCAGCCAACGAGTAGGGGGCAAAGTCAGTGAACAATTTGATGCAGTGGCTCATTTAACGCCGATGCTGTCTTTAAACAATGTCTTTGATGAAGAGGAGTTTAGTGCCTTTTATCAGAGGCTTAGCTCGACTCTTTCACAAGGTGAGGTCGAGTTAGTCTGCGAACCTAAGCTCGATGGCTTGGCAATAAACTTAATTTATGAGCAGGGCCGACTGGTGCGAGCGCTCACTCGTGGAGATGGTCGACAAGGTGAGGATGTCACGGCCAACGTTAAAACAATCAAGGCCATCCCACTTTATTTAGCGAATGCCGAGGATATTGTCCGCATGGAAGTAAGAGGCGAAATCTTTATGCGCAAAGACGCCTTTTTAAGCTTGAATGAACAGGCTGCTAAAAAGGGTGAGAAAGTTTTTGCAAACCCTCGAAACGCCGCAGCAGGGAGCCTTAGGCAACTTGATCCAAGAGTCAGTGCCAAACGCTCATTGTCCATTTTTTGCTATGGCCTAGGTGAGTGCGTTGGTTTCCCATTAGCCGACAATCATTTTGAACGACTGAACTGGCTAAAAGAGCATCGATTTCCAGTTAGTCAATTAATAGAATTGGCTGCGAATCAACAGCAAGCGGTCAATTATTTTAACAAGGTAACGAGCCTCCGGGCCTCGCTGCCATTTGAGATTGATGGGGTCGTCTACAAAGTTAATGCGATATCAGCACAAGACACACTCGGATTTGTTGCCAGAGCTCCTCGCTTTGCCATTGCGTATAAATTTAAGGCAGAAGAGGCAGAGAGTGAAATAATGCAAGTTGATTTCCAAGTCGGTAGAACAGGGGCGCTCACCCCAGTTGCCAGACTTAAGCCCACCCATGTGGGTGGGGTTGTTGTTAGTAATGCTACTTTGCATAATATGGATGAAATTCGGCGAAAAGATTTACACATCGGAGATAAGGTTATTATACGGCGGGCAGGGGATGTGATTCCTGAGGTCAAAGAAGTACTGTTAGCCAATCGCTCACACAGACAACTCTCTGAGATCAATATGCCGACAACGTGCCCTGTTTGTCATTCGCATGTGGAAAAAGAAGAAGGCGAGTCAACCTACCGTTGTCAGGGGGGCTTGGTTTGCTTTGCCCAATTAAAACAGGCAATTACCCACTTTGTGTCACGAGCTGCTATGAACATTGATGGTTTGGGGGAGAAAGTTGTGGCAGCTTTAGTGGATGAAAAACTGATAAAAAATGTTGCCGATCTCTATGAGCTAACCTTAGAGCACTTTTTAAGCCTTGAGCGCATGGCTTTAAAATCCAGCCAAAACTTGGTAGAGGCCATCAACAAAAGTCGAGAGACGACTCTTAATCGCTTTATTTATTCTCTCGGGATCCGTGAAGTAGGGCAAGCAACGGCAAGAAATTTGGCGTTACACTTTACCGAGCTTGCTAACATTAGTAAAGCGAGTACAGAGCAGTTACTTGAAGTCGCTGATGTGGGGCCAATTGTTGCCGATCACATCGTTTCCTTTTTTAAAGAGCCTCATAACCAAGAAATCATTAAACGCTTAATCTCACTTGGGGTGCACTGGCCAGAAGTAAAGCAGGCCGAGCGTCAAGATGAGAGCCCCTTTTCTGGCAAAACAGTGGTAATAACTGGCAGCTTCACCACTCTAAAGCGTGATGCGCTTAAAGAGCAATTACTTGGCTTAGGTGCGAAAGTCTCAGGCTCAGTCTCAAAAAAAACCGATTATTTACTCTATGGGGATGCACCAGGCAGTAAATATCAGAAAGCCCTCGATCTTGAGGTTGCTCTGCTCGATGAAGATGCGTTGATGAAGCTTTTATAAAGAAGGTCAAGGATGAAGGTGCGAGAAAGGATTGTCATAGTTATTTTAAGTTTTATAGTGCTAGGTTGCGATTTACCGGTACTAAATTCTCCTTACCCCTTGGCTGAGAAGAAAAAAAATGTATTATTTTCTTCTTTTGCTGAGCGTCCAAAGACGCTCGATCCAGCCAAAGCTTACTCAAGTAATGAATATCAGTTTATTTCACAGATCTATGAACCCCTGTTGCAATATGATTATTTCAAGCGTCCTTATCAGTTAGCCCCTTTAGCCGCCAAAGAATTGCCTAAGATCCTCTACCTTGATGAAAACTTTAATGCGGTGGATGAAGACTCAAATCTCATTCGCTACACACGCTTTGAAATAACCATTCGACAAGACTTAAAGTATCAGCCTCACCCGGCTCTAGCGATGTTAGAAGGGCAGCCTCGTTACTACCCTTATAGTGAGGCGTTGTTAAAAAAGCATGCGATCAAGCGCTTAAATGACTTTCAACACACGGGCTCACGTGGGGTGATGGTTGAGGATTACATTTATCAAATAAAGCGTTTGGCTGATAAAAAGATTCATTCACCCATTTACGGGGTGATGGCAAAGAGTATCGTAGGCTTTAGAGAGTTTTCCAAAGAACTATCGAATTATCAGAATGCTACTGCTTATAAAAAATCACCCTGGCGCTACCCCCATGAGATTGAGGGCGTAAAAAAAGAGGGGCCCTATCAATTGTCACTCACCGTGAAGGGTAAAAATCCTGAGTTTCGATATTGGCTTGCCATGCCATTTTTTGCCGCCATGCCATTTGAAGCCGTGCGCTTTTACAGCCAACCAGGCTTTAGTGAGAGTAATTTAAACTTAGATTGGCAACCGATCGGCAGTGGCCCTTTTTATTTAAGTATCAATAACCCCAATCAAGAAATGAGACTGGATAAGAATCCAAACTTTCACCAAGAGTTTTTCCCAGAGCCATCCAATCAGGCAGAAAGAGCGCGATTTGCCAAGCTTATTGGAAAACCATTACCTTTACTAAATCAAGTGCAATACGTACTCGAAAAAGAGAGCATTCCACGTTGGAATAAATTCTTACAGGGCTATTTTGACAGCTCAGGGGTTAGTGCTGACAGTTTCGATCAAGCGTTTTCAGTTAATCGCAACGGTGAGATTGAATTGACGCCTGACATGATGGGCAAAGGTGTTAAGCTCTACAGCGCCGTTGAGCCAACCATATTTTACATGGGCTTTAACATGCTTGATGAGACCGTTGGTGGTTTTTCTGAAAAAAACCGTAAGTTGCGCCAAGCCATCTCGATAGCCGTCGACTACAGCGAATACATTGCTATTTTTATGAATGGTCGAGGCTTGGTTGCAGAAGGTCCGATTCCGCCAGGCATTGATGGCTACCAGTTGGGTAAAAAGGGGATAAACCCTTATGTGTTTGATTGGGTCGATGGTCACCCAATGCGAAAGTCCATCCAAGAAGCACGGACACTCCTTAAGGAGGCGGGCTATCCAAATGGGTTTGATAAGCGAACTAATCAGCCTCTAATTCTCAATTACGATGTGCCGGCCTCGAGCTCTCCAGATGATAAAGCTCGCCTTAATTGGTATCGTAAGCAGTTTAGAAAGCTCGGAATCAGTCTTAATATTCGAGCGACGCAATACAATCGTTTTCAAGAGAAAATGCGAAACGGAAATGCGCAAATCTTCTCTTGGGGATGGCATGCTGATTACCCATCATCGCGTAATTTTCTGTTCTTACTCAATGGTGATAATGGCAAGGTTAAATATGGCGGTGAAAATGCAGCAAATTATAACAGTGATGCCTTTAACCAACTTTTTCAACGCTACCAACAACTTCATCCCGGTCAAGAACGCGAAGCGTTGATTGAGCAAATGATTCAAGTCGCGCAACGAGATGCGCCTTGGATCTGGGGTGTTTTTCCTAAGTCCTTTTTATTAACACAGCAGTGGAGTGGGCCAATTAAAGTGAGCACCATTGGCAATAATACACTTAAGTATCAATCGCTCGATCCCTTGACTCGTGTTGCCTTACAAGAGCAATGGAATCAGCCTAAACTATGGCCTGGTTTTTTTCTTGTGTTGTTACTTGCTTTTTTTCTGTTGCCAGTGCTGATTAGTTATTATCAAAAAGAGAAAAAACCAATAAGGAGATTATAGTTCTGTGCTTGCCTATTTAATACGACGGTTGTTATACAGCATTCCCATTTTAATTGGTGTGAACTTGATTACCTTTTTACTTTTCTTTGTGGTCAATTCTCCCGATGACATTGCTAGAATGCGTCTTGGTGACAAACACATCAGCCAACAAGCCATTGAGAATTGGAAATCAACTCACGGTTACAATTTACCACTTTTTTATAATGCGAAAGAGCAAGGGGGCAATAAGCTTGAAAAAACCTTATTTACCCAAAAGTCGCTGCGCTTATTTTTGTTTGATTTTGGTGTAAGTGATGGCGGACGAGACATTGGTCATGATGTCTCTCAAAGGATGTGGCCTAGTCTTATAATTGCCGTGCCCGTTTTAATCATTGGTTTGATGGTTAACATTACCTTTGCGATGATCATGACTTTTTTTAGAAGTACTTATTTAGACTTAACAGGGGTTGTTTTTTGCATCATTTTAATGTCTATCTCGAGTTTGTTTTACATCATTGGTGGACAATACCTGCTTGGTAAATGGTTTAAGTGGATGCCAATTTCAGGGTTTGATGGTGGCTTTGCGTCGTTTAAGTTCATTTTATTGCCTACCATCGTTGGGGTGATTGGTGGCATTGGTTCTGGGGCTCGCTGGTACCGAACTATTTTTCTAGAAGAAATGCACAAAGACTATGTAAAAACAGCCAAAGCCAAAGGGCTTGCTGCTTGGCAAGTGCTTTTTTTCCATGTCTTGAAAAATGCATTGCTACCTATTTTAACTGGTATTGTGGTTATCATCCCGTCCCTCTTTATGGGAAGTTTAATTTTAGAATCTTTTTTTGGGATCCCTGGGCTTGGCAGTTATGTGATTGATGCCATTGGCCAGCAGGATTTTGCCATTGTACGCTCGATGGTTTTTTTAGGCACTATTTTATACATTGTTGGCTTGATTTTAACCGATCTCTCATACACTTGGGCTGATCCACGCGTGAGGTTTCAATGAGTATTCACCCAGTCTTCTTAGTGACCGATCTACTACTCTACCTTGCTCTTGGGGTGTTTGCCTTCGGGATGATAAGAGCAATGAAAAGCCCCATTGTTGCGGCAAAATTTAAAAATATTGCTGAGAGTAAAATTGCAACCATCACCTTAATTATTTTCAGTTTTTATTTCCTGATAGCGCTGCTTGACTCTATTCACTTTCAAAAAATTAACTCGCAAACGCACACCCTTGGCCCGGTACAAAGTGTTCTCGACCAAGTTTTTAAAAAACGCGCCTTTCAGCTTGAAAAAACCTACTCCTCACCGTTTTCTGTCAAAGGATTTGTGAAAGAAATTAGTCTCACTGGTGAGAGTCGCTACCCGGATTTAGCATTTGTTAAGCAGGAATTTAAAGATGGAAAGACTAAGAATCGCTACATTTTAAGCATTCTCTTTAAAACGTTTTGTTTGACGATTTTCGTAAGTATTTTTGGCGCCTTCGTACTCTCTGCTTTTAAAAAAGAAAAGTCGATTCACTTTGTTATACGAAGGTTGAAAAGTCTTGGCTCTTTAACCTCGGCCTTTTTAATTTTTTTGCTTCTGTCTTCTTACTATTTAAGTCTTGATTATCACATACTGGGTACTGGCAAGATTGGGCAAGATGTATTCTATTATGGTCTAAAGAGTATCCGCACGGGCTTAATGATTGGCCTTTTAACCACGCTTTTTATGTTGCCTTTTGCTTTGATTTTAGGAACCTTAGCAGGCTTAGTTGGGGGTAAGACAGATGACGTCATTCAATACATCTACATTACTTTAAGCTCGGTGCCTGGTGTTTTATTAATTGCGGCCATGGTCCTTAGCTTGCAAGTGTTTATTAATACCCACCAAGCCTTATTTCCAACCTTAATAGAGCGCTCGGATGCAAGGCTCTTATCGCTTTGCTTTATTCTAGGCATTACCAGTTGGACTGGACTTTGTCGCATGCTTAGGGCTGAAACATTAAAGCTTCGAGAGCTTGAGTATGTGGAGGCTGCCATGGCACTGGGGGCCTCTAAATTCAAGATTTTATGGACTCATATTTTACCCAATGTCATGCATTTAGTGGTAATAGCTGTGGTGTTAGACTTTAGTTTTTTAGTGCTTGCTGAGGCGGTTTTATCCTACATTGGCGTAGGGGTCTCTCCTTTGACCATTAGTTGGGGTAACATGATTAACAGCGCACGATTAGAGCTTGCCAGAGAGCCAGTTGTATGGTGGCCGATGCTAACGGCCTTTAGTTTTATGTTTGTGTTGGTGCTCTCAGTAAATCTACTCTCTGATGTGGTGCGCGATGAGTTTGATCCAAAGCTTTCACAAAGCGAGTAATTAGGGCAAAATATGACTTGTTTATGCCTCAAACAACGAACTTAGATTGTCATGACCTCTGACTTCACCCATTTATCAGTGCACAGTGAATACTCCTTATGTGAAGGAATTGTACAGATAAAACCCTTTTTAGAAAAAGCACGGCAGGCGGACTATTCAGCCATTGCTTTGACCGATGTGATGAATCTGTTTGCGGTCGTTAAGTTCTACAAAGCGGCCATCGCCAACCAAATTAAACCCATTCTCGGGGCAGAGCTGTGGTTTGAAAACCCCGTGGTGCGAGCGCACCCCTATAAGATGACGGTTCTCTGTAAGGACAACCAGGGGTACTTAAATTTAACCAAGCTAATCTCGAAGGGCTATCAGCAAGCAGAACGTCTCGATGGTATTCCTTTACTGAAAAAGGACTGGGTGTCAGAGTTTTCACAAGGGTTAATTGTTTTATCTGGCACAGAGGCCGGTGAAATCGGGGCGTTACTTCTAGCCCATAAACAAGATGATGCAGAGCAAGCAGCAAGCTTTTGGCAGAGGCTTTTTCCGAATGATTTTTACATTCAAATTGAACATTTAGGCACCCTGCATGAGCCAAAATACCGACAAGAGGCGTTAATGCTTGCCAAAAGGCTATCACTTCCACTAATCGCAAGTAACACCATTTGTTTTACTGATAAAAACGACTTTGAAGCCCATCTTGCCAGAGTCTGTATTGCTAAGGGAATGACTCTAGAAGAGGGTGATAAAGGCAATTTTCACTCTAAAGAACAGTACTTAAAAGGCCCTGAAGAGATGCAGGCACTCTTTAGTGCTTATCCAAGCGCCATTGCTAACACAAAAGAAGTCGCAAAACGCTGCAACGTCATTTTAGAGTTTGATAAAACATTCCTGCCTGACTTTCCCATTCCAGCCGGTATCACGACAGGGCAATATTTAGAACAAATTGCCTTTAGTGGCTTAAAAGAGCGTTTTGAGGTTATTTTAACGGATGGCGTGTCTTCAACCGGTCTTAGCCAAGAAGTGTATGAAAGACGTCTTAAAGTTGAATTGGACGTGATTAATAACATGGGGTTTCCGGGCTACTTTTTAATCGTTGCGGATTTTATTCAGTGGTCGAAAGAGCATGGGATCCCGGTTGGACCAGGACGCGGTTCTGGTGCAGGCTCTTTGGTGGCTTATGCGCTTAAAATTACCGATCTTGACCCCTTACAGTATGAGCTTCTTTTTGAACGTTTTTTAAACCCAGAGCGGGTCTCAATGCCAGATTTTGACGTTGATTTTTGCATGGATGGCCGAGACAGGGTGATAGATTATGTGGCTAATAAGTATGGCCGCGAGAGTGTTTCCCAAATCATTACTTTTGGCCGCATGGCGGCTAAAGCGGTGGTGCGAGACGTAGGTCGAGTATTGGGCCACCCTTATGGGTTTGTCGATCGCATTGCTAAGCTCATCCCTTTTGAAATAGGCATGACTCTAACTAAGGCGATGGCTGAAAATGAAGAATTAAACACGCTTTATAAGGAAGACAGTGACGTCAAAGCGTTAATTGATTTGGCATTAAAGCTTGAGGGCATTACTCGAAACGTTGGTAAACATGCAGGAGGGGTGGTTATCTCACCTTCAATGTTATCAGATTTTTCCGCCGTTTATTGTGAGGAAGGCAAATCTCAAATTGTCAGTCAATTTGATAAAGATGACATTGAGAGTGTTGGATTGGTTAAATTTGATTTTCTAGGACTTCGCACCTTGACCATCATCGATTGGGCCTTGAAAAATGTTAAGGAGCAGTTGGGGCAAGAGATTAACATTGAGCTTATTCCAACCGATGATCCTGAGAGCTTTCAACTGTTAAAGCAATGTCTTACCACTGCGGTCTTTCAGCTAGAGTCTCGTGGCATGAAAGAGTTGATTTCAAGGCTACAACCGGATTGTTTTGAAGAAATCATCGCCTTGGTGGCGCTCTTTAGACCGGGGCCCTTGCAGTCGGGCATGGTTGATGATTTTATCGATCGAAAACATGGGCGCGCAGAAGTCGTCTATCCACATCCCAAGCTTGAACCAATTCTTAAGCCGACCTATGGGGTTATTCTCTACCAAGAACAAGTCATGCAGATTGCTCAGGTGCTGGCAGGCTTTACCTTGGGGGCGGCCGATCTTCTACGTCGAGCCATGGGTAAGAAAAAAGCCGAAGAAATGGCCAAACAGCGTGAGATTTTTGTTAAAGGCTCGGTAGAGCGAGGCGTTGAACATGAGACGGCGGATTCTATTTTTGACATCATGGAAAAATTTGCAGGTTATGGGTTTAACAAGTCTCACTCTGCTGCTTATGCCCTGGTTGCTTATCAAACGGCTTGGCTCAAAGCTCACTACAAAGAAGCCTTCATGGCAGCTGTTTTATCCAGTGATTTAGACAACACCGATAAAGTGGTCATTTTCTTAGAAGAATGTAAAAACTTGAAAATTAAAGTGAGACTGCCATCCATTAATGAAGGTCAGTATAAATTTGGTGTTCGTAAAAATGGAGAGATCATTTATGGTTTGGGGGCCATTAAAGGTCTGGGCGAAGGAGTGATTGAGAGCATTGTTGCTGAACGTGATCGCGCTGGCGACTACAACGGCCTTTTTGAGTTTTGTGAGCGAGTGACAGCCAAAAAACTTAATAAACGCTCACTTGAAGCCTTGATTAAAAGTGGTGCCTGCGATTGTTTCCCTGAAAACCGAGCAACCATGTTTCAAGCCATTGAATCAGCCTTAAAAGCATCCCAGCAAACGCTAAAAAGTGAGGAAATGGGGCAGATTAACTTATTTTCAGCAGCAGAGAGCTCAGCCAAATGTGACTCGCAGATCCCAGAATGGCCATTGATTGAAAAACTCCGCTTTGAAAAAGAATGCATAGGGCACTACTTTAGTAGCCATCCGGTTCATACCTATCAACGTGAGCGGCCACACCTTTCTAAAACCCCATTAAGACAACTCTCCCTTAACCAAAAAAGTGCAGTTATTCTAGCCCTTGTTTCAGGTGTGCGACGAATCATTACCAAGCAAGGGAAACAGTTTTTTATCGTCACATTAGAAGATGAAAGTGATAAGAAAGAAGCGCTGGTGTTTGAGAAAATTTTCATGCAGTTTGAAGCGCTTTTAAAGAAAGATGCCATTGTTGTGGTGGAGGCTGAGATTTCTAAAGACAAGTTTAATGGTGGTGTGCGCTTAGTATTAAATAATGCTTATAGCATTAATGAGGCAAGAGAGCGATATGCTAAAAATCTCACAATTGAAGTTAGCAAAGAGGACGCCACGCATTTTGAAGACATGCTCGCTATATTGAAAGAGCATGCGGGTAATACGCCTGTATTGTTTAAATACTTAACCGAGAGTGCCAGTGTATTGGTAAAAGCTGCCAAGGAATTTAGTGTCGTTCCCAGTGATGAGCTGATAAAACAGTTGGAACTCTTTTTAAATCAAGGTAAAAAAGAACAGTCGCTCGCAATGGCTGTT
This sequence comes from Legionellaceae bacterium, assembly GCA_030148065.1. Classification (GTDB taxonomy): domain Bacteria; phylum Pseudomonadota; class Gammaproteobacteria; order Legionellales; family Legionellaceae; genus JASBUC01. Next base: position 20,684 of record JASBUC010000063.1, on the reverse strand, counting down.
GAAGTAAATTACTAATATGAGTTAGTTGCTTAACTATTTTCGATGTCATAAAAACAAGGAGTGTTGTATGCCACAAAAGTTAATCGATTTCGTCGATTTGTTTGCAAATGCCATCATTGTGTATGCAAACCGCAAAAAAATGAGTCCAGTAGGGCGACGACCGCGAACAGAGGCCGAAGCCTCCCCCTCTGATGAGAATTATCAGTACAGCGCAGAGGACTATCAAATAGAAAAATGTCTAAACCCAACCAAGACCAGAGTCTTACTAGAAATTGTTTCAGGTGAGGAAAGAGATGCTCATCTAGAAAGAGGCTATCAGTATCTTGCTAAGCTAATTGATTACATGGCTGAGGATAAATGGGACTCTGATAAAATTCTCCATCTTCGATATCTACTACAAAGCTACCGGACCATTAAGACGAAATATTTATCGGCTGAACGCTTTAGCAATGATAATTGGTTGGAACTAGAAGCACTGATTTATCGAAGTGGCTTAACCCTATACCGTTTAATGGACGGTTTTGATGAAACGGTTCAGATTTTAAGAGCACCAGAGAGTGACAGTGAAGAAGAAGGCTTGCAGGAACTCTACCATACGGTTAGATTGACGCGCTGTAAAAAAGGGGTTGCGGCAGAAAAAGGCAATGTGCTTGCCGGTGGCGCCAATAAATTGGTGGATGCGGCCCTTAAGACGGCCTCGATAGAACCGTTGAGTGATTTAGGTGCCTCTTTTCGTGATGTGTTTGACTACCTAGAGTGTCGTGATTTTAAATTGTTTTCAGAGAAACTCTCACAGGTCATTGATGCTGAGAAAAAAAACATCTCATTTAATCAGTCTAGATCGGCATTAGAGAATGCAGCGCGCCTTGAAGAGCAGCAAGCTAACACCACCTTAGAACTCAAAGCCTTAAAAGAAGAACTAACGGCAGTTAAAGAGAGTATGAGCCGTAGCTGCCTTGAAACACGGCCAATACAAAGAGTTCAGCATTCAGCCTCTGAGAACGCAGAGAAAAGATCTATCAATCAAGAGCCGCATCAGCAATTACTTAGCATGCTAGAGACTCAGTCTACACTGATTGCGTCGCTACAAAGTGAGGTGGCACTGTTAAGGCAAGCGCATGGTGAACAAAAAGCAACCCTTGATGCTCAGGCGTTAATCATTAAAAGCTTAAAAGATGCAAGCGTTAATGGGCGCACAAACGTCTGGAAAACCCGCTCTCTCATTGCGCAATCCTTACAAGCAGGAGAGGTTCCTCCTCCGTCTTTAGACGACAGAGAGCTGCCTGTTTCGATGAAGGATGATGGGCAGAATGATGGACAGAGAGCCAGGGTGCAAGAACCAGACACTTCTTTCCAAATTTCCTTTTAAATCAATGAACTAGAGGAAAAATTAGCTTAAATGATAAAAATCCCGTAAAATAGCAACATTTTTCCTCTATTTAGACTGTATAAACAATGAGCTGGTTAAATCGACTTCTTCCATCCAGGGTTCGAACGGACGTTTCTCAAAAGAAAGGCGTGCCAGAAGGACTTTGGGTCAAATGTGATGGCTGTGGCAGCGTTCTATATCGTAAAGAACTCGATAGAATGTTGGGCGTTTGTTCTAAGTGTCAGCATCATCATCGCATTAGCGCAAGAGCGCGTTTTGAGATGATCTTCGATCAAGGTGACTATCGAGAAATTGCTGAGCATAAAGAACCGATAGACCGACTCAAGTTTCGAGATCTAAAAAAATACAAAGACCGCATTAGTGCTGCTCAAAAATCAAGCCAGGAGAAAGAAGCCATTTTAGTCGCAGAAGGAACGCTTGAGGGCTTACCCTTGGTGGCTGCGGCCTTTGAATTTTCTTACATGGGTGGCTCGATGGGAGCAACGGTTGGTGATAAATTTTGTCAGGGCGTTTTACGAGCGGTTGAGAGCAATTGCCCTTTTATCTGCTTTAGTGCCAGTGGTGGTGCCAGAATGCAAGAAGGACTCTTTTCTTTAATGCAAATGGCAAAAACTTCAGCTGTGCTAACTAAGCTTAGTCAACGAAGATTGCCATTTATTTCCATCCTAACCGATCCAACGATGGGGGGCGTTTCTGCAAGTTTTGCCATGCTTGGGGACTTAATAATTGCAGAGCCAAAGGCCTTGATTGGTTTTGCCGGCCCTCGAGTAATTGCCCAAACGGTACGACAAACTCTGCCAGAAGGGTTTCAACGCAGTGAATTTTTATTAGAACATGGCCACATTGACATGATTGTTGAGCGAGGAAAGTTAAAATCTTGCCTTGCTCGACTGCTACTAAAATTACTAAATAAACCAGTATAATGAGAGAGTGTGTTTTAGAAGAAAGTCGGCCAAAGATTTTAGCTGACTGGTTAGAAAAACTTGATAAACTGGACATTAATGTTATCAAACTCGGCTTAGAAGGGGTGCAAGCCTTAGTCGATGATCTTAACCTTCGCCCTAAGTGCCAACCGGTAATCAGTGTTGCCGGTACTAATGGCAAAGGATCAACGGTTAAAGCGTTGCAGGTTTTAGCTAAGCTAATGAATAAAACCATTGGCAGCTTTACTTCACCTCACTTATTTTCCTTTAATGAACGAATTTGCTTTAACGGTACTCCTATCTCTGATGAGCTGTTAAATGAGGCGTTTTCAGCCATTAACGAGCATCCAAAGTCATCGCAACTTACTTATTTTGAATGGTCTTTTTTATGCGCTTTGTTTGCTTTTAAAAAATTTCAGCCTGAGCTAATTGTGTTGGAGGTCGGTTTAGGGGGGCGTTTGGATGCAACCAACGTCATTGATGCTGATCTGGCTATTATTACTAGCATTGGTTTAGATCACATGGATTTTTTAGGCGAAACACTCGAGGAAATAGGCTTTGAAAAGGCTGGTGTTTTTAGAGCTAATAAAATGGTCGTGTGCCAAGAACCGTCACCGCCTGAGAGCATGCTTTCTCATGCTCGCGCATTAAAGACTGACTTTATTCAACAGGGCATTGACTACTCTTACACCGAATCAAACAGCTCTTGGTACTATCAATTTGAAAAAAAACAGTACAACTTTACAAGCTTACCGGCAATTAAACTTAGTAATCTAGTCGCTGCGATGACGGCCTGGCAAAAGCTTGGGCTTGAACTTGATTTTCACAAAGTAGAAGCTGGTATGGCAGGCTTTAAGCTTTCTTTTCGACAAGAGTGGTTTCTAAATGGACAGCTTTTAATTGACGTTGCCCATAATGAGCAATCAATGTCGCATTTAGCAAAAGAGTTGTCTAAGATTACTGGAAAAGTGAACGTGATCTTCTCAATGTTAAAGAATAAAGCGATGGATGAATGCATCAGGCTTTTAGACAAACAAGTGAATCAATGGTTTTTGGTTGAGCTCCCCCCCCCAAGAGGAAGAAGCTTGAAGGACATGGCAGGAGTATTTAAAAAGTCAGAAATCCCAGCCTCAAAAGTGCATTACTGTGGATCTGTTGCTCGGGCCTACCAGCAAGCCTCTAGTCAAACTCCAGAGAATGATGTTATGGTGGCTTGTGGATCCTTTTTACTGGTAACAGAACTTTTAAAGCAGGTACCTTCACTAGTGTTGGAGAATTGTAGTGGATGAGACTATACGATATAGAATTATTGGAGGGGTGGTAATCTTATGCTTTATTGCCTTACTTTTGCCCATTTTATTAAAGCAAAGAGCCATAGTCTTGGCTGAAAATCAAAAGGTTCCTTTTTATCATCCCACTGCCGCAGTTAGTGAACAGCTAGCTGATAATGAGAGCGAAGATTGGCAAAAACCCTTGCCGGTTGCGCATGTTTCGATCAATGAATCTGAAAGTCGTCTAAGTACTCTTGAGGAGAGCAAATTCATTCCAATTGAGAAGGAACAATTAAGCCCCCCTCCAGTTGAGAGAGTGGCTGAAGAAAAGCCAACGACTGAGACAGTTAAGCTTGCCAGTACAACCAACAACACTCAAAGTAAATCCTATCCTGTAAAAAAAGTATCAATTAAGGCAAAGGCCGCAAAAAAAGTTAGTCAAAAACCAAAACAAATAAAGCGCCTTACTCTTACTAAAAAGAAAGTTGTAAGACCAAATCAACTCTATACTGTTAGGCTTGCGGCTTTCAAAGATCAAAATAATGCGATGAACTTACACAAGTCTTTGCAGAAATTAGGACACAAAACGTTCATGCGCTCAAAAACAAATGTGGATAGGGAAAAAATCACCTTTGTGTTTGTGGGCGAGCTTAATAACAAAGCAGAAGCGGAAAATTTAAAGAAACAATTATTAACTAAAACACAATTAAAGGGATTGGTGGTGCGTAAATGGTCGAGTTAAATTGGGTTGATTATACAATCATAGGGCTGGTTGGTTTATCGGTTATTATCAGTTTATTTCGAGGGTTTGTTAAAGAAACCATTTCCATTATTACATGGGGGCTGGCCATCTGGCTGTCAGTGTTATTTTCTGAATTAACCGCCTCTTTATTATCGCATTACGTGAGCAGTGAGCCTTTACGCTATTTATTAGCCTTTGCTGGTATTTTTATATGCGTCTTAATCTTAGGGGCGCTGGTCAATTTTTTCATTGGAGCCTTGGTCAAAAGCACAGGCTTTGGTGGCACAGACCGCATTCTTGGTGTGCTCTTTGGATTTGCAAGAGGGGTGCTTGTGACCTCACTGTTATTACTGGTGGTGAGCTTAACCTCCTTTCAAGACCAATCGTGGTGGAAAAAGTCAAAGTTGGTCCCTGAATTCAAACCATTGATGGCCTGGCTTGATCATTATGTGCCATCGAATCTAAAGCATTTTGAAAACGACTATACAGAAGAGAAGGCCATGGCCGAACAGGTTGCGATTCAACTCTCTGAGAATATCAACCCTGCGACCACGCACCTTCCTTCTTGAACCAAAAGATTAAAGGTTCGACAAAGGGCGCCTAGCGACATTATCTCAATACCGACCCCTCGTTTGGCAAAATGGCAGGGAATGGCGGCTGCAAGCTCTCGACTGCCACAGTCGCTTGCCAATAAAATAACTTCTGCTTCTGAAAAAGGCTTAAAATCATCAAGAGTGAGAGAGTTAATGCTTGTCACAGGCCAAGGCTGATGCTCTTTCGGGGTGATGATCAGTGAATGAGAAAGGGCTTTGTCATTTAACTTTATGTGATCAGCTTGATAATGGCTGATGTACATAGGATGATCATTTTCTAAGGTTAATTTCATCGTTATTCGTGTTATCCTAGCGCAAACTGAGTGCAATTATACCCAAGCTAATTCATTATGCACCCTCTGGGCACGCTTTAGGTTTAAACATCGACAAAACGGTCCATAAAACCAAATTATTAGGAATCATCATGCAAGAATTTTCGCGCTTAAAGCGTCTGCCGAGTTACATGTTTAACGAAGTAAACACTCTTAAAATGGACTTAAGGCACGCTGGACGCGACATTATTGATTTTGGGATGGGCAATCCTGACAGAGCAACGCCCACACACATTGTTGATAAATTATGTGAAACAGCCCAACGTGGTGACACTCACCGCTATTCTGCTTCACGCGGGATCCCAAGATTACGACTTGCAATGAAAAACTGGTATCAAAACCGTTTTGGCGTTGAACTCTCTGAAGACAGAGAAGTGATTGTAACCATTGGCTCAAAAGAAGGGTTGTCTCATTTGGCACTCGCAATGACCGAGCCTGGCGACACAGCTCTTGTTCCCAATCCTAGCTACCCAATTCACATCTATGGATTTGCCATTGCAGGTGCCAGCATTCAATACCTCTCCATTGAAGAGGAAGAAGTGTTTTTAGCGGATCTCGAGCGTTCACTTATTGATGTAAAGCCAAGACCTAAAGTCTTAGTGTTAAATTTTCCTGCAAACCCAACGGCCATGTGCGTTGAATTACCATTTTTTGAAAAAATTATTGCCTTGGCAAAAAAATATCAGATTTGGGTTATCCACGATTTTGCATATGCCGACATTGCCTTTGATGGCTATCAACCACCGTCTATTTTACAAGTAAAAGGGGCGCGGGAATTGGCAGTAGAGACGTATTCTTTATCAAAAAGTTATAACATGCCAGGCTGGCGAGTTGGCTTTGTTTGTGGCAATGAAAAGCTGGTTAAAGCCCTATCACATTTAAAGTCCTACATGGATTACGGCACCTTTACTCCCATTCAAGTAGCCGCAATTACTGCGCTTGAAGGCTCTCAAGAGTGTGTGAAAGACATCACCGAGCTTTACCGAAAAAGGCGAGACGTGTTATGTCAAGGCTTAAACAGCATTGGCTGGCAAGTTGAAAGCCCGAAAGCAACCATGTTTGTCTGGGCAAAAATTCCAGAGCAATTTCGTGAGATGGGCTCGTTATCTTTTGCTAAATTTTTAATGAATGACGCAGAAGTTGCCGTAGCACCTGGCATTGGTTTTGGCAGTTATGGTGATGAGTACGTACGTTTTGGCTTGATAGAAAATGAAGCGAGAACTCGCCAAGCAATTAGAAATCTACGACAACTCTTTCAAAAAAGTCACTGCTGATGCTGTTTTCTAGAAAAACAATTAAGCTATTTTTGCAGGGCGCACTTGAAGATGACTCGTATCAGTGTGTGAAGGCACGCCCGCAAGGGTCTGCCTTTCTTGCCTTATTTGAAGCGTTAGAGCTTTCTGAGCTCCCATGCTTTTATCAGATGTTCACGCAAGGCTTATTAAAGAGCCCAGGCTCTTTGCTAACACCAGTGACCTTAAGCGCTAGTCATAATGATGTGCATCTACATGAGATTGCCTCGAAAGAAACGCTCAGTGAGTCTCAATACCTAGAAATTTTTAAGGCAATTAAGCCCTACTTTAGTGAACAAGGATTTGCACTTGAAAAGGCAAGCTTGCCGCACTTTAGAATTAAGCGCGATGACATTTCAACGCCGAACGTAAGTCTCTATCGTTTGCAAGGCGTGGGCCTTACGTCATTTATGCAGGAAAATGACGGTGTCGCACCGTGGTTTAAGCGTCTTAATGAGTTGCAACTACTTTTAAGCAATTTAAGCTTGTCCCGTGATGGAAACTTAGAAAGCGCTCCTTACAATGCTCTATGGACTTGGGCAAACACCAGTGCGCCCACCCACCTGCAGTCAAGCGCAAGACAAGCTCTTTTTTGTGACGATGAGGCGCTTTTCGTCTTTGCAAGAGAATGTGGTCTTAGAGTTGACTCTTTATCGTCGCTAACTATCAAATCACTTAAAAAAATCAAAGACCCCTTTGTTTTTTTAAGGAATCGGCAAGATTTGACAAGCATTGAATCAATGCTCCCTGCAAAACAGCGCCTACTGATTCATGCGCAGAATGGGATTTGGCAAAAAAAATAGACTCAAACTACTTGGAAGAATTAGTATTTTGTGTATAAATTTCAACCGCTAGGAACAATCATGAAAAAAATAGTACGGAGAAACGTTACTGCGAGTTCTACGCTAACAGGTGTGGATAAGCGATTGATGAACATTTATGCCTCGCGTGGCATAACGCGGCAAGAAGATTTAGACATTTCCCTAAACAGTTTATTGCATTTTAAAGAGTTACTCGGCATTGAAAAAGCCACTCAGCGTGTGGTTGAGGCAATAAAGGCGCAGCAAAGCATTTTAATCATCGGGGATTTTGATGCTGATGGTGCAACCTCTACCTCATTAGCTGTTAGCGCTCTTCGAGCTTTTGGGGCTGAGAAAGTTGATTTTTTAGTGCCCAACCGATTTAATTTTGGCTATGGTCTATCGCCTGAAATTGTTGAGGTGGCAAAGACCAAATCACCCGACTTATTGATTACGGTGGATAATGGTATTTCCAGCATCGATGGGGTGCGACGTGCCAATGAATTAGGGATGGATGTGGTGGTTACCGATCACCATCTTCCAGGGGATGAGGTACCTGATGCTTATGCCATTGTAAATCCCAATCAGCGAGGATGTGCCTTTCCCTCAAAATCGATTGCAGGCGTTGGGGTGATTTTCTATTTAATGGCTTCTGTGCGGGCGAGTTTGAAAGAGGCGCATTTTTTTGAAGAGCGCAATCAAGCAATACCAAACATGGGGTGCTTTCTTGATTTGGTTGCCCTTGGCACAGTAGCAGACGTGGTGCCGCTTGATAAGAATAATAGAATTTTAGTTGAGCAGGGCTTAAGACGAATCAGGCAAGGGGAAGTGCGAGCAGGCATTAAGGCGCTGTTTGCCAATGCCAAGCGAGATCGACAATTTTTAAAAGCGCAAGATTTAGGATTTGCCGTTGGGCCAAGGCTCAATGCCGCTGGTCGCTTAGATGACATGTCTTTGGGCATTGCCTGTCTCTTAAGCCACAGTGAAAAGTCAGCAAAAGAAATGGCCATGCGTTTAGACTTATTAAATCAAGAGCGCAAAGAGATAGAACAAGAGATGAAAGAGGGGGCTTTTAAGGTCATTGCCAATTTAAAACTCGATAACAAACATTTGCCAGTTGGACTTTGTTTATTTGATGAGAGTTGGCATCAAGGGGTGATTGGCATTGTGGCTGGCCGTTTAAAAGAGACATATTCTCGACCTGTTATTGTCTTTGCAGCCAGTGAAGACAAGCAAGAATTAAAGGGTAGTGCTCGCTCAATCATGGGCATTAATATTCGAGATGTGTTAAGTGATGTGGCAACCACTCATCCTGGTTTAATCATTAAATTTGGTGGGCATGCCATGGCTGCAGGCTTAAGTCTGAAACCAGAGAACTTCCAACCCTTTCGAGAGGCGTTTGAAAAAGAGCTTTCTAAAGTATTAAATGAGAAAGACTGTGTTAGCCAAATTTTAAGTGATGGCGCCCTAAGCCCTAGAGATTTTAGCTTAGAATTTGCAAAATTGATTGAACGCTCTGGCCCTTGGGGATCTCAGTTTGAGCAACCTATTTTTGATAATGTGTTTGAGATGGTCTCTCAGAGAATTGTAGGACAAAACCACCTTAAACTAAGCTTGCGAGTTGAAGAGTCTGACTGCATAGTGGATGGCATTTATTTCAACGTTGATTTAAAAGAGTGGCCTAATCACCACTGCAGAAAAGTTCACGCAGCCTATAAATTAGACATTAATCGATACTTAGGTCGTGAGAACGTGCAACTAATGGTTGAACATTTAGAGCCAGAACATGATAGATAGAAGACTCTCCATTGCCCCGATGATTGACTACACGCATCGGCATTTTCGTTATTTCTTTAGGTTGATGACCCAGCATGCTTTGCTATATACCGAGATGGTGACAAGCAATGCCCTCCTTTACTCATCAAAACCCTCTTTAACCGCTTATTCCAGTCAAGAGTTGCCCGTTGCTTTTCAATTAGGCGGCAGCGTGCCTAAGGACTTAGCAACGTGCGTGGTCTCTCTTGAAAAGGCTGGTTTTTCTGAAGTGAACTTAAATTTGGGGTGTCCCAGCCCGAGAGTGCAAGAAGGGGCGTTTGGGGCTGTTTTAATGAAAGATAAACGGCTTGCTAGTGATTGTTTTAAAGCAATGCTTGATGCCAGTGATAAGATCCCTGTGACGGTCAAATGTCGAATAGGAGTGGATGAATTTGACAGCGATCAATATTTTTTTGATTTTATAGATAGCCTTGTGCAGGCAGGTTGTAAAACCTTTATCGTGCATGCAAGAATTGCCTACTTAAAAGGGCTAAGCCCTAAAGAAAACCGGAGCATTCCACCCTTAAACTACCCTCGTGTACTAAGGTTGAAAGAAACATGTAATGAGATTGAGGTCATTTTAAATGGCGGCCTAGAGAGCTTTTTGCAGTTAGAGACCTTTAATTCTTTAGATGGGTTAATGTTTGGTCGAAAGGCCACACAAGATCCTTTTTATTTTTCAAAGGCAGATCTTGTCTTAGGTAAAAGCACAAAGTCTGTGAGTCGTCTCTCTCTTCTAGAGAGCTACTTTCCCTATTTAAAAGCTGAGTATGAGAATAAACAAAATTTGAACGTGTTATTAAAGCCATTGCAGGGGCTTTATTTTGGCGAAGCTGGCGCTAAAAAATTCAAACAAAGACTCTCCCAAGTTGCAAATTCAGATGATCCAATCAATGAGTATCAAAAGCTTTTGAGGCCACTGTAATTACCGTTTTTGTCGGCTGCAAACATATTCTTTTCATGATGAATGGACATGAGGATCCCAAAGCTTGCAAAAATCATTAGCATATAGGAGCCACCATAACTGACAAGCGGTAGCGGAATTCCCACCACGGGTAAGAGACCAGTAACCATGCCAATGTTAAAAATAGAGGAGAAAAAGTAGTTCATTGAGATGGCGATTCCTAAAAACTTAGGGAAATAGGAATAGGCGCTGATTGAAATGTAGAGTGCTCTTAAAGAAATTAATAATATCAGACTGATTGTGATAAAGGCGCCAATAAAGCCAAACTCTTCACAGATGACCGCAAAAATAAAATCAGTGGTGTGCTCTGGCAAAAAGTTCAAATTAGACTGGGTGCCATTTAGCCAACCCTTGCCCGCCATGCCACCCGATCCGATGGCGATTTTAGATTGAATAATATGATAGCCACTGCCTAGCGGATCACGCTCTGGATCGACAAAAGTTAACACACGCTCTTTTTGATAGTCGTGCAGCGTATGCCATATGACAGGGGTAAGTGCCGTGGTCACTAAAATAACCCCAAGTAATAATTGATAGCGGATCCCACTAATGAAAATAACTACAAAGCCAGAGAGAAAGACCATGATGGCAGTACCAAGATCTGGTTGTTTTGCAATAATAAGACAAGGTAGCAGTAAAAAGAGGGCGCCTTTAATAATAGCCCCAATCCTTGCAGGAAGTGCTTGCTGACTGTAGAACCAAGCTAAAAACATGGGCATGAACAGCTTCATAAGCTCCGAGGGTTGAAACTTAAAAAAGCCTAGATCCAACCATCGCTGGGCCCCTTTTCCTATCTTGCCTGCCAGTAAGACGCCAATTAATAGAACACAGCCCACCATAAAAAAGAAAGGTGCCCAATTTCGATAGCGGTAACAAGGAATTTGAGCAAAAGCAATCATCACTAAAAAGGCGGCTCCCAGTCGGATGCTTTGTCGTAGTAGTATGCTCTGGCTCTGATCGGAGGCGCTGTATAAAACGGTTAGTCCAAACAAGGTTAAACAGATAATCAGGCAAAGAAGAATGGGGCAAAGTCGGGTCTTCTGCCAAACGCTGCGGCTAACTAATTCAACTCTTTTTTGATTGTACATGATTTTGTTGACTCGTTGGTCTTAGTAAATAATTATCCATCACTTTTCTTGCCACGCTGCTGGCAAAATTAGCGTTCTCAATCACCACTGCAATGGCTATTTTAGGATCTTCTGCCGGCGCAAAGCCAATAAAGAGAGAGTGATCTCGTAGGTGCTTAGGCATTAAATCATTCTTGGTCGAGGCATTGCGAAGACTGATGATTTGAGCAGTTCCCGTTTTTGCAGCCACCGTGTATGGGGCGTTACGGCCAAAGCGAAAGCCTGTGCCTTCACGGGAGCTAATCACTTCTGTTAGAGCTCGAAAGACGGTTTGCCAGCTTTGCTTTTTATAATTGATGGGGTATTCCTCAACCGGTGTAATGATCTCAGTTTCTTTGGTGTTTGGGTTGTAAATTTTCTTAACCAAATGAGGGCGATAATGTTTTCCCTTATTGGCAAATGCAGCCGTGGCTTTTGCAAGTTGTAATGGCGTTGTGAGCATAAAACCTTGCCCAATGCCCGAGATTAAGGTATCTCCCGTAAACCAGGACTTTTGTTTATTCTGTTTTTTCCAGGCTGGGGTTGGGATTAGGCCTGGTAGTTCTTCTAACAAATCGATGTGGGTATTTTGGCCAAAACCAAACTGGGTAAGAACGTCGTTTATTTTATTGATCCCCATCAAGTCGGCTAGTTTATAGAAATAAGTATCACACGAGACCACAATGGCGCGCTCGACCCCAACCCAGCCATGGCCATTTCGCTTCCAGTCGCGATAAAGATGATTACTATTTGGCAAGCGAAACCAGCCTGGATCATAGACGGCGTAATTTTCACTGATAATCTTTTCACTTAAGGCGGCAACACTGACAAACGGTTTGATGGTTGAAGCCAGTGGGTATTGGCCTCGTATGGCACGATTAAATAAGGGTTCAGATGACGAGCTAATGAGCGTTTTGTATTTCTCTTGGCTGATGCCATTGACAAAGTCATTCGGTTGATAGGAAGGGTAGCTTACCATGGCAAGCACTTCACCATTTTTGGGATCGATGGCAACAATTGCGCCTTCAAGCCCAGCAAGTGCCTGATGAGAGGCTTTTTGCAGCTCTGTATCAATGGTTAGATAGAGGCTGCTGCCTGAATTGGCTTTAATGGAATTGAAGACTCGTTTGACTCGGCCTGAGGCATCGGTTTCAGCTTCAATTAGTCCGATTTTGCCATGAAGGAGCGATTCATAGTATTTTTCAATGCCGAGCTTGCCTATAAAATTGGTGCCATGGTAATTTTTTCGGTCTATTTTTTGCCATTCCTCTGGGTTAATTCGGCCTACATAGCCAAGAAGATGGGCGTAGAGTTCACCCTTTGGATAGGTTCTGTTCAGTGAGGGTTTTAAATTCACGCCTGGAAACTTGTATTTGTTGACGGCAAAGAGAGCGGTTTCTTCTTTGGTAAGTTTTAATACCAAGGGAACAGCTTCAAATTTATGATATTGATTTAGCGTCTTTTTAAAGCGACTAATCTCTCTATTGCTAAGACTTGGCAGCAGCTCTTTTAATCGAGAGAGTGTTTCTTCGAGATCTTTGACTTGCTCTGGGATGATTTCAAGGTGATAAATGGGGATGTTTTGCGCAAGCAACTGCCCATTCCTATCATAAATTAAGCCTCGAATAGGGGTCACTGGCTTAATGGAGACTTGATTCTTATAAGAGAGTTTATGGTACTTGCTAAACTGTAGGATCTCTAAATAGGCAACTCTTAGTAGCAGCACTAAGCAGCCAATAATCATGACAGAAAAAATAACCAAGGAACGTTTTGCAATGAGCTGTTTAGTCAGTAGGGAGTTAGTAACCTCCGAACTTGGTTTTGACTGGAAGAGTTTTTTTAGCTTTTCCAAAACGTTTCTCCTATGCTCACTTATGATAGGGGAGTCCTTGCAGAATACTCCAAGCCCGATAAAGGGCTTCGCTGACCATCAGTCTTGCTAAAGGGTGTGCCAGGGTTAAATCAGATAAAGACCACTTATAATCACTCTGTGTCAGACACTCTTTCGAGAGCCCCTCTGGGCCACCAATTAAAAAGCAAAAGGATGGGTGGCTAATGCTTTTTTGACGAATAAAGGTGGCAAGCTCGGGTGAGCTCATGGACTTTCCTTTTAGATCGAGTGCTACCACCAAGCTTTGCTTGGGGATTTTTGCGAGCATTTTTTTGCCTTCTTTGTCAATTTGAGGGCTTGGATCTTGATTCTTACTTCGCTTTAGTAAGGGGACTTCCTCAATGCTCAATTTATCAGGAGAGCTGATTCTCTTTAGGTAAGACTCACAGCCCTCGGTAACCCAACTTGGCATTTTTTGACCAATGCAGATAATTTTAGCTTTCATTCGCTGGGCGTTCAGATAAATCGTTTTGCTGCCAGATCCCCTCTAAATGATAAAAAGCACGGGTTTGAGCCTGCATAATGTGAATAATATTTGAACCAAAATCCATAATGATCCAATCACCATTCTCATCACCGGAAAGCCCTTGGGTAGACACACCCTTTTCTTTCATGGCTTTTTGCACATGCTTGCACACTGCTTTTGCATGTCGGGCAGAATTTGCCGTACAAATGATCATGTTATCAGCAATGGTGGTTTTACCTGCCACATCGATGTTTAAAATTTCTAAGGCTTTGATTTCTTCAAGCTCTTGAATGAGCCAGGTGTTTAAGATTTGAGGTTCCATAGATTTATCAATAATACTAACCAATGTGCATTATACCAGTCACGGTTGATAATGCACCCTTCAGAACAAATAGTGCATTAAGTTAGACGAAAAGCCGCCGACAAGTTAAGTAAGACTTTGCATGCGTTCATCACCGTGGAAACAACGATTGAGCATCTCCTAAAAGAGCATTCAAGAATCAAACGTTATGTTTGTCAAGCAATTAGTGCGTCCAATGATGTTGAAGACCTGCAACAAGAGATTTTTATAAAAGCCTGGAAAAACCTTGAGTCCTTTCAGGGAAAAAGCTCTCTTTATAGTTGGTTGCATAAGATTGCTGAAAACACCATCAAAGATTTTTATCTAAAAAAAGGACAAATTGTAAGCAAAGAAATCCCTTTTGATGAGACACAACATTTTGCTCTGCCTATTGTTAACCCACTCGAGTCAGAAATGGCCAGAGATGAGCTTATTGCAAGGCTTAATAAAAATACTCAAAATCTATCACAAGATTATCATAAGTGCCTATTTTTAAGAGAAATTATGGGACTAAGCTATCAAGAAATAGCCAAAGAATTAGCCTGTCCAGTCGGCACTGTGCGCTCACGCATTCATCGAGCTCGTAAGTTTATGGTTTCTTAAGCTTCAGTTAAGGTTTGAGCGATACAATAACCTTTGTATTGAGAGCTTTTGTCCCCTGCTTTATAATGCGGTAGTTTTCTACTTAAAATGTATTGGAGTTTAATCTCACTAGGATTAGGACAAATTAGGCAAGTAAAATGATTTAGAGGGAGAAATAGGAAAATGTTGATTTTAACCCGACGTATAGGTGAAACTCTGATTATTGGCGACGACGTCAATGTAACCGTTTTAGGGGTAAAAGGTAACCAAGTTCGTATTGGTATCAATGCACCAAAAGATGTGTCTGTACACCGTGAAGAAATTTATCTAAGAATTCAACAAGAGAAAGACGGTTCTGAAGCAGTTGTAAGCGATTCTGAAGAACTGGCTGACGAAGTGGTATAGGTTTTAATCTCTCCTCTGTCTCAAGAGGAGAGCCATTCCTTCTGGTCAAGAAGTCCAACCTTAGACGCCATTCCCAAGGTTCACATTATTTCTTCTATAAAAGTTACTCGTTACTTAATTTAAATACACTAATTTATTAAGCTAAAATTATCAAAAATGCGCATTTCCAAGTATTTTGAGTATATTTTTTTTGTCTTAGGCTCACATGCATTCAAACTCTAACAGCCACGTTCCTTCGGCTATTGTATACTTACATTCCCTATACATGGCCTTAACGCCTCAAGAATTGCTTTTAGAACTTAAGTCGTTTGATAAAGAAAGAGCTTTTATGCCAGAGTCCTTTATAGAAGGGATCCATTTATTTTGCCAAATTGCGAACTACTCCCCCCAAGACAAGGCTAGACGCTATGGTAATGAATTTTTAGGGTTGCACTACAGCAGTGACTTAGCGCAATTATTTAATGACTCAGGTGATCTTTCAATTGAAGCGTATCAACTTCAAGCTATTTGCCCGCCACAGTGGGAGTATGTGTGCGTTGATGGTTTTTTAGCCTTAATTTATCGTGGTAAGTTAGCTGGGGCGGCGCTGGATAGTTTATTAAGAGGCCCAACGGTTATCGATTGTGGGATGTTTTGCCAGTTAGCGATATGGTTTGGGCTTAAGTATATGCTCGGTAATGATACCTTTGACAAAGTTTTTGCTAAGGCTCCTTTGTATTTGACGCAAGTTGTTTATAACCCCATTGCATCCATTAATTCTGCGGCAAAAGGCAACCCTCTCCATCCTTTTTTTGATGAGGTGAGTTCATCAGACAGTGGGGGCAACGAGGCACTATTTATTACCCACATTCACAACCATCATCTCTATCATCAAAAACATCCAGGGGGCGCTTATGGCGGCAATAACTGTGTGCTTATTGCTAATCGATACACGGTGTTTGATCCAACGCTAGAGTCTACAAACGATTTAAGCAAAGAAGAGGTTGAAACGCTTTTGTTGAGTGCATTTAACCAAGACCAGGGTGAGCAGGATAAGAAAATGCTTGCGCATTACGAACAACACAGAGAGCTGTCTCACCCGATATTACATAAAACCTATGGAGAGCTTTGTGATAAAGCAAAAGATCTAGAACATTTCAAAGCAGATAGAATTGTTTTATCAAATAGGAGTACATCACCGAAAATTGCGTTTAACTTTCATCGTTTTAAGCAGTGGTATACAGAACTTGATAGCTTGAGCCTCGCTCAAACTGGCATTGAGCCCCTGGTTTTTAAAGATTTCAATGACTATCAGTTGAAGAAAAATTATCAGTGCCCAGCATTTCCTGGGTATTTTTCTGATGCCTATAAACAAAACAATGCTGTCGCAGTGAAAGCAGTGAAAGCAGAGCGTTTGCAGGCAGAAGAGGAAACCGGTAGCGATGAAAAAATCTTAAGATCGAAAAAAAGAGGGGAGCCTTCACATGCACAACCTTCTGCTCTATCCTTTAACAGGCGTGATTCAAAAGAAGGATTTTTTAAAAACAAGCAACGACGTTTGAATGCAAAAGCAAAAACAGAGCAAGACAAAGCCTTTACATCCCAGGCTCGATAGGGGGTATCGGGAGTTATATCCAGTTATTACGTTTCAAAAATTTTAGAAGCGCTCCATGGACCAAACACCTATCCGCTGAACGAAACGTTTTTTCTAATGCTTTATTTGCTAACTATAGAAGCTTTGTAGTGACTCCTTGTTGATGGCAAAACGATTATAGTCACGCCACTCCCCATTTATTTACAGATAATTTTTTGAAAAACCTTCCTTAAAAACTCATCCATCATTTCTATAGGTGGACGAATAATGGAAAGTCTTTTGGGTATATGTTTGGGCTAGCTTATATTCACTTTGCAATGCATATGGTAAAGTTTCAACAAGCAAATTTTTTTACCAATTAAAACGGTAGTTGTCTTGGGACAAATTATTAGGTTGGAGAAGAATTCTTTATGAATACATTATCTGAACATCTGTCTAGCCTTTTCGAAAAAGTTACTAATAGCTTTGTTGCCAATACTGAAGATAACATAGTTGATCTTAAACAAGCAACGCAAGACAGGTTTGGTCATTATCAATACAACTCTGCCATGAGGTTTTCAAAACTTCTGGGGAAACCGCCTAAAGAAATAGCCATGAAAATCATCGCTGGAATTGAGCGAATTAAAGATCCACTAATTCAGTCCCTTGAAATTGCCGGCCCTGGTTTTATAAACATTACGCTAAATGCAGATGAAATTGCCCATCTAATAGAAGAACAAGCTAAAAGTGAAAAGCCATTTAAGCCTAATATTAATAAAAAAAGGGTTGTTATTGACTTTTCTTCTCCTAATACTGCAAAAGAAATGCATGTAGGGCATCTTAGATCGACCATCATTGGTGATTCAATTGCAAGAACATTAACTTACTTGGGGCATGATGTTTTGCGATTAAACCATATTGGTGATTGGGGAACTTCATTTGGTATGCTTATAGCTTACCTAAAAGAAAATCAGCCACAAATTCTTAGCAGGAATACCCAAACTAACCTTAGTCATCTAGTTCAGTGGTATCGTGACTCTAAAAAGAAATTCGATGTAGATGCTGAGTTTAAGATAAGAGCTCAACAAGAAGTGGTGTCTTTACAAGCTGGAGATGCTTTCTCATTACACGCTTGGAAAATTATTTGCAATATTTCTTCTAGATCGTATCAAGAAATTTATAATTTACTTGATATAGAATTAACAGAGAGAGGCGAATCATTTTATAACTCCTATCTGCCCGAAATTGTCGACGATTTGGCAAATAAAGGCTTGGTTGAAGAAAACGATGGGGCAAAATGCATTTTCTTAGAGGGCTTTTTAGGCAAAGAAGGTAAGCCACTGCCTTTAATTGTTCAAAAATCCGATGGTGGCTATAATTATGCAACAACTGATCTAGCAGCAATACGCCATAGAGTCGCAAGAGAACAAAGCGACTGGCTAATTTATGTTACCGATGCTGGGCAAGCACAACACTTCAACATGATATTTCAAGCAGCACAGCAAGCAAGATATTTTGATCCCCAAAAAGTATGCATAAATCATGTTCCCTTCGGGCTTGTTCTTGGCCCTGATGGCAAGAAATATAAAACACGCTCTGGTGAGACAGAGAAATTGAGTGACTTGATTTTAGAGGCAATTAAACGTGCTGAAGTTATCATTAGAGAAAAGAACCCTGACTTCACGGATATAGAAGTTAAAAAGACAGCACAAGTACTTGGCATAGGCGCTATTAAGTATGCTGATTTATCGACGAATAGACTAGGGGACTATGTTTTTAGTTATGAAAAAATGCTTCAGTTTGAGGGAAATACAGCTGCATATTTACTTTACTCCTATGTGCGAATAATTAGCATCAAAAGAAAAATCACTCGTCGCGAAGAAAAAAGAAAGATAATACTAGAACATCCTTCAGAAATTGCACTAGGAGTGCAACTAGTACAATTTACAGAAGCGCTGCAAAAGTCTTCACAGGAACTTATGCCGAATAGACTAACAGATTATTTATATCATTTGGCAGGTAAATTTCATATTTTTTATCGAGATTGTAAAATTAAAGGTGATAGGCGGGAGCAGGAGCGTTTATTTCTTTGTGAAGTAATTGCTAATGTGATGAAAACGGGGCTGATGCTTCTAGGACTTCACACTGTCGAAAGGATGTAGGATTAGACACCCTCTTTGCTGTGTTTTATTGGGCAGACTGATGTATAAATAATCCTTATCAAGGTGGTCGAGGTTTCTACTCTTAAGCATATTGATTTTCAATGCCTCAGAATAGAACTCACAATACTACAGCCTAAAATACGTGACATAAGCCACTTTCAACAGTAGTTTGTTACAGTTTTGCTACAACCCCAAAAAATGATGCTTACCTAGGATGCATGAATATTTAATAAAAATGCTTGCATAACCCTTGTTGTTAGACTAAAATTTAAACATGAAAACACTTAAATGCCATGAAGTTTTACATTCAATGAAGTCTGGTGTGCCTTATCGGCGGCAGGCTTTGTCACAATATTCTGGAGCTATTGATAGGGACTTATCCTATTTAGTTAAAGAAAAACTACTTAGGAAAGTAGGGCCTGGGCTCTATGTTAAACCTAAGAAATCTCGATTTGGTCCGTTGCCTCCCGATGACAAAGCATTGGTGTCGTCTTTTTTAAAGAGAGATTTCTTGATGTTTTCAAGAACAGATTATAACAAGCTAGGTCTAGGCTTAACCCAAACCTATAATGAAGTGATTGTCTATAACCATGAGCGTCATTTAAAGATGGTATTAGCTGGACGGCCATTTTCTTTTCAAAGGCCATCAAACGGATTTCCTAGGACGATGACAAAGGAGTTCTTGTTGGTGGACTTATTAAATAATCTAAAACAATTAAGCGAAGACATGAGTTACCTTTATGAAAAGATTAGGTTAAATATAAAGAATTTTGATATGTCTAAATTATGCTCACTTGCAGAGGCATATGGTAAAGTCTCAACAAGAAAATTTATTAATCAACTAAAGGGTAATTAGAGTGTTCTTACATGAGCTCCCCGACGCCAAGCAACTTTTTCAAGTGGTATCTGATGAACTTTCTATTTCCCCATCCATTGTTGAAAAAGATTATTGGGTTATGCACGCGCTATGGGGCCTAACACAACAAAATTATCAGTTTGAGTTAAAGGGAGGAACCTCTCTATCTAAAGGTTATGGCTTAATCTATCGTTTTAGTGAAGACATTGATATTCAGCTCCACCCAGCTCCCCGTACTGAGCTAAAGATAGGCAAAAATCATAATAAAAGCGCGCATATTAACGCTAGAGCAGAATTTTTTGATTCAGTCTCTCAAGCGTTGACTAGTCCGGGGTTAAGCTTTAGTCGCTCCCATGAGTTCGATGACAAGAAAATGAGAGGGGCAGGCATTCGAGGCGTATATGCTTCAGAATTCCAAAGCATTCCGTCCTTAAAAGAAGGCATATTGTTTGAATTAGGGTTTGATAAAACAACCCCCAAACCTTGAAAAAAAAATCAGCTCATGGACTTTTGATAAGGCAGTCGCTTTAGGTGTAGATATTATTGATAATCGAGCTAACGCAATCAAATGCTATAAGCCAGAGTACACCCTAGTTGAAAAGCTTCAGACTATTTCAACGAAGTACCGAGTTAATATGGGGCAGTCTAGTCAGTCACCAGTTAATTTTATACGGCATTACTATGATGTTTATTGCTTACTTAAAGCCCCTGAGGTTCGTTCATTTGTAGGGACAAATGAATATGATAAATTCAAAAAAGAGAAGTTTGGTAACCTAGATGAACTTGATTTAAGCGTTAATCAAGCTTTTAACTTATCAGATGAAGAATTAGAAACATTTAATCGTTGGTACCTGGAAAAATCAGATATTTACTTTAAAGCGCCTCCATCATTTAAGGATATTATGGGCTTTATCTCTGAACTGTTGGATATTATGTAGTGATAAATATTGAGCCCTAGGAAAAAATATGAATATGACGTTTAAACCCCTAACCTCAGCGCTAAAGCCAACTTTGCTTGAGTGGTTTAATTCTTCTCATGTGCAAGAGTTCTTTTATGGTGATGGGCTTGCCAACACGCTAAATAATATTGATCTCTTTTGCGATGGTATTAACACTAATGGCAGCTATTCATTTGAACATTGGATTGCTTATCTTAATGACGAACCATTTGGCTTTTTAATAACCTCCTTAATAGAAGGTCC
>JASBUC010000062.1 GCA_030148065.1 Legionellaceae bacterium | reverse complement strand
GAGGAGAGGCTAAATTCATTATGAATGATGATAAAGGATGGATCAGTGTCAAAGTTTTTAACATAGTTGTTTATTAACTGTTCATTTGGAATTAAAACGTCAACCTGCTCTTGGTCCTTTATGTGAGTTGCTCGGATGGTGATTTTACTAACAACGCCTTCAAAGTGAGAGGTTTGAATGTAGTCCCCAACTTTAATTGAGTTTTCAAAAATTAAGATGAGGCCGGAAATAATGTTATTAATGATGCTCTTTAAGCCAATACCAATCCCGACGGATAAAGCTCCCAGAATGATCATGATGCCGGTTAAACTTAGGTTGGCTATACTGAACGCTAGAAAAAGGGCAATGATACGCCCAAAGTAAATGCTTATTATGTAGGCAGATTCGTTTTTTTCACTGAGAAAGGGTTGTTGCCTTTCTTGTAAAAATAGCTGATTTGCAATAATTTTAATTAATAAGCTCACCGATAAAAAGATAAAGACGGCAAAAACTAGCTGCTTTAAATTTGCATTTAGATTTAAAAAATCAAGTGGCATAGAGATTAAGTGTGGCCAGTTAAATCCAAGTAGATTTAGTAGTGATGTAAAGAGTAGACAACTAAACCATAGGTAATTAAGGCCTTTTAGCTCATGAAATTCATGTGGCTTTAACCATAAGGTATACGTACAAAATTTTTGAAGATATGGTTTTTTGCTTAGAGGGCAGTGATTTATCTTTATAAAAAGTGCAAAGACTAGCAGCCATAAGGAGATGGTGGCTGGTAGAGCGATGAAAAAAACAAAGAGTGATACGCCTTCTGAAATGGTCATTGAATCTCTTGTGAAAAGTACAAGCAGTAGGAGTATGGAATATAAAAAGAACAAACTTTTTTTATAGGATATTTTATTAAATGGTGCTTGATGAAAAATAAGAAAGTAAACGCAGATGATGTTTAGTGATAACACTAAACCGATAAATAGTTCAAGAATATTGAAATAGGACTGAAAAACAGACGGGTGATAGAAAGTAAGACCAATAATCAAATTACTTAGGGTTAAATAAATGATGCCAGTGGTGGTGATGCTTAGTAATAAGTAGAGACTAAATTTATTTTCAAAATAGAGTGTTCTTGCAAAGTTTGACTGGTTAAAAAGATTAAAGCCAAGAAGTCCAATTAAGAAAAAACAAAGTTCATGACTCAGAATGTGTGTAAAACTTATATTGAATTGAGGGCTTTTGAGCAATATAGCTGAAACAGCAATAGTGACCGTGATAGCTAGTATTATTGAAAGAGCTAACAGCCTATTTATTGCAAGCAAGATCTCTTTAGGATTCTGAGTTCGTTGTTTGAAATAACAGCTTGTGATTAGGAGTATGCCAAGAGTAACAATGGGTAGCATATATTGGCATAGTTTGCTGGTGAGCCACTCCTTTGGACTTGGGGGCTGTTGATTGATCCGCGTTGTTTTTAGGGAAATGATGGGAGAACGCTTGAATTGATATAAAAACGCTTCATAGTCGCCTTTTAAGGGTTCATGCGTTAGTAGATAGTCTTGGCAGGAAGAGAGTTTTTTGGTGTGATTTTTCAACCTTTTTAATAATGAGCGCATGTAGGGCTCTTCAGAACTAAGTGTCTTCCAAAAGGCTATTTTCTTTTTAAGTCTTAGAAGAGTTTCTTTTTCTATTTTTGCACAGCGCTGGGCAAGCTCTATTTTTTGAAGAGTTGTTTGTTTCTGTAAAATGAGCTCTGGTAAGCTTAGAGATGGCGAGCGTTCTTTTGTAATCGCTTCTAACTTATCAGATGAGGCAAGGTTCTCTGCACTGTTTGCTAGCGCAGTTAAAGAGAAAAGTAAGAGAAAGAGTAATCCTATTGGTCTCATGGCTCAGAGTCATACGGGCTTTCTATCCATTATAGTCAAAGTTTTAGCGAACTTTTTTTAATTCCTGATGATCGGCGCTTGCAAGGTAGTCTACCAGTGCTTCAATTGAGTCTGTTTTAAATAGGGTATTTAATAACTCTGGGCCAAGCACTCTTTGCCAGAAGGTTTGGTTAAATAAGACAATTGGCCGTTTGGGGTTGGTTTTTATGCCATCAGAGTTGTATTCAAGAGCCATAAAGAGCTCTAGCATGGTGCCAAAGCCTCCGGGTAATAAGACAACCCCATTTTTAGATAAAATCAACAGAGTTTCTTCTCGAATGGCATTATTGAAGTAGGAAACATAATAATGAGCAAAGGTGGTGCTTTGGGAAACGCCATAGACAAGGGTTGGAATGGCAAGATCGATGGTTTGTTTAACTCTGGGGTATTTTTGCTTCACAAGCTCTGTTTTTTGCTGATAGCCTTTTGAGTGAGTCGTGGGGCTCTTGCTTAAAATAGCAATGGCCTCTAATAAGTCTTTTTTAGGGCGCCCAGCAAACCAAACGCCTAGATGGGTCGCCTCCATTGCACCTGGCCCACCACCGGTAACCACAATGTAATCGGCTTCTGCCAATGTTTTACCTATTAATGCGGCTTCTAAGTATTGTTTTGAGTCTCTGTGGAGGCTTCCTCGTCCCATGACACCAACAATTTTTTGTTGGTACTTAGCAAAGGATTTTTGCAAGGCCAAGGTTGTATTCAGATCACTTACAGAAGCATGATAATGAAATTCATAAGGGTGTGGTGCATTTTTTACACATTGTTCAATATTTTTTCTGGCTTCCCGTGCAGTAGCACTGAAAAACTGACTGTTGCTAAATACTGATGCCTTTTGAGAGACGTAAACATTGCAATTTGCATGATGTTTATTTGAACTAAGTGCAATATATAATGTAAAAGCAAGCAATGTTAAGACAAGCCAAATTACAAATGTTTGTTTATGGTGCTTCTTCATTGGCAACGCTTGTTGGTTTGCTTGGCAATATGTTTATTATAGACGTAAATTAGTTCATTATGCGATGGGCTTGCTTGATCATTTTGTTTTCTACTTGCTCTCGACGACTCTTAAAAATTACGGTAAAGTTCAAAGATTTCCTAGAGCTTGGAATTCATTTAATGTTTAGAAAATTCAGGGGCGTCTTCTCAAACGATTTGTCTATTGATTTAGGCACAGCAAACACCTTAATTTATGTACGGGAAAAGGGCATCGTATTAAACGAGCCATCTGTGGTGGCGCTGCGAAATGAATCGGGGCAAAAACGAGTTGCCGCCGTTGGGATTGAGGCTAAACGAATGCTTGGTAGAACGCCAGGAAACATTACGGCCATTCGGCCTATGAAAGATGGGGTGATTGCGGACTTCTATGTCACCGAGCGTATGTTGCAACATTTTATCCATAAGGTTCATGAAAATCGGTTTTTAAAACCAAGTCCGCGCGTGCTGGTTTGTGTTCCTTGTGGGTCTACCCAAGTGGAGAGACGAGCCATTCGGGAGTCTGCTTTGGGAGCTGGAGCGCGAGAGGTCTTCTTAATCGAAGAGCCAATGGCTGCAGCACTAGGCTCTGGCATGCCGGTCGAGGAAGCCAGTGGCTCAATGGTTGTTGACATCGGTGGTGGTACCACAGAGGTTGCGATTATTTCTTTAAGTGGCATTGTCTATCACCAATCAGTACGAATTGGTGGCGATAAGTTTGATGAATCCATTGTCTCATACGTTCGACGAAATTATGGGACTTTGATTGGTGAGACTACTGCAGAACGAATTAAACAAGAAATAGGGTCTGCTTTCCCAAGCCGTGATTTGTATGAAATAGAGGTTCGTGGACGAAACTTAGCTGAAGGAGTGCCAAGAAGCTTTACTCTGAGCTCTAGTGAAATTTTAGAAGCTCTACAAGAGCCATTATCAGGCATAGTAGGAGCAGTGAGGGCTGCCCTAGAGCAGGCACCACCAGAGCTTGCGGCTGACATTGCAGAGCGCGGCATGGTGTTAACAGGTGGTGGGGCGCTATTAAAAGATCTTGATAGATTGCTCATGGAAGAAACCGGCTTGCCCGTGATTGTTGCACAGGAGCCTCTCACCTGCGTTGCCAAAGGTGGTGGCCGAGCGCTCGATACCATGGATCATCGTTGGGGAGACTTTTTGTCAACTGAATAATTGAGTGTGCCATGGTAAGAAGTCGCCATCAGGCACGAGCGGTTAACATTCGCTTTGTGTCTTTTTTTGCTTTAACCGTTTTGTTAATGGTTGTGTTTGTTCGTAAGCCCCCCGTTAATGAGCGTGTGAAGCTCTGGTCGATGACTGTCGGTGCACCTTTGCAGTACTTAGTTGATCTACCGTCTCGTTTGGTCGGTTGGGTAGGTGCCTCTGTCACCAGCAAACAAGAGCTTTTAAAGCAAAACATGGAGCTCAAATCTAAAAATCTACTCTTTCAAGCAAATCTGCAGCAATTAATTAACCAACAAAATGAAAATAGAACCTTGCGAGACTTACTTAAAGCCTCTAATGAGGAGTTTTCCAAAATCGAAGTGGCAAAACTGTTGTCTGTTGCCTCTAACCCATCAAGAAAACTCATTGTGCTAAACAAAGGGGCACGAAATGGTGTTTTTGTTAATCAGGCCGTGTTGGATGGCAATGGTATTGTAGGGCAAGTCATAGAAGTGGGGCCGATGACATCAGTTGTTATATTGATTAATGACAGTGAGAGCATTATTCCCGTTAAGTTTCTAAAAAATGGCGAAAGAGGTTTTTTAGCAGGCGACGGTCAAAGACTTAGCTTAATTGACATTGCCAAAACAGCAAAGGTGGCAAAAGGCGATGTATTGGTTAGTTCTGGTTTGGCTCTTCGCTTGCCTAAAGGGTACCCTGTTGGTGTGGTTGAAGAGGTTAAAAAAGAGGCAGGGGAGCCATTTTTAAACATTAGTGTTACTCCTAGTGCAGGCCTTTCAAACAGTGAGTTATTCTTATTGGTTTGGCCAAGTCAAAAGCAACAGAAACTTCATCAACAGTTTGTTAGTCGGTACCAAAAAGGATGAACAAAGGAAGTGGCTTTACAAGTTCATCAATAATGATAGCGGTCTTTGCCTACCCTCTGGCCCTGCTCCTTTCTTTGCTCCCTTATGGTCAACATTGGTCAAGTGCCTTTAGACCCGATTTTTTTGTTTTATTGATTGCAGCACTGTCGTATTTCAGACCAGAACGACTTAGTTTTTTGATGATTGTGGTGTTTGGAATTTTAATTGATGTGTTGGTGGTTAATGCGTTTATTGGGCAAACGGCCTTGTCTTTGCTGGTCTGCTCAATTATATGTTTAAGTTTTGAGCAAAAAAGACTGCGTTTATCACATTGGCAAGATGCGCTCTTTGTTGGCATTCTTACCTTGCAAAACAGTTTAATTAATGAGCTTTTCACGGTCGCTAGCATGGGTAGTTTAAATTACAAATTGCTAGTAGGCCCTGTTTTTAGCAACACCATTGTTTGGTTTCTTATAATTACTTTTCTTTAACGCAGTAGCCGCTTCGTGCTATTATTTCGAGCTTTCTAGCGTCTTGTGTTGAGAGGAGAGTTAAATGTCGTATCAAAAGGTCGATGTACCAAGCTTTGGTGAAAAAATTACTGTAAACGTTGATGGTGGTTTAAACGTGCCTCAGCACCCTATTATCCCATTTATTGAAGGCGATGGTATTGGGGTGGATGTGACACCAGCGATGAAGACGGTGGTCGATAATGCTGTTAAGGCTGCTTATAAAGGTGAGCGAAGCATTGCTTGGATGGAAATCTATGCGGGTGAAAAGGCGGTTGAGGTTTATGGTGAGAATGAGTGGTTACCAGAAGAGACACTGACGGCCATCAAAGATCACGTTGTTGCGATTAAAGGTCCTCTAACCACACCGGTCGGTGGTGGTATTCGCTCGTTAAATGTTGCCATTCGACAACGCTTAGACTTATTCACCTGCCTAAGACCTGTTCGGTATTTTCAAGGCACACCCAGTCCTCTAAAAGAGCCAGAGAAAACCGATATGGTGATTTTCAGAGAGAATTCAGAAGACATCTATGCAGGAATCGAATGGTCTGCTGACAGTGATGAGGCTAAAAAAGTTATTTCCTTTATGCAGAATGAGATGGGAGTTAAAAAAATTCGATTCCCTGATCATTGTGGCATTGGCGTTAAACCAGTTTCTAAAGAAGGAACTTACCGTTTGGTTCGTAATGCCATTCGATATGCCATTGACAATGATAAGGACTCGGTAACCTTGGTGCACAAAGGCAATATTATGAAGTACACCGAAGGTGCATTCAAAGATTGGGGTTACCAATTAGCAAGAGAAGAATTCTCTGCCACTGAACTCGACGGTGGGCCTTGGCATGTGATGAAAAACCCAAAAACGGGTCGTGACATTATTATAAAAGACGTTATTGCCGATGCTTTCTTACAACAAATTTTGTTAAGACC
The DNA here is from genome assembly GCA_030148065.1 of Legionellaceae bacterium. Classification (GTDB taxonomy): domain Bacteria; phylum Pseudomonadota; class Gammaproteobacteria; order Legionellales; family Legionellaceae; genus JASBUC01. The sequence goes on along the minus strand of JASBUC010000062.1, from coordinate 14,663 downwards.
TGCTGAGTACAGTGTCATTGCAACCTTAAATCTAAATGGCGATTATGTTTCTGATGCGCTTGCTGCTCAAGTGGGTGGTATTGGTATTGCTCCTGGCGCCAACATTGGACAACCTGAAGCAGTCTTTGAGGCAACGCATGGAACCGCACCAAAATATGCAGGACAGGATAAGGTCAATCCAGGATCTTTAATATTATCAGCAGAAATGATGCTAAGACACTTAGGTTGGGTGGAAGCAGCTGATTTAATTATTCGATCAATGGAAACTGTGATTCAAGCGAAGACAGTAACCTACGATTTTGAGCGTTTGATGGAAGGTGCAACACTGTTAAGTTGTTCTGAATTTGCCAAGGCAATGAATGAGGCAATGTAAATTTTGTTAAATTCGCAAAAAAAGGCCGCACTCGCGGCCTTTTTTGATCAACAAACCTTAAGGCTTTATGAAAGCACTTAAATTTGTGTGCGGGAGTAATTTATAAAACCAAGGTTTATAGGATTTTTTCCCGAAAATAGTCTATAAGATTAATTAAGAGGTAATGATTATGGAGTATGATTCTGTCGCTGATGTAGTGCATGACTATTCTAGTCAGGGTTTGATAAAGCCAGTCTTAAAAGAACCTAGGCGATATAAAGTTTTGCTGTTAAATGACGACTATACTCCCATGGATTTTGTGGTTGACGTTTTGCAAAAATTCTTTCAGAAAGGAGAAGAGGAAGCAACAAAATTGATGTGGATGGTACACTCGAAAGGACAGGCTGTTTGTGGAGTGTACACCAAAGACATAGCAGAAACGAAAGTAAACATGGTATTGGAGCATGCATACACACATGAACACCCGCTTTTGTGTGTATTGGAACGAGAACAGTAGTCCTAACGGTCGCATTAAGGAGCAAAGAGATGTTAAATAAAGAGCTCGAATTTACTTTAAATCTTGCGTTTAAAGAAGCAAAGGAAAAGCGTCACGAATTCATGACTGTGGAACACCTGTTGTTATCATTACTTGATAACCCTGCTGCGGCAAATGTTTTACAAGCCTGTGAAACGGACGTTGAAGTTTTAAGACGTGATTTGGATGCATTTATCGAAGAGACCACTCCCAAGATCCCAGAGCTTGAAGAAGATAGGGAAACACAGCCAACACTCGGGTTTCAACGTGTTCTTCAAAGAGCCGTTTTTCATGTTCAGTCAGCCGGTCGCACGGAAGTTACTGGTGCAAATGTTTTGGCTGCAATCTTCAGTGAACAAGATTCTCAAGCCGTCTATTTTCTTAGGCGAGAAAACCTAACTCGTTTAGATGTGGTTAATTACATTTCTCATGGGGTTGCGCGCTACAACAAAGAAGAGGACATGGGAGATCCACTCTCTCGGAATTTAGAAGAAGACATGAACTCACCTGAAAGTTCGAATTCTCCGGTCGAAAGTTATTGCACAAACTTAAATCAAAGAGCACTACTTGGTAAAATTGATCCACTGATTGGACGAGAAGAGGAAATTCAACGCACCATTCAAGTTATTTGTCGTCGACGTAAAAACAACCCTCTGTTGGTTGGGGAAGCTGGTGTTGGAAAGACTGCCATTGCAGAAGGTTTGGCTAAGAAAATTGTTGAAGGAGACGTTCCTGAAGCAATAAAGCAATGCGTGGTTTACTCTCTGGACTTAGGATCTTTGCTTGCTGGCACCAAATATCGTGGTGATTTTGAGAAACGCTTTAAGGCGGTACTTGCCCAACTAAAAGGGGAAGAAAGTGCTGTGTTATTCATTGATGAGATACACACCATAATTGGAGCTGGTGCTGCAAGTGGTGGGGTGATGGATGCTTCTAACTTAATTAAGCCCATGCTTGCTAACGGTGATTTGAAATGCATTGGCTCGACCACTTATCAAGAGTATCGAGGGATTTTTGAAAAAGATCGCGCCCTTGCCAGACGCTTTCAAAAAGTGGAGGTGGTTGAACCTAACCTTGAGGATACCTTCGAAATATTAAAAGGCTTAAAATCAAGACTGGAAGATCATCACAAGATCCGCTATTCAATTCCATCTCTTAAAGCGGCCGTTGAGCTCTCTTCTCGGTTTATAAACGAGCGTTTTTTGCCTGATAAGGCAATTGATGTGGTGGATGAGGCTGGTGCATTCCAAAACCTACTACCCAAACAAAAACGAAAAAAGATTATCTCCGTCACTGAAATTGAGCAAGTGGTTGCGAAAATGACACGCATTCCTGTGAAAAAGCTCTCAGCTCATGATAAAAAAACGCTTAAAAATTTAGAGCGCGATCTAAAACTTATGGTCTATGGACAAGATGAGGCGATTGATGCTTTAGCATCAGCCATTAAGCTCTCTCGTTCTGGCCTAAGAGAAATTCACAAGCCGGTTGGCTGCTTTTTATTTGCTGGCCCCACAGGGGTTGGAAAGACAGAAGTAACTGAACAACTCTCTAAGGTCTTGGGCATTGAGTTTTTGAGGTTTGATATGTCTGAGTACATGGAAAAACACACGGTATCTCGCTTGATAGGTGCCCCTCCTGGTTATGTTGGTTTTGATCAAGGTGGCTTATTGACCGAGGCGGTCTGCAAGAACCCTCATTGCGTGCTGCTACTCGATGAAATTGAGAAAGCTCACCCGGATGTGTTCAATTTATTATTACAAGTAATGGATCATGGCACCTTAACTGATACAAACGGTCGTAAGGCTGATTTTAGGCACATCATTTTAGTCATGACCAGTAATTCAGGCGCACAAGAGATTAGCCAGAGTTCGATAGGCTTTGCCAGTCAAGATCGCTCCTTTGATGCAATGGATGCAATCAAACGTCAATTTAGTCCAGAGTTTAGAAATAGGTTGGATGCGGTAATTAACTTTAAATCACTGGATCCAAAAGTTATTTCCTTAATTGTTGATAAGTTCTTAGTGGAACTTGAAGAGCAGTTGGCTAATAAGAAGGTTGAATTGACCGTTGATAGTAAAGCACGTGAATGGTTATCAACCAATGGTTATGATCAAAAAATGGGGGCAAGACCCATGGCTCGTTTGATTCAAGAAGAAGTCAAAAAACGCCTGGCGGATGAACTACTCTTTGGTGGCCTAAGTGATGGTGGGCGAGTATTAATCACCGCAGATGATAATGGTCTACGGTTTCAAGTTCAGTCTGAAGCAGAAGACGTTACTTAGACTCTTTTAGAAAAAGACTTAACCAAAGCCCACAACGCTGGGCTTTTTTTTTTACTTAAAAAACATGAAAACTCAGGTTTGAGTGAGAGTTTTGAGTATGGTTTGAACTATACCCGTGGTTCTGGGTATATGCTAAAGTGATGTTTTTAATTAAGAATGGTTTTATTATGGAAAACCAGCCAAGAAATGGGCAGTGGAGTTCTTATTTAGGATTTATTTTTGCCACCACAGGTGCAGCCGTTGGGTTGGGAAACATTTGGAAATTCCCTTACATTGTTGGAGAGAATGGCGGGGGAGCCTTTGTTTTTGTCTATCTCGTCTGTATTTTATTCATAGGAGTGCCTTTAATGATGGCTGAAATCATGCTTGGGCGCGCCGGTAAAAAAAACCCTGCTCTAAGCATGCGTCTTTTGTCTGTAAAGCAAGGGAGTTCTAAACAGTGGCAGTGGGTTGGTTTACTCGGCATTATTGCCAGCGTCATCATCCTCTCTTACTACTCTGTGATAGCTGGTTGGGCGCTTGAATACGTCATTATTGCCTTAAAAGGGGCTTTTAATGGACAAACAGCCTCGCAAATAGACCGTCTTTTTGAAAATTTGGTTGCTTCTCCTTACCAACTTGCTTTTTGGCATACGCTTATTATTGTTTTTACCATTGCTGTGGTGGCAATGGGAGTTGAAAAAGGCTTAGAAAGAGCAGTGAAATTTTTGTTTCCCGCCATGCTTGCCTTGCTTTTAATCATTGTTGGTTATTCGATGAGCACTCATTTTTTTGCGCAGGGGATTGATTTTCTTTTTTACCCTGATTTTAGTAAGTTAACTCCAAATGGGGTGCTTTGTGCTGTTGGCCATGCTTTTTTTACCCTTAGCCTAGGTGTTGGCTCTATCATGATTTATGGTGCTTATTTGCCAGATCATATCTCAGTGGCGAAGTCTGCAGTCTTTATTGCTGCTGCTGATACCCTTATAGCCCTGGTAGCAGGCCTTGCCATTTTTCCCATTGTCTTTGCACATGGCTTAATGCCTTCAGCAGGTCCTGGTTTAATTTTTAAAAGTTTACCACTGGCCTTTGGTCACATGCCATATGGCGCATTCTTTGGAGGACTTTTCTTTATTATGTTAGTGTTTGCAGCCTTTACTTCCACCATCTCTTTATTAGAGCCCGGGGTGTCGTATCTTCGTGATACCTTTAAGCTTTCTCGTGTGAAGGCAGCCTTTTGTTGTGGTTTTACTATTTGGCTTTTGGGCTTTTTTACAATTTTTTCTTTTAATATTTGGTCAAATGTTAAAACATTTGGGCATACCTTCTTTGAGCTTTTTGATATACTTACGGCAAACTTTATGTTACCCATTACGGGCATATTGATCGCTGTGTACACCGGTTGGGTTTATAAAGAGGCCAAAGCAAATTGTGACATTAGTCATAAGAGTTGTTTTTTTATTTGGCGGTTTTGCTTACGATACATTACCCCAACTGCCATTACCTTGATTTTTCTAAAACTTGCTCTAGGAGTTATTTAATTTGACCGCTTTAGCAATAGGCCTTATGACTGGCACCAGTGGTGATGGCATTGACTGTGTGTTATTTGATGTCACTACAAAGTCTTTTAAGGCAAGCTACTATCAACCTTTTGACTCTGATTTAAGCAAGCAGCTGATGCTTTTCAATGAGCAAACAGTGGTTAATTTAGAAAGTCTGATGGCTTTCGAAGCGCTATTAACTGAGCGTTATGCAGAGGCTGTACAAACCCTTCTGAAAGAAGAAGGGCTAAAGGCCAAAGACATCAGAGTATTAGGCTGTCATGGACAGACGCTCTATCATCAAGCAAGTAAAGCTCTCACTCTTCAGCTCTGTGATGGCGGAAAACTTGCCTATTTAACTAATCTAGAAGTGGTGTGTGATTTCAGGCGAGCAGATATAGCAAGAAAGGGGCAAGGAGCTCCTTTTGCACCCTTGATTCATCATGCGTTCTTTTTAAATGGCAAACAGCAAAGAGCTGTGGTTAATATAGGAGGCATTGCGAATGTAAGCCTTTTGCGAGAAAACGGTCATTTATGCGGCTTTGACGTTGGCCCTGGAAACGTTTTGCTTGATGCCTGGGTACAAGAACATTGGCAAAAACCCTTTGATTATAATGGTTCCATCTCTAAAAGCGGGCAAGTGATCGACGAGTTCCTTGTCGGGTTGAGAAAAGATCCATGGTTTCAAAAGCAAGGCCCCAAGAGCCTTGATAGAATGGATTTTTCACTCTCATGGCTTAAGAGTGTTTACCCAGTCTGTGAACTAAAAAAAGAGGATGTTTTAAGAACATTAGTGGCGTTTAGTGCAGAGCTAATTTCAGAGGCTGTTAAAATTAACGCACCAAAGGTTAATGAACTACTCGTTTGTGGTGGGGGTGCTAAGAACCAAGCGTTAATGACTCATCTCTCTAACTCTTTTACAAGCGTTCATTCTACCGATCACTTTGGGGTGGATGCAGACTTTATTGAAGCGGCCTTATTCGCCTGGCTTGCCTATAAACGAGTCTCAGGTGAAGTGGTTAATTGGCATGGGATCACAGGGGCTAGGCAACCTGGTATCTATGGCGCTCATTACCTGCCTTAGCTTATAAATCAGTCCAGAGTGTTTCTAAAAATGGCATGTTGTTGATGGATCTTAATTTTTTTTGTTGCTAGTATGGATCCTTTAGCCTTTTGAAAGGAGTGCACTTTTGGCCCCACGGTTAGCAAACACGCAACGCTCAAAAGCCATTTTGATTTTTCTTTTGGCTTCAGCTTTTTATTTGTATGAATACGTTTTGCAAGTCTCTCCAAGTGTGATGGCAAGTGAGATTATGACCACCTTCAAAGTGGAAGCAGCAGGTCTTGGAATGATTTCAGCCTGTTATTTTTACTCATATGCCTTTATGCAGTTGCCAGCAGGCTTGTTGTTTGATTGCTATGGACCAAGACGACTGATCACCCTTGCTATTTTATTGTGTGCAGCAGGCGCTGTTTTTTTCTCCTTAACCAATAGCATTACCATGGCTTGCCTCGGCCGTTTTTTAATTGGTTTTGGCTCTGCGTTTTCCTTTATCGGTGTATTGGTTTTAATTTCTAGGTGGTTTGAGGCAAGGCATTTTGCCCTCTTAGCCGGCTTTGCTCAGGCAGGTAGCTCCATTGGTGCAATTTTTGGAGAGTATCCTCTGGCGAAGCTTTCAATGATTATTGGCTGGCGAAGTGCAATGTGGTTTCTAGCCGCCCTTGGTGTTGTCTTATCGCTTCTTGTATGGCTGATTGTTCGCGATGCGCCCTACATGGGAGATAGAAATCAAAGAAGCGTTAGTGCGCTAAAAGAGTGGCGAAAGCTATTGATTGTAATGAGAAAACCTCAGTCGTGGTGGGTAGGACTGTACGCAGGTTGTAGTTGGACACCGATTGCAATTTTTGGCGTGTTGTGGGGGATTCCTTTTTTGCAGGAACTATGCGGCTTGTCTGTTTCAACAGCGGCGGCTTTCTGCTCAGTAATTTGGGTTTCCATTGGCGTGTTTAGTCCCTTGATAGGTTGGTTTTCCGATCGCATTAATAATCGTCGGTTGCCTTTAATGCTAGCCTCTTCGGTTGGTTTTTTGGGGTCATTTTTATTGTTATTTTCGGATGTTTTACCATGGTTTTTTGTATTAATTGGCTTAGTTTCTCTGGGGTTTGCTGCAGGTAGCCAAAGCTTAAGTTTTGCATTGGTTAAAGAAAATAACTTGCCAGAATACATAGGCAGTGCTTCTGGCTTTAATAACATGTCCATATTAATTGGCGCGACCATATTTCAACCTGTGTATGGAATTATTTTAAAAGCCATTGGTGATGTGCGGTATGAGGGACTTGCGCCCATTTACAGTGTAAGTTCGCATAAAATAAGTTTTATGATGATACCCGCCATTTATGCGGTTGGTTTTTTAACAGTCTTCTTTTTTATTAAAGAAACAAAAAAACATAAGGCAAAGTAATCATAACTTTGCCCTGGTGATTTGGATGTTTTGTCCTAATTTGATTTTGCATCCTGTTTGGTAACTTCTGGGATCCCGCCTTTAATGTCATCGCAGTCACAGTTTGCGTCTGCAGAGGGTGGCAGGGGAATGTTCTCAAAAGCACTTGGATAACAAATTGGCACATTCCATGCGAAGATGTCCTTTTTTACGGTCTCGGGTAAGTAAATCGTCTCACTTCCTGGGTAGGCTTTATCTTTATCTGCTGACCAGATTGGCGGGGAAAAGCTTGCTTTTAAACTAATCCCTTGTTTAGCTTTGCATTCAAATGGGACTCTTTTCCAGAATTTATCGTTTGAGTCCCCTTTTTTGCCCTCGAGGGTAACAGGCTTAATTAGTTCATCGCCACTGATGCTATCGACGGCTGAAATGGTTATTTTATACCCATGCCAGCATTTTCCTTGCATCAAGGTTAGATAGCACTGCATGGCAAAGGTCTCTGTTGTTAAAAAAACTAAAAGGACTGCTAAAATTTGTCTCATTGATTGAGCTCCTTTCAAGATCCTTTTTCTATTTAACCTATTTTTGAGATAAGATACAACCGATCAATCGTTCGTAAGCAAAGCAGTACGATTATTTTGAAGGATTTACAATAAGGAAAAGCAGATGTCAGGACGTTTCATTAGAGCTATCCAAGAAGAGTCACCACTACAAGTTGTGGGTGCAATTAATGCCTATTGTGCGATGCTTGCTGAGCAAGCGGGTTTTAAGGCTTTGTATCTTTCAGGTGCCGGGGTTGCCAACGCCTCATTTGGTATTCCAGATCTCGGCATGACCAACCTAAATGATGTACTAGAAGATGTTCGAAGAATTACCGCAGCAAGTTCATTACCGCTATTAGTAGATATTGATACTGGCTGGGGGCATGCGCTCAACATTGCTAGAACCGTGAAAGAAATGGCAAAAGCCGGCGCCTCAGCGGTGCACATTGAAGATCAAGTACAAGCCAAACGCTGCGGCCATCGCCCGAATAAAGCCATCGTGCCATTGTCTGAAATGCTCGATAGAATTAAAGCCTGTGTGGATGCTAAAGCGGGTAAGGACATTGCGATTATGGCAAGAACGGATGCTTTGGCCCAGGAAGGACTCAACGCTGTCATAGATAGAATCGGCGCCTTTACTGAAGCCGGTGCTGAGATGATTTTTCCAGAGGCTGTGACCACCCTTGAACAATATCAAGCAATAAGCCGTCAGTGCTCAGTACCAATACTTGCAAACATCACCGAGTTTGGCAAAACACCTTTGTTTAGTGTTAGTCAGTTAAAAGAGGTTGGGGTGGCCATCGTTCTATACCCACTGAGCATTTTTAGAATGATGAGTCAGAGTGCTGTTAAAGGTTATCAAACCATTCGAGAGCAAGGTTGCCAAGAGAGCCTTGTTGATAAAATGCAATCTCGCGATGAGCTTTATCAGTGTCTAGGATATCACCAGTATGAACAAGTAATCGATACATTAAATAAGGGAGAATAACACAAAATGAGTAATCCAAAAGCAGGTTTAGAAGGCATGGTTGCCGGTCAATCAGCCATAGCAACCGTTGGCAAAGAAGGTGTTGGTTTGACTTACCGAGGCTATGACATTTCAGTGTTAGCAGACAAAGCAAGTTTTGAGGAAGTTGCCTACCTTTTACTAAATGGCGCATTACCCAATCAATCTCAGTTAGATGAGTTTAAAACAGCGCTTATTTCACTTCGAAAGTTACCAGAAAATGTCAAATTGTGTCTGGAGCAACTCCCTGAAGAGTCCCACCCTATGGACGTTCTTCGCACGGGTGTGTCTGCTCTTGGGTGTGTGGAACCTGAAAGTGATGTTTCAAAACAGCAAGACATCTGTCTTCGTTTAATTGCGCTGTTACCAGCCATGCTTTGTTATTGGTACCACTATCAACAAAAAGGCATTAGGATTGAGACAAGAAGTGATGAGCCAACCGTTGGCGGTTACTTTTTATCACTACTGCATCAAAAATCACCGTCTGTGATGCAAAAGAAAATGATGGATGTGTCTCTAATTTTATACGCAGAACATGAGTTTAACGCTTCGACCTTTGCAGCCAGAGTCACAGCAGCAACCTTATCTGATTTTTATTCTTGTATTTGCAGTGCCATTGGTACTTTGCGCGGGCCGCTGCATGGCGGTGCCAATGAGGCGGCGATGGAATTAATTGAGCGCTTTGATTCTGTCTCTCAGGCAGATGCAGAACTTAGAGAGATGCTAGAGCGTCGCGAGAAAATAATGGGGTTTGGCCATCGGGTTTATAAAACCTGCGATCCACGATCTGACATTATTAAATCCTGGGCGAAGAAATTGGCTGCAGAAGTCGGAGATGACATTTTATACCCCGTGTCTGAATGCATTGAAAAAGTGATGTGGGATGAGAAGAAACTGTTTCCAAACTTAGATTTCTACAGCGCCAGCGCCTATCATTTTTGTGACATTCCAACCGATATGTTCACGCCTATTTTTGTCTTCTCACGAATAACAGGCTGGGCCGCCCACATTTTTGAGCAGCGAGCGAATAATCGCTTAATACGCCCCAGTGCTGAATACATAGGTCCCAATGAACGGTCCTTTGTTGAAATTGATAACCGCTAATTATTAGGAGTATTGCACCATGAGTTTGACGGTTGAGAGTAATGTGAAGCCTGATTTTGATCAGGAGTTACAAAAAATTGCAGATTATGTATTTGATGAGAGCCCTTTAAGTGAGGAAGCGTATCAAACGGCGCGTTTTTGTTTGATGGATACCTTAGGTTGCGGCATTTTAGCGCTTCAGTTTGATGCGTGTAAAAAAATGTTAGGGCCTACGGTCCCTGGTAACGTTTTAGAAAATGGGGCACGAGTGCCAGGCCTTCCCTATGAGCTTTGCCCGGTGCAGGCGGCTTTCAATATTGGGACGATGGTTCGCTGGTTGGACTTTAATGACACATGGCTTGCTGCAGAGTGGGGACACCCTTCGGACAATTTAGGTGCCATTCTTGCTGTGTGTGATTATGTTACTCGGCAAAACATTAAAAGTGGTAAAGCACCTCTTCTAATGAAGGATGTGTTAACGGCCATGATTAAAGCACATGAGATTCAAGGTGGGTTGGCTTTGCTAAACAGCTTTAATCGAGTTGGTTTAGATCATGTCATCTTAGTGAAAGTTGCCTCAATTGCCGTTGTTACAAAGCTTCTCGGTGGTGATCGTGATGCCGTACTTAGAGCCTTGTCTCAGGCCTTTGTGGATGGTCAGAGCCTTAGAACGTATCGGCATGCGCCGAATGCTGGCTCAAGAAAATCGTGGGCGGCTGGTGATGCTACTCGACGAGCCGTGGAGTTGTCATTAATTACCTTAAAAGGTGAAATGGGTTACCCAAGCTGCTTAAGCGCTAAAACATGGGGCTTTTATGATGTGTTATTCAAAGGTAAAAGGTTTGAATTTCAGCGAGAGTTTGGCTCTTACGTCATGGAAAATGTTTTATTCAAGCTGTCGTTTCCAGCAGAGTTTCATGCACAAACAGCCGTTGAGTGTGCGGTGTTTTTACATGAAGAGATGATGGCAAGATTTGATGACGTTGAGCGAATTGAGCTTACCACCCATGAGTCTGCCATTCGCATTATTAGCAAAGAGGGTGAGCTCCATAATCCTGCTGATCGCGATCATTGCTTGCAGTACATGGTGGCGATTGGTTTACTCTTTGGCACTCTAAAAGCCGAGCATTACGAAGATGAGATGGCAAACGATGCAAGAATCGATGCACTGCGCGCTAAGATGGTGGTGAAAGAGGACAAGCGCTACAGTGAGGATTATCATGATCCATCGAAACGCTCGATTGCAAATGCAATGCAAATTTTCTACAAAGATGGCAGTCACAGTGAGCGAGTTGAAATTGAATACCCAATTGGTCATCGACGTCGCCGTGAAGAGGGTATGAAAGTTCTAAAGGATAAGTTTGAACGTAACCTTGCCACTCATTACAATTCAGAGCAGTGCCGTCAAATCATTGCTTTGTGCGCCGATCAGCAAAGGTTCTCAGAGAGTTCAGTTGATGAATTTATGAGGCTTTGGTAGTTTTTTTAGGGAGGTTTACGGTAACTCGTAAACCTCTTGGTTTCATGTTTTCAAGCTTGATGTCGCCATGATGGGCATTAATGGCACTTCGGCTAATGGCAAGCCCAAGTCCTGTTCCTGAAATCTTTCTGTTTCGTGATTTTTCAACACGATAGAAAGGTGAAAAAACTTGAGTGATTTCTTCTTCCGCAATGCCGTCACCTTTGTCTTCAATGATGATTAAAACATCTAGATCGGTCTCTCTAATTGAAACGGTGGCCTCGGTGCCATATTTGCAGGCATTTTGAATAATATTATTAAGTGCTCGTTTTAGAGTGACTTCTTTAATGGCTAGGTTGATCGTTCTGGGGGCTCTAAGGAACTGAACCTTGAAGTCTAAATCTTGCAATGAACTACAGAGCGTCTCTATAAAGGCGTTTATTTCAAATTTTCGACTCTCTTCTATGGTGCTTTCATTTCTAGAAAAAACCAATACTTCGGAAATTAAGGCACTCATTTCTTGTAAATCATTCAAGGTTTTTTGTTTAAAGTCACTGTCTTCTAGAAGCTGAAGCCTAAGGCTCATACGGGTAATGGGGGTTCGTAGGTCGTGAGACATCGCAGCAATCATTAAGGTTCTATCACTTAATAGATCTTTAATTCTTTTTTGCATGATGTTCATTGCATGGGCTGTTTCTCTAATAATCGACGGCCCTTTAAACTCATCGAGAGGCGTCGCGTTTAGGTTAACGCCTAACCTGGTTGCTGCTAGTTGGAAACGTTTTAGTGGGCGCACAAAGCGGTTAATAGACCAAGCATAGAAAAGCAAGGTCATTGCAAAAAACATTTCAATTAATAAGGTTACAATGTGTGGCCAAATCGGGGGGCTGGCTGTTAAGTTTGCTTGAACATTCAGCCATTGTTTGTTGGGCAGCGCAAAGGATAAAAAAATTAAATCATGATGTTTGGTCACGACCTCATTTAAATGCTTATAACTGTATGGCAAAGAAATAGGCTCTGAAAGAGGTTGCCTACTAAGACTTAGATTAATTCGTTTATTTTGAAAGGAGTGAACCATGTCTTCTAATTCAGCAGCATCAGTGCTTTTTGCAACTTGGGTTAGGTTGGTAATTTCTTGAACGATGGCTTCATGATAATGTTTGATGAAATTATGTTTGTGGACGTTTAAGTACACAAAGACATAGATTAACTGGAAGATAAAAAGGATAAGACAGGCGCTAATGATCTTATTAAGGTGCTTAATCATCTTTAGAGACACTTGCTGTGAAAATATAGCCTCCACCGCGTACTGTTTTAATTAAAGTGGGTTTTTTGGGATTGGGTTCAACCTTTTGTCTAAGTCTGCTAATTTGCACATCGATGCTGCGATCAAATGGGGCAAGTGAACGGTTCTTACTGGTCTCTAGTAGTTCTTCACGACTGAGCACTTCTTGAGGCCTTTGAATAAACGTCAGTAGTAAATCATATTCTCCAGTGCTTAGGCTAACCTCAACGCCATCACTAGAAAATAAGCGGCGGCTTCGAATGTTTAAAGTCCAGTCAGCAAAGCTTAATTCTTCTTGTTCCTTTGATTCGGTTAGCACCGTGCTTGCCGAGGTTCGTCTAAGGATGGCATTGATTCTGGCAACCAGTTCTCGAGGATTAAAAGGTTTGCCCAAATAATCATCAGCACCCACTTCAAGCCCAATAATTCGGTCGGTTTCCTCGCCCATGGCGGTTAGCATTAGAATTGGGTATTGCCCTTTTAAATTTTTACAGAGTGTTAAACCATTATCTCCTGGCATCATTAAATCAAGAATGATTAGATCAGGGGTTTGTTGCAAAATGGCGCTCATCATTTCAGTGCCATTGCATGCCTTCATTGTATTAAAGCCATATTGGCTTAAAGTGGTGGCCAAAAGCTCTAGTATTTCATCATCGTCATCCACAATCAGAATGTGCTTTTCATCACTCATTTCTTAATGATCTCAGGAATTTTGTATCGTTTATAATACTGGATGCTGGCTTTAACTACAAATTTGTTGCGGATCTATTAAGTGAGCAGGTTGGTTAATGTACTCTAACAGATTAACAAAGGCTCGCATTGCGTGCTTTTTTTCAGCAAAGGTGCTGGTTCTTGTGTCAGTCCATTTTAATGTCTCTAGATCGATGGTAATAGGAAAATAGCAGATTTGGCCTTTATAGAGCACATAGAGTATATTGTTTTCTTTCATTGCATATTGCTTCTCAAGTAACAACTCTCTGAGTTTGTTTTTTTTAAGATGAACCGTCGCATCCTTATTAGAAATTTCAAAATACCGGTTGCTGATTCTGCTGATTGAGGGGAGATCAAGCTCTAGAGATTTTGTTAAAGGGAGGTTGGTAAGACCTGTTTCAAAGAACATTGCTCTTGGTGCTAACTCTTGGATTTTTCCCTGCATTAATGGATAAAGATTTTCCCCGTCATTATGACTAACTGGTAAATCAAGCATGGCTTCGAGCGTTTTTTTTAGATCAATTAAACTCACTTCTTGTGAGTGTGTTTTGCCTTTCTTATCAGGGGCTTCTAGATCTATGAAGGCCATCAAAATTTTAGACTGTTTAGGACTTAGTAAATCTGAGCCATGCCCAAGGCTCTTGCCAATGTCAAACATTGATGTTCTTTCTAAATGCTCTAATAGGGGGCTTTTGTTTACTTCTTGATAGAGGGCGGGCTTTATGGCTTGAGAGTTTTCTTCAAGTAGGGTCTCACCATGATCAGAAATAAGTACAATTAGAGGAACCGGTTTTAAGGTCTTTAAGTACTTAATTAGAGAGTGAAGCTCTTCATCAATCTTATTTAAGGCTTGTTTATAGATAAAGTGTTGCTTTTCTATCTCATTGCTTACTTTAGGCTTAAGGTCACTGTCTCGGTAGCGATAGGGCCAATGTGTTAAGGTATAGTGTACTGCGAGAAAGAAGGGCTTGCTGCTTTTTTGTAAGGACTTAATCAGAGTCTTATCAAATTGTTCTGGAGCGTAAAACTGCCAATGAGCTCGATTTAAGTGGCGATAAGGAAATAAATAAGAACTCCCAGGCAATAGCAAGAAGAGATTTGAGAGAGGATAATCATCAAAATTTGTTAACATGAAGTCAAAAGCATCTGATTTGGGTCCAATGATCTCATCAAAGCCAAAAAGCTTATCAATTGAATTAAAACGTCTTTCATCCGTTGCAAAAAAAGTTTGGTATCCCGCTTTTTTTAGAGCTTCTGGCAAATAAGCGACTTGCGGTTCTAGAGAGGGATGCATGAGATTAAATCGCATTTGATGATGCGAAGGGTAGAGGCCGCTTAATAGGCTTACCCAGGCAGGAAAGGTTCGAGCAAGCGGTGTTTGTGCATTAGAAAATTGCTGACTTACTTGCAGTAATTGATGAATAAACGGGCTATTTTGGGAGGTGAG
>JASBUC010000037.1 GCA_030148065.1 Legionellaceae bacterium | reverse complement strand
TTTATTTTTGTATCTCGTATCTCGTATCTCGTATCTCGTATCTCGTATCTCGTATCTAATTATTATTTACTTGCTGCTCAATGTATTTAAGAGTCGCATTTGTGATTTCAATGAGTTTGGGAGTCCAGGTTAGTAGCTCATCAAAAAACTGTTGTAACTCATCATCCATATACTCGTGAGCAATATCATTTCTTAGGTCTTTTAGACTACGAACATCCTCTACGTTCTCAAACAAGCCTCGCTTGTGAGCTCTATTAACGGTATCAATCAAGGTTCCTTGATTCTCCAGTTCAAATTCATCAATACTTCGAAACACTTTACGAACAAGAAAGTCTACCGTCCTCGCGTATCGACTTAATAAGTTTTCAAAAGAATCATATTCCTTGATAGAGTAATCTTCTTTCAATCCCACTTTCTGTACTTCAGAAAACGAGTGTTCCAGCCATTTCAATTGACTTATTAAAGAGTCTCGAAGTACTTTGACTTCGTCACTAGTTAGACGCATAAATTTAAGTTAAGAGCAAATGGGTAATTGTAAATGGTTTTGGCTTGTTTTTAAACTTGAAACTTGTAACCAACAAGCCCTACGTCCCACGGCTTGTCCGAGGGACCCAGACAATTCTTAACCATGGATTCCGTGAACAGGCCGCGGAACGTAAAATTGGAGGGAGTTAGTGTCAACTGTTTTTAAGCACAAACCCCATGTGCTTCGCACATAACCTTAACTTAACTCTACCTCAAAGCGTAACCGAGAGTATTGCTTTGTTTAAACTTGTAACTTGAGACTTGGATCTTGTAACTGTTTTACCCACGCTACCGCCCTTGGATTTATTTTGGGCTTTCCAAACACCGAAATTAGATGCTAGATGCTAGATGCTAACCAAATTTCCTTTGACAATTTTTTAAGGTATCAAGTCCCAAAGGGCCTTGTATCTTGTATCTCGTATCTCGTATCTCGTATCTCGTAACTATTTTTTGCACAGCGACAGGTCTTCGCGATTCTTGGCGAATTAGAGATTAAATTAGGTTTGGATAACAAAAAGGAAAACAGTCCTTGTGTGTATACAACTAACAACTCCACTGTCACATCTAGAGCTTACTACAAGCTTGATCTCTGCGTTTTAAAAAAATCTTCACTCAGGCATTTAGTTTTTCTAAACTCCTTCGCTAAGATTTTTTCAATCCTTGACCTAAAGCTTATACTAAGCTCTGGGATAAATACTCATGTATTGCGAGTGACTATAACTACTTTGATTGTTTAAGTAAATGGTAAAAGCAGTAAATAGTAAATTGTGAATAGTTAATGGAAAAATCTCGGTTAAAGATTACTAAAGTAAGGGAAAAATTAACCAAAAATGGGGCCTAGATGCTAGAGGCGAGATGCGAGCAACCCACAAAGGCGTGGACTTTGAAACTACTCTAAGGTTTTTTTATGTAAATCGGAAGTTGTGTTTCGGATTTACATAAGTTTTGAGGTAAAACTGGGTGTAATCGTACCAAATTCTATCAAAACGCAAACGCTAATTGCTCTTTAGCGGCAAAAACGCAATTAGCGTTTGCGATTTTGGGCTTTCTTTTTAGATGATAACCAAATTTTCTTTGAAAATTTTTCAAGGTATCAAGTTCCAATGAGCCTTGTGACCCGCCTTCCTTTCACCATTTACTATTTACCATTGACGGTTTTTCCATATTTTTATGGATAAAACTGAATTCCTTTATGACTTATTTCATTTCTTAGCGCTTCATTTTTAGTCTACTGGAAGAAAGATAGATCAAAAGTGTAAATTATATCTAAATCATCAACTGCTACACTTATTTCACTTAATAGGCGAATTGATGGCTTTGCTTTAGGTTTCAAATGGATGGTTAAGTCAATGTCAGAGCCAACTCTAAAATCGCCTCTTGACTCTAAAAATGATTTTTGCGTTTTCCAAGCAAGCTCATGAGTATACTCAAATGCTTGAATCAAACCCTGCTCTTCAAGCTCGTTTAGTTCCTTTTTTCTAAGAATTTATTTAATTGAGCCAATGCTTTGGAGTAGTTTTGTAATTTTTGTTGCCAACGTTTCATTTTGGAAAAAATATGATCTTTTTGATTAGCTAAACTGTAGCACAGTCCCTCAAAACCCTAGAGATCTCTTTAAAGTTCTAATCGATGAAGTCCAAAAAAAACACAATAAGTCTGTGGTTATTTTGATTGATGAGTATGATAAGCCCATTTTAGATAACATCACCAACGAGTCTATAGCCTTGGAAGTACGTGAAGGGCTTATGAATTTCTACAGTGTTATAAAAGAAAAAGATAGTAAACTTAGGTTTGTTTTTCTAACAGGAGTCTCTAAGTTTAGTAAAGTCAGTCTCTTTAGTGGGCTGAACATTTTAAACGACATTAGTTTATCTCAGCAGTACGCTGATATTTGTGGCTACACCCAAAGTGAAGTTGAAGAGAGTTTTGCGGACTATATTAGTGATGGCAAAGTAGACCTTGCAAAACTAAAACGTTGGTACAACGGCTATAATTTCGCAGGGCAGGAAAGCCAAAAAGTCTACAATCCTTTTGACCTACTGCTTTTTTGTGCAAACAATTACCAATACAGACATTACTGGTTTGAGACAGCAACGCCAAATTTCTTAATTAAGCTTATAGAAAAGAAGAACTATTTCATTCCTAGGCTAGAGGCCTTAACCGCAAGTGAAGAGAGTCTCTCTTCTTTTGACGTTGATGTTATTCCAATTGAAACTCTCTTATTTCAAACAGGTTACTTAACCGTGAAAGAGCTTAGAACCATTGGCACACAGTATGGCTTCGTGCTGACTTATCCAAACCTTGAAGTTCAAGCAAGCATCAACTCTCACCTAATGCAGCTAGGGAGCAGCACAGAAGTAAGGAACCACACTCTGGCCTCCCTAAGTGATGCCCTAAACAGCGACAACCTGGAGTCACTTGAAACCATTTTTAATGCTCACTTTGCAAGCATTCCCCACGATTGGTATCGCAACAACACCATTGGTCAGTATGAAGGGTTTTATTCAAGTATTATCTACAGCTCCTTTGCAGCCCTCGGTTATGACTTGCGAGCAAAAGACACTACCAATATTGGTTGCATTGATTTAACCATGATCATGCCGGATAAGATTTTAATCGTTGAATTCAAGCTTAAGAAATACGGCTCAGCTTCTGATGCCATCGAGCAAATAAAAGAACGTAAGTATGCTGAAAAATACCAAGCTCTAAACAAGCCTACTTATCTCCTTGGCTTTTGCTTCGGTGATGAGACAAAAAACATCGAAGGCTATGAGTGGGAAACAATATAGATACCAGGAAAGAGTAAATTATTAATGGAGCAAATACCGTAAATAGTAAATTGTTAATAGTGAATAGTGAATAGTGAATAGTGAATAGTGATTATGTGAATCCACCGAAGGTGTGTTAGCTATTTACTATTGCCTATTTACCACTTGCTGTTTTTTAACCATTTACTATTGACCATTCACTATTTACTGTATTTATAACTATTTACCATTTGCAGCTTCTTAACTTGGGTCTTAGATGATCATGCATTTGCATGGAAAAAATCTTTAATTTGCTAGAGGTGATTGTTATAGTCATTTTCATTTTGTACTAACAAGGTCGTTTACAATGGACAATGGACTTTTTACCTCGGAATCGGTTTCTGAAGGGCATCCGGATAAGATTGCTGATCTCATCTCAGATGCAGTGCTTGATGCCTACTTAATTCAAGATAAGGACGCTCGGGTTGCTTGCGAGACCTTTGTGAAAACAGGCATGGTGATGGTTGGCGGTGAAATCACCAGCTCTGCAACCGTGGACATTGAAGATTTAGCGCGCAACGTTGTCAAAGAAATCGGTTATGATGATTCTCAAAAAGGCTTTGACTGGCAAACTTGTGCTGTACTCACAGCCATTGGCAAACAATCTCCTGACATTGCTAAAGGGGTAGACACCGCCACGAATAAAGCGCTTGGTGCAGGTGATCAGGGGATGATGTTTGGTTATGCCACAAATGAGACGCCTGAGTATATGCCATCCCCCATTAGCTATGCGCACAAGCTTGTTAAGAAACAAGCAGAGGTTCGGAAAAATAAGGTTCTTCCGTGGCTCAGACCAGATGCTAAGAGTCAAGTCACCATGCGCTATGAAAATGGTAAGCCTGAACTCATTGATACCATTGTACTCTCAACTCAGCACGCACCTGATGTTTCGCAAGAAGACTTAAAAAGTGCGGTGATTGAAGAGATTATCAAGCCTTGCATCCCTGCACACTTACTTCATAAAAGTACTCGATTTTTCATTAATCCAACCGGGCGTTTTGTCATTGGTGGGCCGCAAGGTGACTGTGGCTTAACAGGTCGAAAAATCATTGTCGATACTTATGGCGGCATGGCTCGCCACGGTGGCGGGTGTTTTTCTGGCAAAGATCCAAGCAAAGTTGACCGTTCTGCTGCTTATGCTTGCCGCTATGTTGCTAAAAACATTGTTGCCAGTGGCCTTGCTGCTCGTTGTGAGATTCAGGTCTCCTATGCAATTGGAGTAAGTGAGCCCACGTCGATTAACATTGAGACCTTTGGCAGCAATACCATTTCCTTGGCAAAAATCGAACAGTTAGTCAAAGAGCATTTTGATTTAACCCCACAAGGCATTATTGAGATGCTTGATTTAAAGCGACCCATCTACAGTCAAACAGCCGCATACGGTCACTTTGGCAACAAAAATGTTCCATGGGAAAAAACTGATAAAGTTGAACAGTTGATGCAAGAAGAAAAGCTAGATGTTAGATGCAAGGTTAATGGAATAAACACTGTAAATAGTCAATAGTGAATGGTGAATGGTGAATGGTGAATGTGTGAAACCGCCTCAGTTGTGGCAACCATTTACTATTTACCATTCACAATTTACTTTCTTCGACTTGGATCTTGGATCTTGCTATTGTAGTATGAGCCCAAAATAGACCTGGACTTATATGGATGTTACCGACGCATTTAAAGCAGCTGGAAGCTGAGAGTATTTTTATTTTTCGTGAACTGATGCATGATGCGGAAAAACCTGTCATGCTCTACTCAATTGGCAAGGATAGTTCTGTTTTACTCCATCTTGCTAGAAAAGCGTTTTACCCTTCTCCCATTCCGTTTCCAGTCCTACACATCGATACCACTTGGAAGTTTAAAGAAATGATTGACTTTCGAGATCGGATGGCTCGGGAGATGGGCTTTAAACTGATTACGCACACCAACCCTGACGGACTCAAAGACAACATCGGTCCCTTTTCACATGGCTCTGAGATTCATACCACCATCATGAAAACAGAAGCGCTAAAGCAAGCGCTTAATCACTATAAGTTTGATGTAGCCATTGGGGGAGCTCGCCGAGATGAGGAAAAGTCTCGGGCAAAAGAGCGCGTCTTTTCATTTCGCTCGAAAGATCATCGCTGGGATCCCAAGGGACAACGACCGGAGCTCTGGTCACTCTATAATACCAAAAAGAAAAAGGGTGAGAGCTTTCGTGTCTTTCCAATGTCTAATTGGACTGAATTTGATGTTTGGCAATACTGCCTTTATGAAAGCATTGAGCTTGTTCCTCTCTATTATGCTGCGATGCGCCCAGTGGTTAAGCGTAGCGGCACCTTGATTATGGTCGATGATGATCGCATGCCTTTAGAGCCTGATGAGAAGGTAGAGGAGCGAATGGTTCGCTTTAGAACACTCGGCTGCTACCCCTTAACTGGCGCCATATTATCGAATGCTGACTCGCTTACCAAGGTCATTGATGAGTTAAGGCAAAGTAAGTTTTCCGAGCGGCAGGGGCGATTAATTGATTTTGACGCCAGTGCCTCGATGGAAAAGAAAAAAGAAGAAGGGTACTTCTAAACACAAGATACTACCCCCCTACCCTACGTTCGCGGACAGCCCCCTATTCTACGTTCCGCGGCTTGTCCGCGGAATCCATAGTAAAGAATAGCCTGGGTCCCTCGGACAAGCCGAGGGACGTAGGGGCATTAGTTAAGATATCGGGCGTAGGGGTTGTTAGTTAGGAGAGACGAGATGCTAGAAGAACAACAGATACAAGGTACAAGGCACAAGGCTCAAGGGAACGAAGGGCAGAAGTCGTTGTTGCGGTTTTTGACTTGTGGTTCGGTCGATGATGGTAAGTCTACCTTGATTGGCAGGCTTCTTTTTGAATGTGATGCCGTCTTTGATAATGAATTAGAAAATTTAAAACGCGACAGTGAGCGTTTTGGCAATGCAGGCGACAAGCTTGATTTTTCGCTGCTGGTCGATGGCTTATCGAGTGAGCGCGAACAAGGCATTACCATTGATGTTGCCTATCGTTATTTCTCAAGCAAATGCCGCTCATTTATTGTTGCCGACACACCAGGGCATGAGCAATACACTCGAAACATGGTCACAGGCGCTTCAAACTGTGAGGCTGCGATTATCATGATTGATGCTCGCCTTGGCCTACTGCCACAAACAAAGCGCCACAGTTTCATCGCCTCACAACTTGGCATTAAAGAGGTAATTATTGCAGTTAACAAAATTGATCTGCTGGACTATAAAGAGTCGATATTTAATCAAATCTCACTCGATTATTTAGACTTCGCTGAGAAACTAAGCTTTGAAAAAATCACCATCATTCCCGTCTCAGCCCTTAATGGTGATAACATCAGCAGCCCCTCTCCTCAGACACCCTGGTATCAAGGAAAATCAGTACTCGAAGCCCTAGAGACCCTCTCGGTGACTGAAAAAGTACAGCAAGATTTTTCCTTTTGCGTACAATGGGTCAATCGTCCTGATGACACTTTTCGAGGTTTTTCCGGCACCATCAGCAGTGGTGAAATATCAAAAGGTGATAACGTACGCCTACTGCCCTCTAATCAACTAAGTACCATCAAGAGCATTAGCACCTTCGATGGTGAACTTAAGTCTGCTAAAAAAAATGAGGCGGTGACCATCACCTTAGAGGATGAATGCGATCTCTCTCGGGGAGATGTTATTTGTAAAAAAACGAGTCCTCTGGAGTGCGCTAATCAATTTCAGACAACGCTGGTTTGGATGAGTGAGGCACCGATGGTTAATTCGCGCCAATACTTAATCAAACTAGGCACGCAAAGTGCGATTGCAACCATTAGCAAATTAAAGCACGCCATTGATATTAATACTCTGGAAGAAAAAGCGGCAAATAAACTTTGCTTAAATGAATTTGGGGTGACGGAGCTTTCGATTAACAAACCCCTGGCCTTTAAGCCCTATGGTGAGAATCAAGTCCTAGGCGGTTTTATCTTAATCGATCGGATTAACTTTCAAACCGTTGCCTGTGGCTTTATTGATTTTGCGCTAAGGCGCAGCGGTCATGTCTATAAGCATCACTTTCAAGTAGGCAGATCCGAGCGAGAAGCGATAAAAGATCATAAGGGCACCGTCATTTGGTTAACAGGCTTATCGGGTGCGGGTAAATCAACCATTGCCAATCTGGTTGAGACCAAGCTAAATGAAGGAAAAATTCATACTACCATCCTCGATGGGGATAATGTACGCCATGGTCTCAACAAAGACTTAGGCTTTAGTGAGAGTGACCGAGCTGAAAACATTCGTCGTATTGCTGAAGTCTCAAAACTCATGTTAAATGCAGGCCTTATTACCATCGTCTCCTTTATTTCGCCTTTCAAGGCAGAGCGGCAAATGGCAAGAGAATTAATAGGAGATGAGAATTTCTTAGAAGTGCACGTTAATGTCAGCACTGAGGCGGCAGAAGCGCGTGATCCCAAAGGCCTTTATAAAAAAGCTCGACAAGGTGAAATAAAAAATTTCACCGGCATTGATAGCCCTTATGAAGAGCCAGAGAAGGCTGAAATTGTGATTGATACTGAAGAAGTTTCAGCAGAGGCGGCCGCTGATCTCATTATTACGGAGCTTAAAGAGCGGGGGTTGTTTTAGTTACAGGTGAATAGAATAAACACTGTAAATAGTGAATAGTTAATGGTGAATGTGTGAAACCGCCTAAGTTGTGGCAACCATTTACTATTTACTGTATTTATCACTTGAGTCTTTCATTGCGACAGCTTTGTACCAAAGAATGCCAACCCATTCTCTTAGGCAGACTGTGCTGACCATCAGGGCACCGGTGCTGGGTACGAAGGCTCGCCAATCTAGAATCAACTTTCTATGTTGTGCTGGGTGATATTCGGCATGATTAAAGTAGCGCTGAAACTCTTGTTTTGCGCGCCTAAGATGACTGTCGGTTGAGACCACCATTATCTTTGAGTCTTTAGAAATGCCAGCAAGCTTTAAGGCTTCAAGGGGGTGCTCTCGAGTGTTTCGAGAACGAGGCTCTAAAATAATGTCTTCTTCGGCTACCCCCTCTCGCAGAGCCAGCGCTTTCATTAGCTCACTCATTCTGGCAGAAACTTTTGGATCTTTATCATAAGATCCGCCAGCAAACACTAATTTTGCTTGCGGAAAGCGCCCTTTTTGACGAATGCCTGTGATCACTCGCTGGTAGGTACTACCATTTAGCAAATCATACTGCGGCTTTTTCCCATAGACATAACCACCAGAGAGCACCCAAATGTACTCTGGTTTAAACTCATCTTTCGGAAAGGGTAAGAGCAGTGTTTGCCTTAAAAAGAAACTGCAAATTGGTAGGGAAGCAATAAATATCGCCCCCGTGATGATGCTTAAAATGAGTAGGCCCTGACACGCGGCTGCAAGCTCTGACCGCCAAAAACAAAAGAGCAGTACCGCCTGTGCAATTAAAAACCAAAGCAGTGGATCAACAAAGGTCTTCATATCACTTCGCTTTACGTTCCTCATTCAACATTAAAAAAATTGCCCGCATAAGAAACAGTATAGACTATGCACCGGAGGTGCAGATGCTAGATGCTAGATGCTAGATGCTAGATGCTAGATGCTAGATGCTAGCCAAATTTTCTTTGAAAATTTTTCAAGGTGTCAAGCCCTGCTGGGCTTGTAGCTCGTATCTCGCCTCTAGCATCTCGTATCTGTATTTAATCCACCGTAGCGGCGATCGCGAGTGAGGTACCAGTCGATGGCTTTATCAAATTCATCAGTGCTGAAATCTGGCCATAGGACGTCGGTGAAATAAAGCTCGCTGTAGGCCGCTTGCCATAGGAAAAAGTTGCTGATCCGATGCTCGCCACTGGTGCGAATTAATAAATCGGGATCAGGAAGGCTTGGTTTATCGAGATAACTTGCAAGTAGGTCTTCACTAATCTCACCGACGGCATGTTGGTTGGCAAGACAAGCCTCGGTCATTTTTTTAGCGGCTTGAGTAATGTCCCAGCGGCCACCATAATTAAAGGCAATGTTTAAAATCATGCCAGAATTATCATAGGTTAGCTTTTCAGCTTCCTCTAAGGTTGCATACAACTTTTTAGGAAGGGCTGAACGCTCTCCACTAAAGACCAACTTTATATTGTTTTCATGAAATTCATTGATGTATTTATTGAGCGTCTTGACAAACAAACTGAACAAAAAGGATACTTCTGTTTTGGGCCGAGTCCAGTTTTCACTGCTAAAAGCAAAAAGACTTAAACAGTTAAGGCCCTGCTCACCAGCGTATCGAACAATGTTATACGTTGCATTTACCCCTTGTCGATGGCCCTCGATTCTCATTTGACCCCGAGACTTTGCCCAACGACCATTGCCGTCCATGATGATGGCAATGTGCCTTAATTGATTGTTATCCTTAAGCTTCTTCTGCATTCCAATCACGTTCGTAAAACATTGATGGTTTTATATCTCAAAGCCCGTTTAAAGGCAAGTTAAACAGGAAATCCAGAGGCGAGATCTAGCGATTTTCAACGCCATTTAAGACCACCCCATTGACTTTGCAGCCAGCTAGTTTGAGACGTTGGCATGAGAGCTCAAGCTCTTGAGGCCGTGTCTTGGCATAGCGGGCAACTAAGAAAGTAGCACCAGCCATTCGGCTAAGGAGAGAAGCATCAGTGATGGCAATAATCGGAGGCGAATCAATGATAACCCAATCAAATTCGGACTTTGCCCAGGCAATTAGTGTATTAAGCCTTGGGTTCATCAAACGCTCGGAAGACTTTTCCGTACCCTTACCTTGAGAGATAAGGCTCAAGCCAGGCAGATGACTTTCTTGTACAACCTCTTTAAGTCTTGCCCCCAATAGATACTCAGACAATCCTTTGCTTGAGTGTTTTGAGAAGTAATGCTCAACCGTTCCCTTTCTGAGATCGGCATCAATCAGTAACACCTTTGCCGGCCCATTTTTAGCCAGAAGGGCTGCTAAATTAGTAGAGACAAAACTCTTTCCCACTCCTGGTGCCGGTCCTGTGACGACAATGATCTTGTTGTTATCCCTGATAAGAAATGGCAAACCAGATCGCAAACTCCTAAGAGCCTCAATGCTTAAATCATTAGGGGCTGATTCAGCAAGTAACGCCACTTGACTGACACTTTTAGAGGAAACCTCCTCTCTTTGCTTTGCTGCCAGGGGAATGTTGGCAAGCACCGCAAGCCCTAAAGATTCAACCTCTTCAGGTGTCTTAACCCCCGTAAAGAAAGTACGACGTAACCAGATGAGTAAAAAGCCTAAAGTTAATCCTGTAACTAGCCCTTCAAAGGCGACTGTAAGCACGCTCTTTTTTTGGGTAACCCGTCCAATCTCTGGAGGATCTAAGGTTTTAACAGGTGCTTTATAAGAGAGCCCTGAAAACCTAAGCAACTCACGGCTGACTTTTAATTGATCCATCTGGGCTTGTTCTAATTGCAGCAACCGCTCTTTATCCAGCAGCGTTTTCTCAAGATCTGGAATGGCTCTTATTTTTTTGATAAGTTGCTTGCGCTCAGCCAAAAGTATTTTCTTTGTATCACGCAGGGCAAGGTAGGCAGGGTGTTCACTGGTGTACTCTCTCAATAAGCGTTGCTCTTTTAAGGCAAGCTCTTTTAATTGTTTTTCAAGCAAGATTTGTGATTTTAATAAGGTCTCAGTTTGAAAAGAAAGATTGGCAATGCCCTGCTTTTGTTTTTCTTGACTGAGCACTTCTTGGTGTTTAATTAAGCCTGCTTCCTGTTTTGGCAACTGTAATTGTAAAAACGTTTCTGTGTTTTTTTCTTTTTTAGCATAGAATGCTTTTTCATTCCGAGCATATGAGTCAATAATTGCTTGCAGCACTGAGAGAGCTTTTGTCTGTGATGCTTCTTGATAGTTTAGCCTTAAGATCACGGGGTAAGAGCGATACTCACTGCTTAAATTGTCTCGCAAACTTGCTAAAACGTCTTCTTGAGGACGTTTTTTAATCCTAAAGCGCTGAAGACTCTCGCCGGATAATTCACTGAGAAAAATTGAAAATCCTTGATTGTGACTTACTTGGCCCACTTTGCCTGTAAGAATTTGTCTCTCTTTCGAATCATACAAAGAATACTCACCAAGCTTTGGGTTCTCAATGACTAAAGTAAGCGGCTGATTTAAATAGGCTTCAGGCACTTTTAGTAGAGAGACCAAAGCCAAGGGCTGCTCCTTGTCAGAAAAGGGCGTTAATCGCTGCAACCATGAGACTTGCGGCTCGACCTCAACCGATAAGTTTAATTTGTCGATGACAGGAATGAGTGTCGCTCGAGCAAAAAGGAGATCTCTTGCAGAAGCCAAAAGTGAGGTATTATCAACAAAGCCCACACCAGCCCGCTCCGGCATAACTAAATCGACCACTTCAACCAAGGCATCGGCGACATAAATTGGTGCCTGCAGATAAAGGTAGCCCATTGAGAGCAACAAACAACTACACAAACTAATTACTATTAATTTGTAGCCCTCTTTTAACTCCCGCAGCACAGGGTGTGCGATGGGCTCTTTTATCAGCATCGGCTGCATTAAACCATTAGCCATTAACAAGCTCAACTGACCGCTTAGCGGTTGCCTGTTTGTTTTCTTGCCAGAGCAAATCTTGCAGGGATTCTCGGGGACTAAAGGCAAGAGGAACCTCGAGTAACACAGCCTGTATTTTATCAAGATCGCGCGCCATACAAGCCTCTGTTAAGTCCTCCAAAGATCGTTTCAGCATTTGCCAAGGAAGGTGTGCTTCATGCGCGCATAAGATTCTGGGGTGCGTCGTTGGCTTTTCTTCGCCGCCAACCAATAACTCTTCATGCAATTTTTCACCCGCTCGCAGACCAACGACTTTGATTTCTATATCACCTTTAGGGTTTTCTGAGTCTTTAATGGTGCACCCCATCAAACGAATCATTTTCTTAGCAAGCTCGGAGATTTTTACAGGATAGCCCATATCAAGGACAAACACGTCTCCCCCTCGACCCATCGCACCTGCTTGAATCACCAACTGTGCAGCCTCTTTGGTGGCCATGAAATAACGGGTAATGTCTTGATGAGTTAGGGTAACAGGCCCCCCTTCTGAAATTTGCTTTTTAAAAAGCGGCACCACTGAACCCGAAGAGCCCAACACATTACCAAAGCGAACCATGCTAAAACAGGTCTTGTTTTGCTCTAGGGCCAAGGCCTGCAGCACTAATTCTGCAAAACGTTTGCTAGCCCCCATCACATTAGTAGGCCGAACGGCTTTATCGGTCGAAATCAGCACAAAGGTTTCAACCTCGGCTTCAATTGCAGCAAAGGCTGCGTTTTGCGTGCCAAGGACATTGTTGCGAAGCCCCTCAATGACGTTGTACTCCACTAATGGCACATGTTTGTAAGCGGCAGCATGATACACCGTCTGCACTTTAAAGCCTTGCATCACCGATAAGAGTCTTTGTTTATCTTGTACTGACGCTAACACGGGGATAAGTCTGGTGGTGAGCGCGTTTTTTAAACAACCCTGTCGGAGCTCTTGCTCGATGGCATAGAGGGCGTACTCAGAGAGTTCATAGAGCACTAAGGCAACGGGCGCTTGTTTAATAATTTGCCGACAAAGCTCTGAGCCAATCGAGCCACCTGCGCCTGTGACCATTACCACCTTCTTTGCGATGTTGGCATCCATTAGCTCGGGGAAAGGCGTTACAATGTCGCGACCGAGCAAGTCATCAATGCTAACTTCTTTGAGCTCATTAATGGTTGCCTTACCACTTAGCAAATCTTCAAGCCCTGGCATACTTAAAAGCTCGAGTGAAAAGGCTTGCAGCGCTTCTAATATTTCTCGTCGTCTAGCCCGAGAAAGGCTTGGCATGGCAACTAAGATTTTTTTAACTTGAAAACGTTTCTTTAATTCTGGAATTTGTGCTTTTGGATAAACCCGTACCCCATGTAAGACGCTCGAATACAAGCTCTCATCATCATCAATAAACGCAACAACCCGGTACTTATGGCTTTGTTGCATCGAGCTGATTAATTGCCGTCCTGCTTCCCCAGCGCCATAGATGATAACAGGGGCTTTAAATTGCTTAATGCTTTGTAGATACAGGGCTCTAGCCATTAAGCGCGAGCCTCCACAGGTGAGTAGGGCAAGGGCTGCATAAATAATAGGCACGGCATTTGGCATCGAAGCACCAAAGAGTTTGGCAAGAAATCCCATTAACAAAGTTGAGAGCACAATCCCCATACTAATGGTCAGAGCGGCTTGATAACTCAAATAGCGCAAGACGGAACGATAAAGACCTAATTGTTTAAAAAAAATCAAGGTTACTGGTAAGATGCAAAATAACACCAACCAGTGTGGCAGTGAGGTGACAGTGACAAAACTGTCTAAGCGCAAAGCAAAAGACAAGACAAATGACACACTAATAAAAAGCCCATCGAGAAATAGACTGATTAATTTTTTGACCACCCGTGACTGTTTGAATAATGTTTGTATCATTTGACTCAGCATTGATTAAATCCCTTAATCATTTTTTATTTTTATAGTCCTGTGTAACCTTGTCTAATTGGTCTTCGACCGATATTTTCGGCCCCCAGTCTAACATTTGCTTGGTATAAGTCACATCGACTTGTAAAGAATTACATAATCTATCACTAAACCGTTGTTTGCAAAAAAGCGTTGCCAGCCACCTTAAGGATCTTTCTGAGATTGAAATCAAACGGGCTGGCCGCCCTAGACTCTCTGCCATTAACCGTAACAGCTCAGTGGTCGACAAATCGCGATCATCACTAACTAAAAAAGTCTTATTTGAGGCATTGGGATGTGACAGGCAAGTGACAATTAAAGAGACTAGATTTTCCACAGCCAAGAGACTACGACTATTATCAATAGCACCTAATGGCAAAGGGACCCCCTTGTCTATGAAACGAATCATGCTTAAAAAGTTTGCTTTCACACCCGGCCCATAAATCAAGGGCGGACGAATGACAACTATCGACATTTCCCCTTGCTCTGCTAGCGCTCTCAAGCCTTGCTCAGCCTCCAGCTTTGAAACAGCGTAAGGGTCGCTTGGTGTTGGATTATCGTCAAATCTAAAGGGCTGATTCGGTTTAGAATACTCACCATTGACCTTAATGGTGCTAATAAAAATAAAGCGCTTAACTCCCGCGTCTTTGGCTTGCCTTGCTAAATTTAGCGTGCCATCGCGATTAACTGAACGATACGCTTTTAAAGGGTCGATGGCTCTATCTTTCATCACATGCACGCGCGCAGCAAGATGAATGACACAATCAACGCCCTGAAGCGCTTCTTGGTAATCCCCACTCTTATTAATGTCTGCCTTAAAGAAATCTCTAGACTCAACCTCAGATGGCTTACTGCGTCCTAGTACCTTGACCTGATGATTGCTAAGTTTTGGCAAAAGTGCTTTGCCAACAAACCCTGTGGCTCCTGTAACAAGTACTCTCATTAAACTTCTCGCTTATATTTATCATCCAAACGCACGATGTCATCCTCACTTAAGTAAGAGCCAGTCTGCACTTCAATAATTTCTAGAGGGATTTTACCTGGATTTGCCAAACTGTGCACACTACCAATGGGAATAAAAGTAGATTCATTCTCCTGTAGAAGAAAGCGCTCATTGTCTAGAACTACTAAGGCTGTCCCTTTCACCACCACCCAGTGCTCTGCCCGGTGCTGATGCGTTTGAGTCGAGAGTTGCTCACCAGGCTTTACGGTTAAACGCTTAACCTGAAAGCGATTACCTTGATCAATGGCATCATATGAGCCCCAAGGCCTATGTACTAAGCGATGCTGAAGATGCTCTGTGCGGTCATCACTCTCTAGTCTTGAAACACACTCTTGTATTTCCTGTGAGCAAGAGAGTGGTGCAACCAATAACGCATCATCACTGTCAATGACCGCAAGATTATCAACCCCTAAAGCAACCATTAACTTTTTATCTGACTTAAGTAGATTATTGTTAGCCTTAATGGTTATCACATCACCATCACATACATTGCCATCTTGATCTTTTTCTTGTTCTTGCCAAACTTGCAGCCACGAGCCAAGATCACGCCACTTATCTGAAAAAGGCACAACGGCAGCACTTTGAGTCTTTTCCATTACCGCATAATCTATTGAATTACTGGGGCATTCAGAAAAGGCTCTAGGATCCACTCTGATAAAATCTAAGTCTTTTACTCGTTTTGCAAATGCTTCTTGGCACGCTTGATAAATCTCGTTGGCATAACGTGCTAATTCATCAAGGTAGACTTTTGCTCTAAAGACAAACATGCCACTATTCCAGTAATAATTACCACTATCGAGTAACTCTTCTGCATGCACCTTATTCGGTTTTTCGATAAATGATGCGATGCTAAATGCCTCATTGCTTAAAGCTTCCCCTCGTTTTATATAACCATAGCCGGTCTCTGCAGACGTTGGCTTAATAGCAAAAGCAACAAGCTTATCTTTTCTTGCCTGATTGATGGCTTTCTCTAAATTAAGGCGAAAGGCTTCATGATTGGGAATTAAATGATCAGATGGCAAGACTAATAGAATAGGGTCGCTGTCCTCTTCTAGTGCCTGTAATGCAGCAAGCGCAATGGCAGGAGCCGTGCTCTTAGCTTCTGGCTCAAGAATAATGCTCGCATCATTTTCTTCTAGCTCTAATAAATTTTCTGCAACTAAAAAACGATGTTTGTGATTGCACACAACAGAAGACTTCTTAAAAGAGAGGCCTTTTAAACGCAAAAAAGTCTCCTGTAAGAGACTCTTATCTGAAAACAGTTTTAGGAACTGTTTAGGGTAATGTTTTCGCGAAGCTGGCCACAATCGACTGCCAGAGCCTCCTGCTAAAATGACCGGGTATAACATTATTGCTCCTTAAAAACAGAAGATAGATGCGAGATGCGAGATGCGAGATGCGAGATGCGAGATGCGAGATGCGAAAGGCTTGCGAAGTGAGCAAACCAATGCAATGTTTTGGCTTTTGAATTGTTCTTTTTCTAGTATCTCGAATCTCGCATCTCAGATCTGTACCAAAGGCACAAAATGTCCTGTGCCATTTCTTTCATTATTTTTTTGCGTGAGAACTTTTCGATGAAGTCAGGTCTTGGGGTGGTTTGTAAGTTTAATAACGAGTAGGCTCTCAGTGCTTCATCGACGTTTCCTGGATGGAAGACTGCAGCATTTTCTACTTCTTCTTTTAGGAATTTGGCGGCATAACCTGAAACGCCTGCTAGGATTGGTTTGCCTACTGCGGCGTACTCAAAGATTTTAGAGGGTAAAACCTTTTCAAAAGCCGGATAGTCGTTTAAATGAAGAAATAAAACATCCGCACTCTGATATGCTTTCAACAACTCATCGCGTTTTACAGATGGAAGAAGTGTAACATTGTTAACCTTCTCATGCTCTATTGCTGCTTCTAGCTCAGCCTTTCTGCCACCACCACCAATTATTCTAAAGTCGGCAGCTGACTCTAGTTTCTTTGCAAGCTTAGGAATTATTTTATGTAGGCCCTGCCCTTCTCCCATGTTGCCAGCATAGAGGATGGTGATCTTTTTATTAATCACTGGCGTTTCAGGAAGTGAAACTTGTAGAAATTCATCATCAATGCCATTAGTAAACCAACTGTAACTTTTCTGAGGGTAATGTGATTTAAAGTAGCCCTCAAAACCTCTAGAGACTAAGTTAATTTTACTCGCGCCATTAAAGGCATAGTTTTCTACCCTAGAGATTATCGGGTTCATAAAAAGCATTAGCTTTTTAGAGAGCACATCTTGCAAAGTGTCCCTAAAAATATCACGGATGTCTAAGTAAAGTGGGGTGTTAGTCTTTCTTGCTATTTGAGAGCCAAGAAAAGCTGTGAACAAGCGAGAGGACGTAGCATAGATTAAATCGTACTGTTTGCCTTTAACTAATTTCTTTGCCTTTCGATAAAAGTGTGTAAAGGACTTTGCCTGATCCATCATCCCGCTTTTATGAGCAGGAAGCTGTACGCGATGAATGCTTAAGCGTTGATGCTGCTCAAACTCATTAGCCTCTGGCGCAAAGCCACTGTAGCGATTAGGAAGAGTCGTCACTACTTCTAACTCGATGTCATTTGAGCCAGCCAGCAGTGCATCTACTAAAGCCTGAGTTCTAAAGGAGCCAGCTGATAAGTCTGGTGAGTAATAAAAAGTTAAAATTAGTATCTTCATGTAAGGACAGTTAATGGTTAATGGTTAATGGATTAAATACCGTAAATAGTAAATTGTTAATAGTGAATGGTGATTGTGTGAAACCGCCTAAGGTGCGTTAGCCATTTACTACTGACCATTTGCTATTTACTTGCCTTTTTACTTGGCGCTTGCAATTGGTGTGATTGTGGTTTCTAATCGGTTGCTGGTTAGCAAAACCTGTAAGTGCTTATTGACTATCGCTTTGCCAAATTCAGGGTACCAGAAAGAGTCTTCGAGGAATAAAGGGTGTGAAAAGTGAACGTGTACTGTTTGTTTAGCAACAGTTAAAAGCACGCTGTTTTCATCTTGTTGCCTCACTTCGATTTCTGGGTGTAGATAAAAATTGGCAATGGCTTTTTGGAAGCCACCATCGAGCTTATCTACTATGCTAATTGAATGATTTCGGATTTTAAAACTTCTTACATGCAACACGCCGCCAAGCATGCGTTTATAGCCACTGTGTGATGCTTCTATGAAAATATTGTCATTCTCTCTAGAGAGATTAATAACATCCACGCTCGCGCGTTTAGCGACTCGAAAAGCCCCCCAAACATTGGAGGAGTTTTTATTATTTATCTCAATGGCGTTATGCGCCTTAGTGCTACGCTGCATTGAACGCAAGCTCAAATCTTGGTAGCTTGAGGTCCCTGAATTAACAAACACTCGCTTGCCAAAAAGACTTAACTCAAAGCTTAGTGCGTCTGCATGGGCATGACCTGGCTGATAACTTGGCAGAATATTGGCAACATCAACAATTAATTTTCCAGCCTCTTCGAGATTAACGGCAATGTAGCCACTTTCATTAAGATGTGCGACTCTAAGCGATTCTGGCAGCCATTCAATTCCTAGAAGCTTTGCATACTCACTAATGGCTTTAAAGCTTGGTGCATTGTTAAAGGCTGTATCATTAAAAAAGGCAAGATCACCATCAGGGTGATTCATGTGCTGTAACCAAGAGAGTCCTCTTTTTAATGTTTGAACCCAGGTACTTCGAAGGCTTAATAGCCTAGGGTGTTGGCTACAATCTGCTAAGTTAATCAAATCACACAGATCCCATAACAGTATCGCATGATACATAGGGCTTCCTTCAAAGTGCCCCCCGTCGCTTAAGAATTGAACAGCCACTTCGCGATTTAAAATGTTCAACCCCGTATTTAACCAGCGACTTGCCTCGATACCCTGTAGGAATGTCCCAACAAAGATGAGCGCCTTAGCGTTGGCAAAAAGGTGGTTGGCAAGAATGTGATATTCTAGCTGATTTTCTAAAGCTTCTGCTTGCTTGCTAAGAGATTCTGTAATAGTTGGATTGTTTATTTGCTCGCGAGAGAGCCACTTAATCAAATTTACTAGCCTAAGTGATAAGCAGTAAGGCTCCCAACCAGGGCCAGTTAGCACAGGGTTTTCTGAAATCCAACGTAAAACCAACGCTTCTAGCTTGTCTTTATGGAGCGTTGCATCGAGGGTATTTAAAACATCTAAGTAGTGTAAATTATAAAGCCATAGTCGACTCTTCTGAGTCGCTTGCCAATCCTGAGTCTGTATAATTTGGCTTGATTCATTCAAGAAAGAAAAGCGCTCTTCTCCATCCCATAAGGACTTATTAAGAAGTGGCGCCTGCCATTTTTTTTGCCATACTTTTGGATTTGCAAAACTAGATAATCGGAGCTTTACTTTGACCAGGCGATAATAAACCTGATAATA
Source organism: Legionellaceae bacterium (assembly GCA_030148065.1). Lineage (GTDB taxonomy): Bacteria > Pseudomonadota > Gammaproteobacteria > Legionellales > Legionellaceae > JASBUC01. The sequence goes on along the minus strand of JASBUC010000037.1, from coordinate 6,777 downwards.
AAGCTGCCTAAGCTTCAAATGCCGAATGGTATGAAAATACAATAATGCTTTTTTCAACATGTGTCTGTTTCTGTGTCTGTGAAAAGGCAGTTACTATTAACTATTTACCATTAACCATTTACTTTATTTTGAGCTTCAATCGCAAACTCAGAAACCTCGAAGATTTCTTCTAGCGGTATGGGCGAAGCTAGGCCTTTTTCTATGGACTCAACAAAAGCCTTAACACAGTGCTGTTGCCCTTTATCTTGCCGCAATAAACGCTTTCCTTTGAAACCAGGCCAAGAAAACCCTGATAACTTACAAAAATTATCTAATTGTAAAACCTTGCCAGAAGCAAACACTTCGATTCGTTCTTTGGGAAAGCTCTTTGCCCCATTGGCAAAATAATGAATGGTGCCAATCGAACCATCATGAAAGGTTAGGCACAGGCTAACCGTATCCTGAGAGCCTTGCAGTTGCTGCAGCTCTAACGAGGCAATTTTAGCACCAGTGAGATAACGAAGCAGATCGATAAAGTGACAGGCTTCACCTACAATGCGGCCACCGCCAACCTTTAAGTCTTGCGTCCAGTGTTCGAGTGGAATGAAGCCTGCGTTTACTGTCACAACAAATGATTTTGGCGCCTCAACCCTTGCCAATTGCTTTTTCATGATTTGAGTTAGTGGTGAAAAACGCCGATTAAAGCCTATCATCAAGCTTGGAGCATTTTCTTGCGAGTGATAAAAGTCTTTTATGGACTGCAGATCTTTTTCTTGAATAGCCAAGGGCTTTTCGACAAAGACGTGCTTGCCTGCTTCCAGCGCTTGCAAAACAAAGCTTGCATGGGTGTCGTGTTGGCTCGCAATAACGACTGTATTGCTCTTATCTCCGGCAAAGACTTCCTCTAAACTAGTACTCGTTTGTTTAAAACCAAACTGTTTGCCAAAGAATGCCCCCTTTACCCCTTGGCTGCAGGCAAGGGTTATTAGTTCCGCCTTTGTTTTCTTGAAGGCGGGGATTAAGACTCGAGAAGCGTAGTTTCCAGCACCAATCACTGAGAGTGACACCTTTGAGGAACTATTTTCCTTAGTCTGTAACTCTAAGGTTTTAGTGAATGGGATATTTTCTTTCTCATACTCTAATAAGATCCCTAGGGCATTTGCTTCACTGCTTAAGACATCATAGGCTTGGTCTGCTTCATTGAATGCAAATTGATGGCTAATAAGGGGCTCTAAGTTAAGCGCGCCCGCTGCCATTAAATCGAGTACGGCCTCGAAGTTACGCTGCTCTGTCCAGCGCACAAAGCCTAAAGGGTAATCTTCACCCTTTTCTTCATAGTTAGAATCATAACGACCCGGCCCATAAGAGCAGGAAACCTGAAAACTCAATTCTTTTTCATAGAACTCGCTGCGATTTAAACTCAATCCAGCAACGCCAACTAACACAATTCGACCACGTTTTCGTGACATTAATGCAGCATTGGAGACTGGCTCATCTGACTTGGTGCTAGCCGTTATCAGCACCCCATCCACTCCTTTGTTTCGACTAAAGGCAAGACCACAAGTCACAGGATTTTCGCCTGAAGAGAGATTGCAAGTCTCTGCACCGAATAATTTAGCAAGCTCTAATTTCTTTTGATCAAAATCAATTGCAAGTACTCGGCAGCCTTGCGCTCTTAAAAGCTGCACCGTTAAAAGCCCGATTAAGCCTGCGCCAATCACCGCAAAACTCTCACCTAGAGTGGGCCTTGCAAGTCTTATACCTTGCAGACCGATACTTGCGAGCACTGTAAACGATGCCTCTCTATCACTAACCGTCTCTGGGATTTTTGCACAAAGGTTTTTAGCAACTCGCACGGTTGATGCATGTGGACCATTTGAGACCACTCGTTCTCCGATGCTAAAGCCCTGTATGCCTTCTCCAACTTCTTTGATGCGACCAACATTACAATAGCCTAAGGGCAATGGTTCATTAAGTTTTGACTTTACCGCATCTAAAGTGGTCAGCAGACCATCGGTTTTAACTTTCTCAAGAACTTGTTTTACTTTTTCTGGTTGTTGTCGCACTTTTGCTAAGAGTGAGCCTTTGCCAAAATCAACTAACATTCGCTCAGTGCCAACTGATATCAATGACACTGAAGACTCAATCAGCAAATGATTTTTTTTGCTTTGTGGTGAAGGCGACTCTATTAAATAGGTTTCACCATTTTTTAAATCCTGTAGAACTTGTTTCATTATTTAAATACCAATTCGTATACTGTGAATACAGTCCTTCACATAGTGAAGGCACAATCAACCTTATTCATTTCCCCTAAAGAATAAGACTTATAATCAACCGGGTGGTGCATGCCAGATGTTTTCTAGAGCACGGAGCATAAGCGAGTACTATAGAGAACATCTGGTATGTGACGGGTCCCGCGACCTATGCTATTTTGATAATCTCTTCTTTTACTCTTTCTGCCGTCTTCCCATCCCAACGCTCTGGAGTTGAGCCTTCCTTATAATTTCCACTTAGAATGTTATCAACTAATTTAACGACGTTACCTAGCTTCGTTAAGGTGTTGGTGCCTTCAGTTATAGTAATGGGACGCTCGGTATTATCTCGTACAGTTAGGCAGGGAATGCCAAGATAAGTTGTTTCTTCTTGTATACCTCCACTGTCTGTTATGACTAAACGTGCATTAAACACTAGGCTTATAAATTTTAGATAGTTTAGCGGATCTATAATTTGACAGTTTGCTGCGTCGACCTGCTCTAGTAACGAGTACTCTCGGCACTTTTGCATCGTACGAGGGTGCATGGGAAAGACGATAGGGACCTTCTTTGAAACGTCATTAACAACGGCTACCAGTTCCTCTAGCTTTTCCTTGCAATCTACGTTTGAGGGACGATGGAAGGTTAATACCGCATAACTTTTTGGCAGCAAGGCTAGTGACTCAAAATATGCTTCTCTCTCAATTTTGCCTTTCATATTGATAAGCGTGTCTATCATCACATTACCAACAAAACTAATTTTAGCGTCATTTACCCCTTCATTAATTAAATTTTGATTGGCATCAAGCGATGGCGTCCAATAATAATCACAGATTTTATCAGTCAAAAGTCGATTAATTTCTTCAGGCATGCTCTCATCAAAACTTCGAATGCCTGCTTCTAGATGAGCAACCTTAATACCAAGCTTTTTAGCGGCCATAGTACAAGCGATGGTTGCATTAACATCGCCGACCACCACCACCAAATCCGGGTGTTCGCTTTGACAGAGCTTTTCATAAGAAATCATAGTAAGGCCAACTTGCTCAGCCTGCGTACCTGACCCTACGTTTAAATGGTGATGAGGGCTTGGTAATTCAAAGTCCTCAAAAAAGCACTCACTCATATTGGCATCATAATGCTGCCCGGTGTGCACAATCTCAACACAGAAACTAGGTTCGTTTTTTAAGCAGTGATAGAGCGGCGCTATCTTCATAAAATTAGGACGAGCTGCCGCTATTAAATGTATTTTCATATAAAAATTAGGTTATGGGTTAATGGTTAATGGTTAATGGTTAATGGTTAATGGTTAATGGTTAATGGAGTAAATACCGTAAATAGTAAATTGTTAATAGTGAATAGCTTATGCTTGCGCACAGCACCCTTCATTTGAATGACCATTTACTATTTACCATTCACAATTTACTTTCTTTGACTTGGATCTTGTGCCTTGGAACTTTTATTAATTTTCTTCCCCCCCATCACAAACAAGCCTTATTGAGCAAAGAACTATCAAATAGCTGGGTGGTGCTTCCAATCTTTTTCTAAGCGGAGCTTTGCGAGCATAGAAGAAGATTGGAAGCGACAGGAGCTAGTTCCTATTATTCTGTTCTTTGATCAATAAACCTTCTGCACCAAATTTCGATGCAGAGCATGGATAAAATGGTGTAGCTGGCATCGATGCGGCCAGCTCGGTTGTTAACAATCATCTTTTGTACGGCCTGTGAGTTAAAAAGGCCTCGGCTCTTAAGGGAGTCTTCTGATAAGTAGTCGCCAACTAGTTCTTTTAGCTCATGTTGAATCCAACGTCTTACCGGTGCGCCAAAGCCGGTCTTTGGTCTGTAGATAATTTCATTGGGCAAATACTTTTCCATTGCTTTTTTAAAGATCCATTTGCCTACTCGCCCGCACTGTTTGTAATTCGTGGGAATTTCTTTGGAAAAGTCTACGAGTTCATTATCGAGAAAAGGTACCCGCACTTCTATTCCTTCACTCATTGACATTTTATCGGTATAAGTGAGGTTATGATCGGTTAAGAAAAATCGTTGCTCCAGTAAAAGCATTTTTTCTAAGCGATGAGCATCTTGAAAGTCTTCCAAGTATTTCAGCATGGGTGTGCTCGCTCTTTCACCATTTAAACGCAGTTTGAACTCTTCTGTGTAGAGAGCCTCTAAATCGTCACGATCACACCATGAAAAGTAATGAATTAGTCGTTCATCGCCTTCTAGATTGGCACCAGCAAAGAGCTTTGTCATCTTGCGAAAGACTGGGGTTTGCTGATTAGAACCTTGAGTCACTCTTTTTAATCTATGGCGCAACATCAATGGAAGCCATGACCAACATGACTCAAAGTTTAAAGCCGCATGACGACGGTATCCAGTAAATATATCGTCTCCACCGCTACCGGATAGTAAGACTTTAATCCCTTGACGTGATGCCTCGCGGCAGATGTATTTAACGTTAAGAGCGGCAGGATCGGCAAGTGGTTCATCCAGTAGATAGATCATCTCTTCTAGATCGTCACTCATTTTTTTTGAGTCAATCACCACTCTTTGCAAGGGGACTTTTAGATGACGTGCTGCGGTTTCAGCGTATTTTAAGTCATCTACCACACCAGGATCAGAAGCACCTTGGCTCTCGATGGTAAAACAAGGGATGTTATCTAAAGACTCTCTAGCAACTGCGACAATGCTGCTTGAGTCAAGGCCTCCTGATAAGAAGGCCCCAACTGGCGCATCTGAAATTAATTGTTTCTCAACTGCCTTTTTGAATGTATCTTGTGTCTCTCTGATGAGGTTTTTAATAGGTTTGTTATATTGACCTTTGGGGCTCTTTGCCTTATACCACTGCCACTGCTTTTCAATCTTCCCATTTTTAATAAGCATGGCTTCTCCAGGTGGAAGCTTTTTAACTTCTTTTATCGGTGTGCCCTCTCCTGGACACCAAAGGTAGCTTAGATAACGATTTAAAGCCGCTCTATCTAGCTCTGGCTCTGTTTTTAAAAATGGACTTAGGGCCTTAATCTCACTGGCAAAGTAAAATTCATCTTCGTGTCTATAATAATAAAGCGGCTTAACTCCCATGCGATCGCGAGCAATGAATAATCTTTGTTTGCTAGAATTCCAAATGGCAAAGGAAAAAATACCATTTAGTTTCATAAGGCATTCTGGGCCATCTCTTAAATAGAGTTTTAACAAGACTTCTGTATCAGAGTGTCCTTTAAAAGAAAAGCCTGACTCTATTAATTCTGTGCGTAGTTCTTGAACGTTATAAATTTCACCATTGAAAATAAGCACCACATTTTCATCATCACTACGCATTGGCTGATGACCAAGCTCTGACAAATCTTGAATGGCAAGTCGCACATGGCCAAGAGACACGTCTCCCTGGGCAAAGGAGCCAGAGTCATCTGGCCCACGATGAGCTATAAGGCTCATGGCCTTTTCTATTTTATCTTGACTTTTTGGTGCCCATGCACCAACGATTCCACACATACTTTATTCCAGATGCTAGCATCTCCTACTTTCCGCGGCCTGTCCGCGGAATCCATGGTTATGAAGAACCTGGGTCCCTCGGACAAGCCGAGGGCCGTAGGGGTGTTAGTTAACGATTTGCAACTGATGTTCTGTTGTCTTTTAATACTTTTTCTAAAAATGAGAAGGTCTCTTTTGCGCAGGCCTGCCAGCTGTGATGTTGACTCTTTTGAAAAGCTTGCTTGCTTTTTTCTGATCGCAGAGTTTCTGAGTCTAAATATTTCTTGATTGATCTTGCTATGCTTTCTGGATCTTCAGGATTAAAGTAAAGTCCGGCTTCACCTAGTATTTCATCGTTTGGACCGCCTTTGCTTGCGGCTATCGGTAGGCTACAGCTCATCATTTCAGTTAATATTAAGCCAAATGTTTCACAGCTAGAGGCCCAGACGCCCAAGTCGGCGGCGCGATAATATTGAGTTAATTTTTTATGATCCACTGCACCATGATAGGAAATAAATTGGTCTTCAGGATCTAATTCTTTTCTAAGTTTAGCAAATGATTTTGTCATGCCTTTATAGCATGGCCCAATTAAATCCAGGGCTACAGGATAGCCCTCTTCTCGCAAGAGCTTGATGGCCTGCATCAATTCAAAATGATGTTTGTACACATCAATTATCGAGACGTATAGTATTCTAAAAGGTCGTGTAACACTGTATTGACTGATTGGCAGATAACTCTTGTCTATTTTTTTATAATGACTATTATTGCCATGAGGGATAGTGACACTCGGAGCCTTAATCTCTCCTACCGACTGATTAACTACTCTTTTTGCATGTTGACTTAGAAAAATGACGCCACTTGATTTTTTAAAGGTTTTTCGTTGGGCTCTATTAAGTAGCAGAAGCCTTAAACTCATTAATGAAAAACCATAGCGTTTTAATTCAGAGAGCATGAACGGCAGTAAGTTTTGGTTCATGCAAACCAGAGGCCTAAAAGATGAAAAGGCACTACCACCTGGCACAAATAATATATCACATTGGTCTTTTAATGCTTGTCGCTTTAATGAAAAGCGTTGC
>JASBUC010000033.1 GCA_030148065.1 Legionellaceae bacterium | reverse complement strand
ATCAATAGTTTTTTTAAAAAACGCGCTTAACAGTTCTAATTTTTCACTCGGTATTTTACCTTTATCTACTGCTCTTTTAATGATGTTTAAACACTTATCAATATCACCGTCATCATTGTTAAGATAAATATCAGACAAAGTTTCAATTTCAGTAATATTTTGCAATGAAGTACTTTGATTTGACGCTTCGATTAGTTTTTTTATATAAACTTGGCTCGGCTTTGTGAAAAACTTAATTGTTTGTAGATTTGGATTGTTCTCAATCGCTTCAACTAAGCAATGAAAGTTTGTTGGCTCTGGCATAAAGTCTGATGTTGTTTCAAATGAAATTGTTTGAATGTATTTATCAGAGGCTAATGCCTGATAGAAGCTACTCCAATCAGAGGAGGATAAAACACGCCCTTCTTCTATCACAAGCGCTCTATTTTGTTCTAAGTTTGACAGCATCCACTCTATTTTTTTTTAATTTTTGGCTTCTTAGTTTCTGACAGTATGTTTTTTAAGAAAATTCTTAAGATTGAATATGACTCATGCATGGCTCATCCTTCATGGTCTGATAATTTAATAAACAACCATGATTATAATTTTTGTTTTTTGAAAAAAATACCGTAGAAAGTACCTGACTTAGAGCCCGAATCACGGGTATAGTTATCCTTCCGATAGCAAAGGATTTTCTGATTCTTCAATGATCATAAGATGATTTATCGTGAAGTTTTTAAAAAGGTTTTTCACTTCAAAAAGAAGGTTGGTATTGGACGGATCATAAATTGCAAATAGAAGTTGTTTTCGTTCCACATCAAACTCAACCAATAATACTAGTTCTTTTTTTAGAAAGCGGCGCTGGCGCCGAGTAAAGCTCTCTAGAGGAAAGCTATCGAGCGGCTTAATTTCTGACTTGGTAATTGTATTGAGCTTATGCTGGCGAGCTAAAAGTTCTTTAAGCGTTTTAGTGTCTAGTAATTTATGTTGCAAAAGGAGCTCGCCGAGTTGCATCCCTGTACTCTGATGTTCACTTAATATTCTAGAAAGAGTCGATTGATCAATAATTTTTTGTTCGACTAATAAATCACCCAACCTTCGCTTGTAAGGCAAGATTGGATGCGCCCCTCTGAACGCATGTTGGGTTTTATCCCATTTTCGTTTTGATTCTTTCTTTACTACCGTAAAGAAGAACTGTCTATAGGCCCTTAAAAGAGAATGAAGATTTAAAATGTTTCCATAGAGAGCCCTAGGTAAGACGAGCAATGCTGGAAGAACGCCATATATTTTATGCACTGCAATAAACCGCTGGCAAAGCCTGTTTACCATAACTAAGGTTGAAAAGATAATCATCCACCATACCCAAGGTGACTGGTCTAATTTCTCTTGCAAAGTGGGATATTCAGGTTGGTTTAAAATAATTATGTTATAAAAAAACCAATACACAAAGATAAGATAACCAAGTCCGCTGATTAAATGAGAAAACAAGGCCTTTCTATCATGAAATAAGAGAAATTTAACCACAAAGTTGCCTTTCCAATGTGAGTTTTGCCATTCCTGTAGCGAAATACCAGTGATCCATCGTGATTTTTGAATAACAGACTCATGGTAACTTTGTGGAAAAAGCTCTCTGGTTGCAATTAACTCATTCTTCTTTTTTGCCACATAAGGACCAAATAAAAGATATTTTTTTTGCCAAACGGTTTTTATGACTGACTGCATGGCAAAGAGTTGACGAAACTCATAAAGTTTAATCGCAAGAGAAACACGGTAGTCTTCCGTTAAAGAGCTGGTTGAAAAAGGCTTCCCACCTTGTTTTTCACAAAGAAAAGCAAGAAGTTTGTCTCTAAATGCTGTTCCAACTCCGGCTGACGGTACGAATCCTTTCATCGCCTCGCGAACAATCATGTTTTTAGTATGATTTTCTGCAAACTCATCTGCATACACCCAATGAGTAAAATTAAAAAATGGTGTTTCCAGAGGCAGCACTGGGATCTGAATCATATCAGTTTTAGGTAGAAGGTAGTTATAGAGTTTAAGAGAGAGTGGGTGGATAACATCTTCAGAGTCATGAAAGACATAACTTTTAAAGCTTAGCTGATGTGTCGTCTCGTACTCTTGTATGAAATGATAAATAGTATTCAGATTATAGGCCTTATTAGAGGGGCCATCGTCTTTGCCGATAACCGGCACAATCATCGGAAATTCACGGGCCACCTCTTGCACTTCCTTAACTGTGTCGGGATCATTAGGGTATAAGCCAACAAATATTTTATAGTTCTGGTAATCAATTGAGAGTGCATTGTGGCGTAACATCAGACCAATGACCCCGGCTTCTTGCCAGCAAGCAACCATAATTGCTATGGTTTGCTCTTTTTCATTCGAGAGTGTTTCATAGCTTAATTTAGGGGCATGTCTAAATTTGAACTTCCGAAATACATTTCGAACCCAGTAGATTACATCGATTAATAAATCATCTATCGAAAAAATAAAAAAACTGACCGCGGCAAAAATCATTAAATACCAAAAAAAGAAATACGATGTTAAAACAATTGAGAAAAACATAATGCCTCTTATCTAGAGCCTTGTGTAAAATAATAGTTGAACAACCGTGTTTTTATAGTGAGTACTATAGGGGTTGTTATTTTCTCCAACGGGTAAATACGTGCCAAGTCGCCTCTCAACTGAAAGGCTTAAGGAATGAATCACTCTGGAGGTAATAGAAATTCCAGGACCATATTCAATGAGGTTATTGTAAAACTCTCGATTTTTATCAACTCCTCCACGTAGCATCCCATAAGCATTTAACATAAGGATCTCATTTTGAAATAGATTAAAGGCGTGACTTCCTCGACCTGTAAAAATTACATTGTTGTCATATCTAGAAAAATAAATTAAATCTAAATACAGTTCAGACAACTGATTTAAACTTAGATACTTTTCAATGTTTCTGTGGCTATCTTCTTGCCAATGATTGACGTAAAACACACCAGATCGAACGTCAAAACGATGCTCGCTTCGATTTCGCCAAATTAAATCTTTGGCAAGACCAAGTTCAATAAAAAAACGTACAGGTTTATTTTGTATGGGGTTTCTGGAATAACCAAGGGCCACAATGGCCACATTGTCTTCGAAGATTTGCTCAAGCTCGCCTTGGGATGTTGATCGATCATCTTTAGTATATCGTGTACTGAAATAAACATCGGAACTAAACTCATCATTTAACCTTTTTCCGATTTTAAAAATAGCAGGCATGACAGCCAAATCAAATCTTGAAAAATAAAAAGGAGCTAGGTAGAGATCAGCATAATAAGGTGTTGGCAAGAGTTTATATTGACTGCCTGTTATATTCTCTATCGCAGTTTTTGCCTGCTTTCGTATATTGGGATCTTTACTAGTCTGCGCTACGTTAAAATAGCGAACACTTTCAGTAAGGTCATTGAGCTTTTGTAAAGTATATCCCATTTCCATTGCCATTTCACTCGATGGGCTTAAAGCAAAAGACTTCTTTTGAAAGTACAGAGCACTTTTGTAATCATTTTTTTTTAACGAAGCCACTGCCTTTTTGCGCAGTTCATAAATCTCCTTTTGCAAAGAACCAGAGAGATCGTTATTTTCTTGCTCTAGGGTTCCCTGGTGATTAATGAATGTTTTTGTAAATGAAACTCGCTCGGAAGAGGTTAAATTTTGTTTGGAATTAGAGAACAAATCCAGCGATTTTTTTAAATTATTAACTCTTAAATACAAATAAGAAAGCTCGAGTGAAACATGAGCGCTTTTTTTGATTTGGTTCGATTTTTCAAAATAATAAATGGCTGATAAGTAATTCTTATTCTTAAGATACCAATACCCTTTACTGTTTAAAACATTCACATCTCGAGGTGACAACGCTTCTGCCAAGTTTAAGATATCTAGAGCTTTTTCACTATTATTAAAGCTAAGTTGAATATAAGCATTAAGAAGACTGTCAGTTAATGTCATTTTCTGATTGTTTCGTTGATTATCATAAACACTTTGTTGAAAACACTTCTGTAATGCAAAATAACTTTGTTTTATTTCAATGGGTGAAAGGGATTGACTAAGAACCGCTTGATTAAATAAATAACAGGCCTTATTTATTTCGCCTAGTGATTGGTAAGCAAATGCTTTTTTTATCAAGCTTCTATCATTCATGCCAGAAATCTCTTCAATTCTTTCTACGGTCTTTAAGGCCGCCTGATAGTGTCTTTGCTGTAACTGCATTTCCATAAGGTTTTCTAAGGCAACCATATTTTTTGGATCGGATCTTAATATGATCTCAAGGATCTTTTTAGCAGCCTTAGGGTTTTTATCTTTTAAATAAAAATAGCGCGTTAATAGAGAATCAGGGCTTCGCACAAATGACAGAGAGTTTCGATAAGAATAAAATAAAAGCACCGCCATCACGCAACATATTACAAGGTTTAAATATAAAAAACGTTTAGACGGCGACATATTGTTGACTGGTTAAGTATTTAAAAACAATCGCCGCAATTTTTTTTGCCGCCATACCATCACCATAAGGACAGAAAGCATGAGCCATCTTATCATAGGCATCTTTGGTTTCTAATAACTTTGACGTTTCTGATACGATTGATTCTGTCGAGGTGCCAACAAGTTTGGCAGCACCACTCTTTAGCCCTTCTGGCCGTTCGGTATTAGTTCTTAGGACTAAAACAGGCACATTCAGAGCAGGTGCTTCTTCTTGCAGGCCGCCGGAATCTGTTAAAACCAACTTAGAGCTTACGAGTGTTTCTATCAGTTCATGATAAGAAAGTGGATCCGTTAAAAAGATGTTTTCTTTAGAGTTTAATCGGTTTTTTATGACTGTTCGTGCCTGTGGGTTTGGATGCATTGGTATAATAAATTTATAATCGCTGTACATGATTGACAATCTTTCTATAGCGCTACAAATGTTTTCAAGTGGCCTACCAAAATTTTCTCGGCGATGGCAGGTAATTAGAATTTGTTTTTTTTGCCTTGTCTTTTCTTTTGATAGCTTTTTTTCAGCATCGAAGATTAAATCAATAATGGTGTTTCCGGTGACATATAGGTGGCTGTTGATGCCTTCTTGTTTTAGATTTTCTTTAGTCTCCAAGGTCGGGCAGAAATGAAACCTGGTGACCAACGATATAACTCGACGGTTAAATTCTTCAGGAAATGGTGACTGCAAGTTCTTTGTGCGCAACCCTGCTTCTAAATGAGCATATTCTATCCGGTTATAAAAGGCCACTTGTGCGGCAATTAAGGCCGTGGTTGTGTCACCTTGTGAAAAAACGAGATCGAACTTTGTTTGACAAAAGAGCTGATCCAATTTTTGAAAAATCTTACTACTTAAGCTTGCGATGCTTTGTGATTTTTCCATGGTTGAAAAACTATGATCTGGAATTATGTTAAATTCTCTTAGTATTTCTTTTGCCAGCTCATCATGCTGACCGGTAAAAATAGTAACAACATTAATGAGTGGGTAGCATTTAAATTCTTGCAACAAAGGAATAAACTTTAGTACCTCAGGCCTGGTGCCAAAAACGATTGCGACTGAATACATAACTGACCAAATCCTTGGTACATACTTAAAAACTTTGAAATGTTTTTTAAGTTTCCATTTCTTAATATGTTACCTTATTCATTTTCATTTTTACAAGGAGTTGTTTTATGTCAGAAAAAAGACCCTCTAGCCCTAAGTCAAATGGTGCCATTAATGCTTTGTTACTTGCATGCGCCACAGATGACATAGACGAAATGATTGTTTGCTCTTTGCTCAGTGCAATGAGCAATCCTGACGTGAGTGAACAAAATAAGCTTGACATTTTGATGCAATCTGAAAAAGGTGGCAACAATGCTTTGATGATTGCATGCAAAAACAAAAAGCCCGCCTCCGAATCTGTATTAACCGCTGTGTCCGAATTAACTGAGCAAGACAGTCTTGAGACGGTATTAATGCATCTAAATGATGATGATGAAAACGTGTTGATGTTAGCCGCAAGAGACTACCCCATACTAGTGCCAAACATTTTGCACCTTGCTGGACGCATGACGCTTGATAAGCGCATTGAGTTTTTATGCCAACTCGATAAAGATGACAACAGTGCCTTACACAATGCTTGCAAGCATTCACCTGATGCTGCCATTTCAATCTTAAGTGAGTTGGATAAATACACGCCCGACATCATTTCGAACGTTTTAACTCACATCAATAAAGACCAGGACAATGCATTAACCCTTTTGTGTCGTTCGAATGGAAGTGTCGTTCCCAATCTTTTACACGTAATGCGACAGCTTCATATTGATAACAAACTAGAAATATTAACTCATTGCGATAAAAGTGACTGCAACCCTTTAATTCTTTCTTGCATCCATCAACCCACAGCGGTCGCCAACATTTTAGAGTTTATGAAAATCTTCACCCCTGATGAGCAAAAAGATTTGGTGACTCATTTAGATAAAAATAAATGGAATGCCTTGATGCATGCAAGTAATAACAAACACAGAATTGCCGTAGAGAGTTTGCTGCAAGCTGGCGCTGAATTAGTAGGCGTATTAGTAACACTACTCACTCAAACAGATGACCATAAAAAATCACCCAAGAGCTCGCCGGTTGCAAAAGCGCTAACACAGTCCAGCAGTGTGTTTAGTAGTATTGACAGCCCACCAACTGAAAAAAGCAATAAAGAAGAGCCCAAAGACATTAAGAACTTGAGGTTAGAGAGTCCTCTATCACCAAGACTAAATTAGTCCTGTCACTGCTGTCAGATCCAGAGTGACAGACATTGAAGCAGCTATAAGTCAAGGAGTTGATCAAATGCGCCTTCTTGCAATAAGGACTTAGCACTCTTTAGATCCTTGGCAAAATAACGGTCTTCTTCTAGAAAGGAGACCTGCTGACGAAGTGTTGCAATGGCGCTCTCAAGTGCTTGACTGCTCTTTAGAGGTCGATGAAACTCGATGCCCTGACAACTTGCCAGTAGCTCAATCGCGACAATGGTCTCAGTGTTCTCTAGCATCGATAACAATCGAAGTGCGCCATTGGTTGCCATCGAGACATGATCTTCTTGATTGGCAGACGTTGGTAGACTATCAACAGAGTGAGGGTGCGCTAGTGCTTTATTGTCAGAGGCTGCGGCAGCTGCACTCACGTGAGCTATCATAAAGCCTGAATTTAGCCCACTCTTTTTGATTAAGAACGGCGGAAGGCCTGAGAGATTTGAATCAATTAGCAGTGCAATTCGTCGCTCAGAGAGTGCACCAATCTCAGAAATAGCTAATGCTAAATTATCACAGGCCATGGCGATAATTTCACCATGAAAATTACCACCTGATAAAATATCAGCTTCTTTTGCAAACACCAAGGGGTTGTCAGACACAGCATTTGCTTCCGTTAACAAGGTTTCTTGCACAAACTCAATTTGATGCAAGCAAGCACCCATCACTTGTGGCTGACAGCGTAGGGAATAAGGATCTTGCACCCTAGCACACGCAGCGTGAGAGACAACAATCTCACTCTCTTCAAACAAACGTCGGTAGAGTGATGCCGCCTTTATTTGGCATGCATGTCCGCGAACTTGATGAATTCTCTCATCAAAAGGATTCACCGAGCCTTTAGAGGCCTCAACTGAGAGCGCGCCTGTGACCACCGCTGACTTAAAAAGACTCTTAGTCTTAGACAGTGCAGAAAGCCCAATGGCCGTTGAGACTTGCATGCCGTTAATTAAGGCCAAACCCTCTTTAGGTCCGAGCGTTAAGCCCTCTTCCATGCCCAGCTTTGACAAGCCTTGCTTTGCCGGTATTAATTCATTCTGATAATGAAACATGCCCTCTCCCAGAAACGGCGCCACCATGTGAGAGAGTGGCACCAAATCCCCAGAGGCGCCAACCGAGCCTTTGCTAGGAATGGCAGGAATGAGCTGTTGGTTAAAAGAACTTATGAGTAACTTAACTAAGGAATGAGAAACACCAGAGTAGCCTTGCACCAAGTTGTTAATTTTTAGCGCCATGGTTAGCCGACTGACCGCCTCATCAAGATAGGCACCCGTACCACAGGCATGAGATAGAATTAAGTTTTTCTGTAAGGTTGCAAGATCATCAGCCTCAATCTTAGTATTGGCCAGAAGACCAAAGCCTGTGTTGATCCCATAGACGGTTTGCCCATCGGCTAAGAGAGCTTCAATGCACTCTTTTGCATCCGTCATCTTAGCAAGAGTCCGTTCCTCAATCTCAAGCTGACAAGGACTTTTTAATATCGCTTCAATGTCCTCAAACGTCAGCGCACCAGGTCTTAACATTATTGTCTTCATTCACCTCTCTCCCATCTCGCATCTCTCACCTCTTAACTAACGCCCCTATGCCATGCCCGGCGCGCCACCCTACGTCCCTCGGCTTGTCCGAGGGACCCAGGCTATTCTAATTCATGGATTCCGCGGACAAGCCGCGGAACGTAGGGTTGAGGGATGCCAACCCAATCGTCGCACTCCCTAACGTAACCATCTCGCATCTCGCATCTATTTATGTTATTACTTTCGAAGGCGAGGAATGCTAAAAGGACAACAGGATGCCCTTAAATGAGAAAAAGATTGTAGAGGAAGAAAATAATAAAGCAATCGCCCGCTTTAAATTAAACAAAGATGAGTCAGATATCCTAATCTACCCCCTCTCCCCCTGGGCCAATCGACTCTTTAGTCATCAACCCCATCACTATCGAAAAAAAGTCATTCCGCTGAATAATGACTCACATCTCGCCTTCATTAAAAAAAATAAAACCCCAGAGGGGTTTGTCTGGCACACCAACGCCCAAGGAGCACACCGCGCGGTCCTATATGGGCTGGTGCAACCAGAGGCCTTGAGTGCCTCAGTTCTCTCAACACTGGGACAATATCATGCAAGCATCCTAAAACGTGCCTACCAGCGACACACCCTCTCTGATTTAACAGAGTCAAAACTCTCTCTCCTAGAGTTCGGCCAAAGCTTAATCGAAACAAGCCAAGAACTTGAGCGCCTACTAAATACCTACCAAAGGCACAAACAAAGTTGTGACAATCTAGCGCGCTTAGAGACAGGTTTATACCGCTATGCCGATGAGTTAAAAGGCTTAAACAAGATAAGAGAAAGACTGCCAAGACACATTCAAGCCCAAGCCAAAGACGTGCTGTTATCAAAGCAGCAGAACGTTCGAGCGTTCCTTGAGAAAATAAAAAAAAGTGAGCCAACAGAGGCCATCGTGAAAAAGCGTTTTCAGGCTGATGGCAGAGGCAGTCTCGGGCTTTTTCTAAAGATTGATTTACTAAAAAGCGTGCGAAGCTTACAGCTTTTAAATCAAACAATCACCAATCACCCACGCGCTCATGCCTTTTACCGAGGTGACTTTCACACTTTTTGTGTGGACGCTTTAAAAGTCATTAATGACCACCAAGCAGACTTGCATAACCCCGTACTAAAAGCACATCAAGGCCTCTTCGAGAAAGGCTCCCCCTTAGTCTTTGACTTCTCAGGCGAAGAACACCAAAAAAAGCTGATGGCTCATCGATTAATGTGCATAAGCCACATCGAAAGAAAAGACCGTTTAGTACACCGTGCCGACGATAAAATGGTGCTTAGACCCCATAGAAACAAACAAGACATTCTCTTAAAGACGACTCCCTACATCAAATGGTCTCATCACTTTGGGTTTCTATTTAATATTAACCGCACAATCGCCTTTGTCTGGAACACCTTAATTGGCCTAACCTTTGGGCTTAGCATTGACTTATTTGTTGGCTTGCTAACAGGGCTTTTTGGCATTCGTTTTCGCTCAATTGCGCAACTCTTGCGAATTAATTTTTCACCTACCATGGAGAACAAGAGTTTTTTTAGCCTCTTATGCAAAGAGCTCCCTAATGATCAATACTCACTCGGAACCTTAGTTGGTTTCAAAATGGGAAACTTTTTTAAAAACGTCTTCGTTGACTTTTTCTATGGGGTGCATGCAAGCGTTGGCCAATACAAAGTTGAACTCTGGGATAATTTAATTTCAGACTACAAAATTGGCCACCAAACCAAGCCAAACCTTGAAAAAAGCGCATCACTCTATTTTCAACAATTAAGAGCCACACAAAAGCAAAGAGCAAGACTACTAAAAAAAGCGCTCTCGGATAAATACCCCAACCGACAACGCTGCGATCTAAAAAGAGAGGGACAACCCAAGGCCCGATTTGCCAGAGCCCCTTATCAGCTAAGCGATGGCGAATGGCTAGATTTACTAAATGCCCTAAGTCGTGGCACCAAACTCGTTGCCGACACGTTCTCGCACGCACTCTTTAGTCAAAATCCCTTAACAGGTTTAATTTTTAGCCACGTCTACGCCTTAGGTGCACTGGCGGTCTTTGCGCCAGAGAAAGTCGCCTTCTTACCCAAAGCCTACATCCAACTCTCTCAATCGATTGCAGAGGCGATGTCGCGCGGTCACTTAACCTCAAGCCTTGCCAACGCCTCATTTCAAGGACAAATTGTTGCAAGTTTGACAGAAGCCGCAAAAAATGGACAAGACTCATGGCTTAGTAACGCAAGCCTCCTATTTGAGAAAGAGCCTGCTGACATATTAGTCTATGCAACCTTAGCCGTGGGGCTTGGCGCTCTCCTTGCCTACGAAGTTGAAATCCCCATTTTAAGTCAAGAAATTAGAAACAACATGGGCACCTTTCCTCTACCATCTCTTGGCGTCGCTGGTGGTAAAATTGGAGTCTTGCTTTTTGACTTTTTAGAAGCAAAGAAAAGCCCAACCAAATCACAAAATTTAAGCCATCTGCAAGAACTACTAGAAAAAGAGCTTACGAGCCACCAACTCAATCAGCAAGTCTTATTGCAAATTGCACTGCTTTTAAGTTTCTGTGAGCATCAGTCTTTAAGCGATGGCTTACCTTTTCTAACCAGGCGATGGCTACTTGCCTCCATACGTTCAGTTGGCAACTTAAATGAATCAGAATTAGACACCTTAAAAGGCCTTCTTTTTCCTAGTGCCGATCATTCAATTTTCTTTGTCACAGTCACCACCATTTTAAATTATGTCCCGTTGCTGCTTCGCTGCACCTCCATGCCCATTACTCAAAATAAAGAGCCTTGGTTGGATTTAAAAAACAAAGTAAAAAAAGATTTAACCAGAGTCGTGCACGCCCTTAGTAGCCTAAGCCACACCATAAGCTCCAACCTAAAAGCTCTAACCTCTGCCATGCTTGACTTACTCGGCAATGAAACACTTGCGAAAATTGAAGTAACGCTCACAGGCACCAATAGCATAGCCAAGGCCATGCATCAGTTAAACACAGAGCTTGATGGACAGTTTGAACAATCACAAGCACGCATCAAACACTACTCTCACCCGCTCTATCGAGAAGTCACCGCCCCAACTCCTTTTAAGCTCTTAAGCTCACTGCTCTCACCCAAAGACAACACAAAAAACCAAGGGCAGGACGCCCGTCTTTCTACCGAGTTACCAAGCTCTCACCCTTGAGCAAAAGTCCCAACAATATGCCAATCCCATCCGCAACGCCCCCCCACAAAAAAAGGGTTAAGGCAGAGACTGGCGGGCTCTAGTAGAAAGTGTCTCGGCCATGGATGGCACAAAGAGCCAAGGGCAGGACGCCCGTCTTTCTACTAGAGCCCCCCAGTCTCTGCCTTAACCCCCCCATAAAATTGACGATGAACAACCCGAACGTTATGATGTGCTAATTCAAACGATAATGACCGCTGCAAAGGATTTGACTATGCCCCAACTCTTTAAATTTGCGATGATAGGCCTACTTAGCCTCTCTAGCCTGCACGCTTTTAGCGCAACACCAGTAAGCGGCCTTTATGCCGAAGGCTTTGGAGGGGTTGCAGGCCTTCCTGGCAATGTTAGCAAAAATGGCTATACCGACGTGCAATACAAGAGTGGTTACAACGTCGGGGGCTTAATCGGCATCAAAACAGGCCCCTTCCACTATAACGTAGAAGGCCTAACCATCTACACCAAGCCAAGAAACTACCAGTTCAATGCCGTCGAGCAAACCGCCACCGGTAATAAAAGCTCTGCCATTTTAACCATGCTAAACATTGGCTATGAATTCAAAGAGTACGCCCCAAGCTGCTCACTCTTTGCAGAAGTTGGTTTAGGCTACTTATTTCTTTCCACCCAACTCACCAGCCAAAGCCCATCGAGTACAAGCTTCTCGACCAAAGACAACGACTTCGCCATGCAAGCTAAAATCGGCAACATCTTTAACTTCAGCGAAAATTATGCCATCACCGGCTCTTATCGCTACGTCAGAAGTGCCAGCAGCGATGACAATGGCAAAGCCTATCAAGGCCATCTAGGGCAACTTGGTTTAATTTATCGCTTCGAACATTTATAAGCCGACTCTGCATTAAACAAGGAATTTTAGTATGAGACAGTTAAAAGCCTTAAGCCTACTTTTGCTAGCGCCGACCCTAAGTTATGCCGTCAACCCAGTCAATGGCCTCTACATCGGCGGAGGGGTTGGTGGAAGCTTTACCGCCCGCAATGACAGCCTAATCTTCTCACCTATTAATGGCGTTACCAGCGTACAAGTCACAGACAGCGAAGTAACCTACACCCCAGGCATCGACGGCATCGGTGAGCTTGGCTACCGAAAAGACAAATTTCGAGTCGAATTGCAAACCTACTTTAATCTAAACAACTACGACAAGCTCACCTTAAACAACGTCGAGTTTCCCAACAGCACCACCGACTTAAAAGGGAACATGAACATGATTGGGGAAATGGTCAACGTCTTCTACGATCACTTTACCAAAGACCATGACGGCACCACCAAATCCTTCTTCCCCTACCTTGGCGGCGGCCTTGGTATTGTCTACGTCACCAACGCCTTTAATTTCTATCAAGCCGGCGTCAAAGTAGGTTCTGCCAACGACCAGTCCACCACAACCTATGGCTTTCAAGCAATCATTGGTGGTGCTATGTTCTTCGATGACTACAGCTTTGCCGCCATCGACTACCGCTTTGTTGGCACCGGCAATGTCAGCGCCCTAAATGGCCCGGTTCATACCAGCACCATCAACTTAGTGCTGAACTTTAGCTTTGAAACCGCAGACAACTTTAAAAAGACACTATTTGGCGCATAAATTACCCAAGGCCTTGTCGCACACAAGGCCTCTTTCCTAATCGACGCCCTCCAGTTGCTCCAAATAAAAGCACACTCACCAAAATCTGTTCTATACTTAATTAAGACCCTAAAAAACTGCTTGGAGAGCCCTCTATGTCCGCAACACCTGAAACAAACTCTATGACGCTTAAAGAGCTTGCGGAAACAATTCGCGTTAAGGACTTTCCTGAAAATTCCACCCTACTCGAATCGAGTTTTAATCAGTTGTGTCAAGCGCATGATTTTGGCATTCAAGCTCAAGAGGATGGCAAAAAGGTGTTGCTAGGTGACGATATTAGAGCCGAACTAAAAGATCCCAACAGTCTCTACACCAAGCGCTTCAACACTCTAATTGTTCAAATGATTAAAGAGCAGCAAGAGATTGAAGCCCAAGCCCAACAGCTTGCAGCCGAAGAACAAAAACAACAACTTTTAAAACAGGCAGCCATCATAACCGCCGTAGAAAGAGTAGAAGAGACAAGAAAGCAACGCCTAGCTGAGCATCAAAACCCTAGTGAGAAGCAAAAACAAGAAGCCGAGCAGCAAGCAGAAAGAGAGGCCGTACAAGAGCTGATAACCAATCCTGAACAAGCAAGCATTCTACTACGAGACAGCCAACCAATGCATGAAGCAAGTGCAGCCTTACTACAAACCTATGAGGGCAAACAGCTAGAGAAAAGAGACAATGAATCAGAGGCCGACCTTAAGGCCCGACAAGAACGATACAACGAGGCCGTCGCGCAGTTAAAAGACGCAACAGAGGCCGCAAAACCAGAAGAGCAGCAAAAAAGAAGTGAAAATCTTGCAAAGCTGATGAAAATCTCACAAACGGCGCAAAACCCCAGCGCGCAAACAGACAGTAGCTCTGCGCCTGGGCCCATAAGCGAACAACAAGAACAAGACATAAAGCAAAAAGCCGCCCTACAGGCAAATCTTGCAGCACAAATTCGCACCGTTGTCGCGCTTAAAAACCTAAAACAAGAATCCTCAGCCAACGACCTAACTGGTAATGAGGGCTTTATCAAACAGGCGGCAAAAGAATTTGATAAAACGGTAGAAGTTGCTGAGCAACGTCCAAAACTTAATCAGGAATTAAAAGATCACGCTGAGGCAAAAGAGCAAACCGTGGCAAGTGAGCAAGCTGCGGCAAGTGAGCAAGCCGCGACAAAAGAGCAACATCAAGGCCTGCAATCAAAAGTCAATCAAGAACTAAAAGAGCACTTTGAGGCAAAAGAGCAACATCGCCCTCGCCAACAAGCAGTTAATTTTGAAATTGAACAAGGGAAGAAACCCTCTGATTACAAAGCAGAGAGAGAAGCACGAGAACAACATCAAGGCCTGCAAACAGAACTCAATCAAGAATTAAAAGAGCACGTTGAGGCCAAAGAGCAAGCTGAGGCAAAAGAGCAACATCGCCCTCGACAACAAGCAGTTAACTTTGAAATTGAACAAGGGAAAAAACCTTCTGAATACAAAGCAGACCGAGAAGCAAGAGAACAACATCAAGACCTGCAAAAAAAGCTCAATGCCGAAATTCTGCAAGGCAAAAAGCCATCGGAAATCAAAGAAGCCCGCCAGGCTGAAAAAAAAGCCGCCGAAGAAGAAAAAGACGCCCCTAAAGGACCACAAAAACCAACTGCGCAAACAGAGAAAAACCCACAGAGCGACACCCCCAGCACCTCTGCTTCAAGCCCCATGGTACGAGCCCTGGCCTTATTAATCGAAGAACAGTTTAAAAAAGCAAAAGCCAAAAAAGCCGCAAAACAAGCCCTTGAAGAAAAAAAACAAAGTCAATATGACAGCTTACAGAAAACAAACAGTGACCGCCAAGATCAAAGTGCCTTTAGAAGCCGAGAAAATGATACACACCCCGCCACCCAAGATGTGCTAAGAAACCCACCAGGCAAAGAAAATGCCAACCCCAACCAAGTACAGCAAGTGGCGACAGAGCATGGCATGTCAATAACCCCAGCACAATCGCCTCAAAATCCCCCAAACCCACTCGATCCGATGAGAGGCCCCCAACCTGACGGCAGGGAAAATAAGAGAGATGACGAAATGGAACGAGAGAGTTCTCACCGCATATAGCCCCCCGGCACGGCAAAAGAGAAAGATGACGTTACGACAAGACAAACTCTCTAATGCCATTTTTTCGTCTACACTATAAATTATAGGAAACCAAATACAAATTAGGCACTATGTCCTCAAAGCCACCAGAAAGCCCCAATGAGCCAAGAAAACCAGATGGGACACAAGAAAATCAATCTGTAGCCTCAGCAGAGCAAAAAAAGGGTTTTGCACTTACCCCCAGAACATTGAAATATATCGGTGCAATAGCTGCAGGCTTTCTAATTGCTGGGCCGTTCGGTGCTCTGGCAGCAGGGGGGGCTGTTTGGACACTAGATAGGGGTGACAAGCCTACTAATGATCAAAGAAACAAGCAGCAAAAAGAAAAAATGCAGCAAGAAGGTGAGGCACCTGAGTCGCCAGAGCACACAACCGACAGAGATAAAAAGGCACCCAACAAAAAGCCCGTTGCCCCCGAGCCGCAGCAATCAACCACCCCTCAAGTCCCCCCACCACCGCCACCCATTGATGAGGAAAGCAAACAGCCGACACCACCAGCTCCAGATGAATCAGTAGATGATGTTTTAATTGATGAGGAGCGAGCAGCGCATTTACAAGAATTAGGTTTAGACAGTGACGCAAGCTTTCAAGACTTTATGGAGGCCGTCTCTACCAACATGAAGGCCGTTGAAGACTCACAGGAGTCCTCTGATGAAGACAAAGACGCAAAAATGGATGCCATTGCACGCTCTGCCAAGGCATTGACCGGCCAAGACTTACTTAAAGAGGATGAAAAGGACATTAAGCTCAACGCCGAAACAATCGCTGCAATGGAAAAGGGCTTTAATGAGAGAAAGCAACAACCTCTCACCATCACACCAGGCGGTTCAAATGACGATAAAAATAAGCAAAAACAAGAAAAAGCTCAAGAGCCGTCAAAAAAAACTGATAGTTCAGAACCTCAAGAAGAAAAATCAGAAGGTACTTCTGCCTCTAGCCCCATGGTGCGAGCAGCGGCACAAATGATGGAAACGCTAATAAACCGAGTCAAAGCAAGAAGAGCAAAAGCCAAAGCCCTTAAAGAAAAGCAGCAAGAACAACATAAAGACATACAAAAAGAAAAAACAAAAGAACCAAGCATTGAAAAACAAGCAGCCACTAGCCAACAAAGCCCAACCCCACCACCTGCGCCACCCTCCCCAGGGCCAACATTAAACTCTCTGGATCTGCAGACCCAACAAAATTTACAAACTCTTGGTTATGGCTCTGACACAGACCAACTTCCTTCTGCTAAAAATTTATCGGCTGATTTTCGAGCTCTTGCTAAATTACACCACCCAGATCGAGGTGGCGACCCCGCAGTCTTTAATGAAATTAATCAAGCCTACACAGCCTTAAAAGCAAATGATCTGTTTCAACAACAGTCTGATCTTCCTAGAGAAGAAACCACCGCCGGTAAAATAGAACAACAAGAGGAAGAAGATCTGCGGCAAACCATCCTGTCACAAGATGAGTTAAAAGAGGGAGAGCTGGCTAAAGAAGTTTTTCAAGAAGAAGAGGAAGCGATAGATCAACAACAGCAAGAAGAGGAGGAAGAGCGAGAAACAATTGGAAAGACAATTGCAGAAGATTTTGTGGACGAAGAGGGTTCCAAGTTATTTAATGAAGACAAACTTGCTCACCAAGATCAAGAGCCCGTACAAGGAACAGAACGTGGGAGTGATTTTAATACTGACGAGCATGACGCGGATAGAGAAAGTTCAGATGAAGTAAACCAAGTTCTAGAAGATCCAAATCTCGCTGATGAAAAGCATGCTAAAGGCATTGCTAGTGCTCTGCACATAAAACCTCCCATACCGGAGTCCCCAATAAAAAAAGCGGCAGAGCCTGATAGCCTATTAAATGACTCAGAAAACCAGCAGGAAAGCCCTGGAATGCATGGCCCCGGTGGAAACCATTAATTAACCGTTACTTTAGACGCCTTGCTCCTGCGTAATTCCACACTGAAATTGTAGTCACAATGCTAAAAAGTTGCTCAAACTTTGTTTTTTTCGTCTACACTATAAACTATAGAAACCTTAATTATTAAGCATTATGTCCTCAAACCAACCAGAGCAAGATAAAGTAACGCAAGCCCAGGAAGACCGACAGGCAAGAGTAGAGCATACGTTCTCCCTACTTCAACAAGAGTCGATTGGCGAGTCTCGAGGAGATCTAAATTGGCAAGAACCTTTTGAGAGTAAGTATGACACGAGCGGCTCAAATTTCACCCCCATTCATGTCGAGGCAGGCAGTGACATTCACAAACACATGCAAGCCATTGGTTTAGGTGATGCCGACACTAAAAACTACACAGCCTTCGATGTCGAACAAGCGCTCACCCAAAGAGACGAAGAGGCCCTAACCCAATCAGATTTGAGAGAAATCAATGAACACGGCAATGCCCTTTGGGACTACATCGACTCTGACCAAAACAAAGAAGCCCTCACCCAAGAAGAAGTCGAATCAGCGCTTGCTCAAAAAGATGAGTTTGAAGAACCGAAACTCAAATGGGATGAACGAGAACAGTGCTTGCAAGACTTAGGCTTTGATTCAGAAACCAACGACCCAAGCTTTGACGAGGTCTATCAAAAGGCATGCGACATCCTACAGTCTGATGCCAGCAGTGAAGACAAACAAAAATGCCACAACGCCATGAGCAAGCTCACTGGAAACGATGAGGCTTGTAAGTCGCAACTAGAAAAGGTTGAAAACGGTGAGCAAGATGCAACGCTCAGTGAAGACGAGAAGTACCACATGCACCGCAAATTCGACCAAGAAAGAAGCACTGCACTTATTTCAAAGTCAGAAGATACGCCCCTAAATGGCAACTACCAAAAACCTTCAGCGCCTGGTGGCAACAATATGACTATCGGATCCCCATCACCACAACAAGCTGGTGATAATCCTGAACTGTCCAATGCCTCAAGCAGAGGCATCAATGCCATGCTTAATCTAATTAACAGCAACCGCCCAAGCAAGCGACAAAGAGCGCAATATCGAGGCAGTCAAGGCAGTTCAGCCAGTCCAGGCAAGCCAGATCCAATAGTAAAACAGCAAGAAACACTCGAAGCACAAAAAGAAGAGAGTGAGCAAATTTCCAAGGAAGCAGAAAAAATCCACGACGAATATACAAAACAGGAAGGACCTCAATTTGATCCAAAGAGTGGCGAGAAACCTGAAGACTTCATAAAAAGAGAAGAGACCTATAATGACGCCGTAGAGCAAATGGAAACCATTAAAGAAAATACATCGTCTGAAAAGAGAGAAGAACGCGTTAGTAAACTGCAAGAAGAAATTAGTAAAAGTGATACTGCCTCCAATGACTCAGTAGACAATGAAATTCAAGCGCGGCAAAGAATGAACCTGGCAAACCAAGCAGCATTAGCTGGCGCCCAACGAAACGCCGATCGTCAAATTACGATTGTGGATCGCATCGAGAACAATACCACCAATAACGCAGACGCTGCCGGCAATAAACGGTTAGACGATAACCTAACAAGGCCGTCTAATAGACCTGATGGTGGTGGCGGTGGTGCACACTTTGGAGACAGCAAACACGAAATTCAACAACAAAAAGAAGCCGCGCATGAGGCCATCCAAAACCCGCCGGAAGACCATAGCTTTCACCCCGGAGAAGCCGCTGCAGCTGCCGCTGGGTTCTCACAAGAGCAAATGCAACAACATGCCCAGGTTCAAGAAGAGCTGCATCAAAAATTTTCCGAAAAATTTAAAGAAAAATCACAACAAGAACAAGAAGAAGAAGAGTATGACTACAGCAGCAATAACTCCTTCTCCCCTAACTCCTAACCACCAAAAAGCTCCTCAAATAAACGGTCCTTCTAAAATAAAAGGACCGTCTATTTGAACAATCTATTGAAACTTTATGGTGCTGACTAGGGGGTGCGTTTGATCAGTAGGAACAAATTCCTTAAGACTTATGTAGATCTCTAACAAGCAGCTCCTGCCAGAGTGTCATAAACATCACCATAATAATAGGGCCTAAGAAAAGCCCCAAGATCCCTAAGGTTTCCACCCCTCCTAAAATGGCAAACAACACCATTAAAAAAGGAAGCTTAGTGCTTCCGCCAATTAAGGCAGGTTTTACGATGTGATCGGCTAAAAACATCACGAAAGTACCCGCTACTATGACAATAAGGCTGGCAATCCAAGAACCTTCGATGAATAAAAAAGCTGCGACGATAAGAAAAACAATCGGCACTACAAATGGAATCATGGCAGCCACTGCAGTAAAAAAACCAGCAAGCACGGGTGCTGCAAAACCAAGCAACCAATAGAGAGCACCCATAATGAGCCCAACGCCTAAACCCACAACCACCGAGCCATTAACAGCAGCTCTTAGGGCGCCAGGAAACTTACTAGCATAATGACGCCAGCGTGCCCCCAAATACTTCTCCCCTACAATTTGAATTTGAGCCGCAAGCTTTTGTCCATCACGATAGAAAAAGAACAAGGTCAACAGTGTAAAGCCCAATTGAACCCCGCGCTGTAGAAGATTATAACCAACTTTTTGCACCAGTTGGCTTAACGAGGCAAGGGAGAGCTGCATGCTACCAAGCCAATGCATTAAGCCACCAGGCTTAGCAAAATGAGTCTGCCAATAACGACTAAGCTCATCTCCTACCACCGGTAGCCCTGAAATTGCACTCGGCACTGGCGCCCCAGAGTGGTTAATCTTAGTAACCGTATTAATGAAATAATGCGTCTCATGCACTAAATCAGTAATTAACCATGAAATGGGTAAAATCAAACCAATACTAATAAAAGTGGTAAATAAAAGTGCAGCAACCGTTTCAGAGTGTTTAAAATAGGCTCGCCATTTTCGATACAAGGGCATGGTTGCGGCAGAAATGACCCCTGCCCATAACAAACTGATAAAAAATCGATGAACCACAAACCCCGCCAATAACACAATAAACAAGGTTAAAATGCTGCTTAACAGATTCTGCTGTTCCTCATTCATTTAGATCATCACTCCATTCGGGTATAAAATTCTGTCATCTATAAAGCACATAACCAATAAGTTACCAGAGCGGCTGGCACCGCTGCAATAATATCGTCCAGCATAATGCCTAAACCGCCCTCAACGTGCTTATCAATGAGCTTTATTGGCCAAGGCTTCCAAATATCAAACAAGCGAAAAGCAAAAAAACCGATGATAATTGCCAACCAATTATTCGGCACAGCAACCATGGTTAAAAGATAGCCACACACTTCATCCCAAACAATGCCAGGGTGATCGTGCACCTTCAAATCACGCGAGGCTCTATCGCAGACCCAAATGCCAAACACACAAAAAACCAGCACCCAGACCAAATAACTAATCAAGCTTAAATCCTGCATTAATAGATAAATCAACACCCCTGCCAAGGTTCCAAACGTACCTGGGGCAACCTTGGCCGTGCCAAGACCAAAGCCAAAGGCAATAAAATGCCATGGATCTTGCCACACCCTATGTAGGCTAACCTCTTTCATTGTTATGACTCCTTCTAGTTAATTAGAAATGTTTAAAGCCTCGGATGGATAGAGGCCTCACTCTACCCTCGTACTCTTGGATTAAATACTCTTGCTCGCACGTTATCACCCCTATCTTGCTAACCGATAAGCCGCGTGCACGGGTTACGTTTAAAAAAGATTCTTCGCTTTGGGCAGGCAGTGTAAAACAAAGCTCAAACTCCTCTCCAGAAGAAAGAGCCAAATCCGAAGCCTCTTCTTTTGTTAGCACCTCTTCTATCATCGGACTAATTGGCAAAGCAGCTTGCTCGAGAATCGCTCCAACACCGCTTGCTTTTAGAATGTGTGCTAAATCTTGACTCAAGCCATCCGAGACATCAATACAAGCAGAGGCAAAAGTAGGCAAAAGGCTTGCTAACGCTGTTTGCGCCGTTGGGTACAAAAATTTATGAAAGATTGATGATTGGTAGTCAGGTGTTTGCTCATTCAATGCCTTTAAGGCAAAAGCAACCTCACCTAATTGATTACTGACAAAAATTAGATCGCCTTCTTTTGCCCCATCCCGAGTCAGTGCTTGACCCTTTTCACACTCACCTTGTAGTGTCATGGTAACAGACAGTGGGCCTCGGGCGAGATCGCCTCCAATCAATTGAATGTTAAGGGTGCTTAATTCGGCATAGAGATGCCTGCTTAAACGTGACAACCACAATCTATCAAAGCTTGGCATGGTTAAAGACAGGCTAAGCCAGCGAGCTTGCCCGCCCATGGCGGCAATGTCACTAACATTGGCCATCAACGCACGATGAATAATCGCCTCTACCGGAAAGTCCTCTAAGAAATGCGTCCCACAAACCAGGGTATCAGTGGTAACCAAAAGCTCCTTATAGGGGCTTAAAGACAGCACCGCACAATCATCACCACTGCCAACGACCACATTGGGATCAACCGCTTGCTCTTGCTGAAAATAGTGTTTAATTAAAGAGAATTCATCCATCTCGCTTAACTTCATGGCTGCGCACCGCTTTCGCAACCTTATCTAGCACGCCATTAATGTAGTTGAAACTGTCTGTAGCCCCATAAGAGCGCGCAAGACGAACTGATTCATTAATGACTACTTTATAAGGTACCTCAAGATAATGACTCAACTCGAAGCTTCCCAAGCGTAAGATGCTTCGTTCAATAAGGCCAAGGGCTGTTAGTTCACGATCAAGATACTGGCTAAAGAGCGCATCAACCCTCTCAGGCGCGTCACAAATACCACGGAAACTGTCTCTGAAATAATCGGTGTCAACTTTGCTCATGTCGTAGAAAGCGCTTACCTGTGCTTCCACTTCCGAGACAGGGTGTTTTGAAATCTCAATCTGATAGAGTGATTGCAAGGTTAGTTTACGTGCTCGTTGCCTTGCTTTGATTTGTTGATTATTCATGCCATGCCTCATTTTCAAACAACTTTATAGACCAACTCAGCCAAAACCAATCGTCTGCGAACGTTGCTATTTTGGGGAAGTCTTTGCTTTTCATCGAACAATTCTCTCTCATAGATAAAAAAAATGAGGGACTTTACTCGAGACGAAATCGCCTATTGTACCTTAAGAGGGGGGGTTAAAAGCAAGTATTTTTGTCTTTTTTTTCAACAGATTTGATGTTATTGCAGCTCTAGATTTAAGTCTTTGACCGTTTGACTAAATTCACTCACATCTTGGAAGCAACGATAAACTGAGGCAAAACGTACATAGGCTACGTGATCCAACCCTTTTAAGTGCTTCATCACCTTCTCGCCAATGACTTCGCTTGGGACTTCTTTTTCATACTCTTTGCGAATCTCAAGCTTAAGATCCGCAATGCACTGCTCAAAGCTTTCTTGACTCACCGGGCGTTTCTCGATGGCTTTTAAAACACCTTGACGAACCTTCTGCTCATCAAAAGGCTTCCGTCGGCCATCGCCTTTGACGACCATCGGCATATTGAGTTCCGCAACTTCAAAGGTTGTAAAACGAGATTCACACATCAAACAATGACGCCGACGTTTCACTTGCGTGCCACCATCATTGATTCTTGAATCGACAACTTTGGTATCGATGTGACTACAAAACGGACAATGCATCTAAAGCACTAGCTCCTAAACCAGCCATTTGCACAAATTAATACCGCACTCCGCCCAAAAAATCAACTACCAACAACAAATTATGAGCAAAACTCAAGAACAAACACATCAAGACAGGCCAGCCAATCCTAAAAATAGACTGTCCTTTTTAGGGTAGTCCCAACCTACGAAGCGCCACCATCTACAAAGCTCCAAACTCAAACCCCGGAGGAGGAGCCAATTTTGTTCGCCAGTGAGTTTTCAATATGAGAAAAAAGCGGAGCGTACACCAGGTACGTGAGCACTTTTTCGAGTGTTTAAAACTCACTGGCGGGCAAAAGTGGCCGTCCCCACCTACGAAGCTCGATCTAATAAACTGGGTAGTTTTGGCAGAGGGTCATTACCTGCTGCTTCACCACATCAACCCGAGCCAAATCCTTCGGCTTATCGAGCAAGTCGCAGATCCAATGGGTCAACGTGTTAATCTCCCGCTCTTTAAAGCCACGAGAAGTCACTGCAGGCGTACCCAAACGCAATCCACTGGTGATAAAAGGTGAGCGTTTTTCATTTGGAACGGTGTTTTTATTAACGGTGATGTTTGCCTGACCAAGCAAGGCATCAGCGTCTTTTCCAGTAATCTCACGATTAGATAAGTCCAGTAAAAGAAGATGATTATCCGTGCCGCCAGAGACCACATCAAAGCCTCGTTCAACAAATACCTTAGCCATCTCTTTAGCGTTTTTAACCACTTGTTCTTGATAGAGCTTAAATTCAGGTGATAAGGCTTCTAAAAAAGACACCGCTTTTGCCGCAATAATGTGCATTAAAGGTCCGCCTTGCAAGCCAGGAAAGACCGCTGAATTGAGTTTTTTCTCTAATGCGTCATTCTTGCGAGCTAGAATCAAACCACCTCTTGGTCCTCGGAGGGTTTTATGGGTGGTGGTGGTCACCACATCAGCATAAGGCACAGGGTTAGGATAAAGGCCTGCCGCCACAAGTCCTGCAACATGAGCCATATCAACCATTAAACTTGCACCAACTGAGTCAGCAATCTCACGAAACTTTGGCCAATCTAGAAAGCGTGAATACGCAGAAAAACCTGCCACAATCAGTTTGGGCTTATGCGTGTTAGCAAGGGATGCAATCTCGTCATAGTTCACTCGATGTGTTTTTTCATCCACACCATAAGACACAAAGTTATATTGTTTGCCTGAAAAATTTACCCTCGAGCCATGGGTTAAATGCCCGCCATCTGACAGCTCCATCCCCAAGACCGTATCACCTGTTTCAAGCAGCGCCATGTAGGCTGCTGCATTGGCTTGCGAGCCACTGTGAGGCTGTACATTGGCATAATCAGCGTTAAAAAGTGCTTTTGCTCGCTCAATGGCCAACATTTCAGCTTGATCGACAAATTGACAACCACCGTAATAACGTTTGCCTGGATAGCCTTCTGCATACTTATTCGTTAACACAGAGCCTTGTGCTTCCAGCACTCTAGGACTTGTAAAATTTTCAGAAGCAATTAACTCTATGTGCTCTTCTTGTCGTTGACGCTCACCCTGCATCGCCTGCCAAAGCTCGTCATCAAATCCCGCTATTGTCTGTTCTTTGGTAAACATCGCCGCCCTCTTTTTGCTTTCTAACGCCATTTTTTCACCCTCATTTACGTGAGCTTATTGACTCTAAATGACTACTGAACCACTGGTGGCGGTGGTGCGTTTGTTTTTTCTTCAAATCGAGGCGTCTTGGATAATGCTCCGCTGTTGCTGGTGCTGGCTGATGCGCTTTGCTCTGTGCTACTTGTACTAGGTGCGGCAGGTCGAGTGTATTGTGCACCATGACTACGTCTGGTTGGCGCGCTGGCTGAACTGTGTGAATCATAACTTGAGTATTCATTCGTTGGTGCCGTCGTTGGAGCATTTGGTTCATCAGAGTAGTAATGATAAGGTGAATAATAATCCATTCCTTGACATGCACTAAGCAAGATCAAAGAACCAAAAACTGCTGCCATTTTAGTGATCGTTTTCACGTTTTTCCCCTTCTTTGTCAATAATGAACCTCGAGAGAACACCATCGGTCCTACTCTAGCGCCTTACAATCTGATATATTGAAGCTTATACTCAAAACACATGGAAAAGCCTAAGTTTTTAAGTCTAACCATTTTTTCCAGTACAGAGTTCGAAAAGGGGTCATAGGCAACTCTATGGCGCGTTTTCTAAGGCTACACTAGGACGAAAAGGGTAATCCTAAAAACGGGTGTTTTCAAATATCTTGGGTATAATTACGAAATTCTAACGCTCAGAGAATGGTTTAGCAAATCCTTACCCCAAAAGCGAGCCAATCAATCTAAAAAGAGCGACCTGAGGAATAGCAGATAAGGAATAGAATGAGCAAACGTCACATCCTTTTTGTCGTCATTGTACTAGTGGTATTTTCTGGCTTAATTGGTTTTAACGTCATCAAATCCTACTTAACACGCAAATTTTTAGAAACGTATAAACCACCAGCGCCAGTGGTGTCATCCGTCATAGCTAAAAAAGAAGCATGGACGCCCATGCTAGAAGCGGTCGGCAAAGTCGTGGCAATTAAGGGTGTAGACGTTAACACCGAAGCCTCCGGTACCATTACAGGCATTCACTTTAAATCTGGCCAGTTTATCAAAAAGGATGCGCTTTTGGTCGATATTGATGACTCGGTTGATGTTGCTGAGCTTGCTAATTATGAGGCCAACCTAGCATTAGCTAAGATTACCTTCATACGACAAGCAGACTTACTCAAAAAAGGCGCGACCTCAAGTTCTGATTACGACAAAGCGAAAGCCAACGAGCAGATTGCAGCCGCTAATGTGCAAAAATCAAAAGCACAAATTAAGCAAAAACACATCAGCGCCCCTTTTGCCGGCAAACTTGGCATACGTTTGGTCAATCTTGGTCAATACCTATCACCAGGGACAAACATCGTAAGCTTACAGTCGCTGGATCCGCTTTTCATTCAATTCTATCAGCCAGGTCATCGCATCAACCAGCTACAAAAAGGCCAAACAATCCTCTTTACAACCGATGCCATGCCTAACTACACCTTCACTGGCAAGATTACGGCCTTGAACTCAGAAATTAGTACCAAAACCAATAATCTGTTGGTTCAAGCAACCGTCTCCAACTGTTCCAAAAAAGCCTTAGCAAGCAATGATCCAAAGTTTGTCAGTACTCAAAAAATTGCAGGCTCTAGCAGAGACATTACAATTTGTCATACCAAAGAGAACATTAAACAAGGGGTGACTGACTACGCTTTCTTGCCTGGACTTTTTACCCGAGTAAACGTCCTTTTACCAGCCATCAAAGATGCAGTGGTTGTACCAACCAATGCCGTGAGCTACTCACTCTATGGAAATTCCATCTATGTAGTTAAAAAATCCAAAGATGGTAAAACCCTTACCGCCAATAGCAATTTTGTACGCACAGGCGATGAAAGAGATGGTCAAGTGGTTGTCCTAAAAGGCATTAACGCAGGAGACGAAGTCGTTAACAGTGGCCAATTAAAACTAAGCAATGGCACGGACATTGAGATTAACAACCAGATAACGCTCGATGATAAAACCCCCATCGATAAGTTGGGTGAGTAACCATGACGTTTACCGATCTTTTTATCAAACGCCCGGTTCTAGCAAGCGTTGTTAGCCTTTTAATTTTACTCTTTGGCATCAGCTCTATTTTTACAACGCAAGTACGCCAGTTTCCTAAAATGGACACCGCCGTCATTACCGTCACCACCTCCTACCCAGGAGCAGATGCTGAGTTAATTGCAGGCTTTATCACCTCACCTTTGGAATCGGCCATTTCAGGCGCTTCAGGAATTGATTACTTAACCTCAAGCTCAACGGATGGAACAAGCACCATTACCGCCTACATCAAATTAAACTACGATGCCCAAACCTCCTTTACCGAAATCATGAGCCAGGTGCAATCGGTTACCAACCAGCTGCCACCACAAGCACAATTGCCTGTCATTACCAAAACCACCAGTCAAAGCACCATCATGTATTTAAGTTACAGCAGCCCAGATATGAGTGGCGAGCAAATAACCGACTATGCAACACGTGTGATACAACCTAAATTAGAAACGGTTAGTGGTGTCTCCTCAGCAGCAGTCTTAGGTGGCAAAACTTACTCCATGCGGATTTTTTTAGATCCCGATCTAATGGCTGCCTATGGTGTGGCCCCTTCAGAAGTCTGGACGGTACTCGCCTCTAACAACTATCAAACTGCCGCAGGAGCAACAAAAGATCGTTACGTAACCATTACCCTAAAAGCTGATACTGATTTAAGCTCAGTGACTGCCTTTAAGGACTTAATTGTTAAAAGTGAAGGCAACTCTATTGTCCGCATGCGAGACATTGCCAAAGTGGAACTCGGCTCACAAACCTATGATTCGAATGTTACGGTCAACGGAGAGCGTTCTGTCTTTATTGGCATTAACCCAACGCCAACGGCCAACCCTTTAACCGTTATCAACGACATTCGCAAACTCT
Organism: Legionellaceae bacterium; assembly: GCA_030148065.1. GTDB lineage: Bacteria > Pseudomonadota > Gammaproteobacteria > Legionellales > Legionellaceae > JASBUC01. Next base: position 22,134 of record JASBUC010000033.1, on the reverse strand, counting down.
TACCAGACATCGACCATAATCTCCCCACCTCGCTCGAGCAAAAGATTGTCTACGATGCGACCAAGTTTATTCGTGCATCAATGATGGAAGTTATTCGTACCATTTTTGAATCGAGTGTGATTGTCATCGTTGTTATTTTTCTCTTTCTGGGTTCACTACGCTCGGTGTTAATTCCAGTTGTCACCATCCCTCTGTCGTTAATTGGGGTGGTTGCCTTAATGAACCTTTTAGGCTACTCCTTAAATACGCTTACCCTACTCTCATTGGTTCTCGCCATAGGTCTGGTTGTGGATGACGCAATAGTCGTGGTTGAGAACGTTCATCGACACATTGAGGATGGACTAACCCCCTTTAAGGCCGCTCTAGTTGGTGCTCGAGAAATAGCATTACCTGTGATTGCCATGACCATAACCCTTGCGGCCGTTTACTCTCCAATTGGTTTTATGGGAGGCTTAACTGGCGCGCTCTTTACTGAGTTTGCTTTTACCCTTGCTTGTGCTGTGATTATTTCCGGGGTGGTTGCATTAACCCTCTCTCCGATGATGTGCTCTAAAATCTTGCCACCACAAGCAACTGAGTCACGCTTTGAGCAAATAATTAACCACGTTTTTGCAGCGCTTCAAGTTCGCTATACACGCCTGTTAAGTGGTGTGCTAGATAATCGAAAAAGTGTGATCTTTTTTGTTTCAGTGGTGCTGGTTAGTTTAATTTTTCTCTTCAATCACACCCCAAAAGAAACGGCACCTGAAGAAGACCAGGGCTTTTTTCCCATTTTTGCAACAGCACCTCAATATGCCAACATTGACTACGTCAATAAATACGCCCCACAGATTGATGACATTATGGCAAGCCATAAAGAAACTCAAGATTACTTCTACATCAGTGGCTTCCAAGGAATAAACTCAGCCTTTGGGGGCATGATTTTAAAACCCTGGGATGAACGAAATAAAACACAGCAAGAAATTAAAGGCCCTTTGCAGGCGCAGTTGGATAGGGTTGCGGGTTTTCAGACCTACGCCGTGATTCCCCCGCCACTACCCGGAACAGGCAATGGCGCACCCATTCAGTTTGTAATTAGCACAACCAACAATTTTCCTGAGCTGTATGATTTCACCGAACAAATTTTGCAAAAAGCGCGTGACAGCGGGCTCTTTGTTTATTTAGAAAATGCGCTCAAATTTAATAAACCACAGGTAACGATTCACATCGATCGATCAAAAGCAACGGAACTGGGTTTAAACATGCAACAAGTTGGGCAGAGTCTAACTGCAAGCCTTTCTGGGGGGTATGTTAATTACTTTAATTTAGAGGGTCGCAGCTACCAAGTCATTCCACAACTTGACCGGCGTTTTCGTCTAGATACAGAGCAACTTGAGAAAATATATTTAAAAACTCAAAGTGGAGACATGGTCTCTCTTTCAACTGTGGCAAGTTTTAAAGAGAAAACACTGCCGAATGCTCTTAGCCATTTTCAACAACTAAACTCTGCAACCATTAATGGGGTGATGGCACCGAACAACTCTTTAGGCGAGGGCTTAAGCTTTTTACAGGAAACTGCCAAGAAAGTCTTACCCAAAGGTTATAGTTATGACTACGCAGGACAGTCTAGGCAGTTCATTGAAGAAGGGGATGCACTTTTATGGGCTTTCTTATTAGCCGTCATCGTCATTTACTTAGTGTTGGCCGCTCAGTTTGAGAGCTTTAGAGATCCCTTGACCGTGTTAGTGACCGTACCCTTATCAATTTGTGGTGCGCTTATCCCGCTAAACCTTGGGCTTGCCACCATCAACATCTACACAGAGATTGGTTTAATTACGCTAATGGGGTTAATCAGTAAGCACGGCATTTTAATTGTCGATTTTGCCAACCACTTGCAAATAAATGAAAAACTCAGCATCCATGATGCCATAGAAAAATCAGCCGCCATTCGCTTAAGACCCATCCTTATGACGACTGCTGCCATGGTCTTTGGGGTAATGCCTTTGGTTTTTGCAAGTGGCGCTGGGGCGGTCAGCCGCTTTAACATTGGATTAGTGATTACAACTGGAATGCTCATTGGCACCTGCTTTAGCCTCTTTATTGTACCGGTGATGTATACCATCTTTGCCAAAGATCACTCTCATCAGTTCGAAGACGCATAACCCCACAGAAGGACAGTCTATTGAGTAGCTACTTAATAGACTGTCCTTTTATTCTTCTAGGTAGATGTTGTTCAGTTCTGGGACTGGGGATGGACGCTGGTAATACCCAGTTAGGTGCGCCTCTGCCAAAATGTGGTGATTCATTGCCATTAAAACTTGTTGAACAGAGGCGTGCTCTGGCAAATTTAATGTCTCAAGGCCTACTGCAAATAAGCGGAAGGTGTAGCGGTGCTTTTCAGAAAATGGGGGATTCATGCCAATGTAGCCTGGGAGTCCATAGCCATTTAAGCCAAGGCTTACATCGTCTGCGTTTTTTCTTAATGAGTGACGTTGAGCATTTAGATTGTAGACAAGCCAGTGAAGGATGGGATAGCCCACACTCTTCTCTGCATCAAAGTCAATCATCATTAGCACATAGGATTTAGTGCCAGGCGGTTCATTGGCCCAGAGTAGCGGTGGCGAGCTATTTGTCCCTTGCGAACTAAACTCAATTGGGATATTTCCCCGGTCAAGAAAAGCCGGACTCAACAATTGAAAGACTGAAGACTCAGCCCCCCCCTCACCACTGATAAGGCAAAATAACAACATTAACCAAACACCTTTCATCCAATCACTCCAAACAAATTATTTTCTCATCATTGTAGCGAACCCATCACTATGAGCTCAACGTCAATCATAATGAACCATAGTGCGATGCAATTGATGAGGTAGGACGAGCATGGGCGTGCGAAATTTAATACAATTGGAAATTAAACGATCAATTGTGTTGAACTTGGAACGAAAATTTAGTGCGATGCAAGTGATGAGGTGGTAGAATTAGCTCCATTTTTTTTCACTCTAGTGGCCCATGGACAAAAACTACACACCCTCTGACATCGAACATAAATGGTATGAACAATGGGAGCAAAGTGGCTCCTTCAAGCCAGAGGGCAAAGAATCACCCTACTGCATTATGCTGCCCCCTCCTAATGTTACCGGCAGTTTGCACATGGGCCATGGCTTTCAGCACACCCTAATGGATGCGCTAACTCGCTTTCATCGTATGCAAGGCCAAGCAACGCTTTGGCAGCCAGGCACTGATCATGCTGGCATTTCAACACAGATGGTGGTTGAGCGCCAATTGGAAGCCAAAGGCCAAAAACGTACTGATTTTCAGCGAGACGATTTTGTTAACAAAATTTGGGAGTGGAAAAAACAATCTGGCGGTCAGATCAGTCAACAAATTAGACGACTTGGTGCGTCAGTCGACTGGTCTAAAGAGCGATTCACCATGGATCAAGGCTTAAGCAATGCGGTGATGAAAGTGTTTATCCAACTCTTTGATGAGGGCTTAATCTATCGAGGAAAACGCTTAGTTAATTGGGATTGCAAGTTGAAAACGGCCATCTCTGATCTAGAAGTCATTTCTAGTGAAGAAAAAGGCTCCCTTTGGCACCTACGCTACCCGCTAAAAGATTCCAAAGAGCACATTATCATTGCCACCACCCGCCCAGAAACCCTACTTGGCGATACCGCGATAGCCGTACACCCGGATGACTCACGCTACCAACACCTAATTGGCAAAGAAGCGTTAGTGCCTTATGCTGATCGCGCCATTCCAATAGTGGCAGATGAGTATGTTGACAAAGAATTTGGCAGTGGTTGCGTTAAAATCACGCCGGCTCACGACTTTAATGACTATGAGCTAGGGCTGCGACATGAGCTGCCCATGGTGAACATCTTAGAAAAAGACGGCACCTTAAATCACAACGCCCCCAGCGATTTCCAAGGCTTAAGCGTTGACGACGCCCGTAAGCTCATCTTAGAAAAGCTAAGCGCTGATGAGTTGATTGAAAAAATTGATGAGCATACTTTAAAAGTGCCCCGAGGTGAGAAATCAAACGCCATCATAGAACCTCTGTTAACCGAGCAATGGTATGTGAAAGCAGAGCCATTGGCAAAGCCTGCCTTAGAAGCCGTCCGCAATGGCAAAATAAAATTTGTCCCAGAAAACTGGACCAAAACCTACTACCAGTGGCTGGAAAACATTGAAGACTGGTGCATTAGTCGCCAACTCTGGTGGGGACATCGCATTCCTGCCTGGTATGATAAGGAAGGCAAAGTCTATGTTGGCTACAGTGAGAAAGACGTACGCTTTAAACATCGCTTGGAGGATGATTTTGAATTAACTCAAGACACTGACGTACTCGATACTTGGTTCTCATCAGCTCTTTGGCCCTTTTCTACCTTAGGCTGGCCAGAAAATACCGAGAACTTAAAAACTTTTTACCCCACCTCGGTACTGGTTACTGGCTTTGACATCATCTTCTTCTGGGTTGCCCGTATGGTGATGATGGGCTTAAAGTTCACTGGAAAAATTCCCTTTCATGAAGTCTACATCACAGGATTAATTCGTGATGGTGAAGGTCATAAAATGTCGAAGTCTAAAGGCAATGTTATTGATCCTATTGACTTAATTGATGGTATTTCTCTCGATGATCTTTTAGAGAAACGAACTCAAAACCTCATGCTTGGCAGCGCCAAGGATAAAATCATTAAGCACACTAAGAAGGAATTCCCTGAAGGGATCCCCGCTTTTGGCACCGACGCGCTCAGATTTACTTACGCCGCCCTTGCCACCACAGGCCGTGACATTCGCTTTAGCTTAAATCGAATAGAGGGCTATCGTAATTTCTGTAATAAAATTTGGAATGCTGCACGTTACGTGATTAGCAACGTTGAGAACTCTGCAGTAGACTTTGACGATGGCGCCTTTCAATACAGTGCAGCCGATCAATGGATCTTATCCAGACTGCAAAAAGTCATTCAAGAAGTTGAGACAAACTTTAAAAATTACCGATTTGATTTACTCTGTCAAACACTCTATGACTTCATCTGGCGCGAGTACTGTGATTGGTACTTAGAGCTTTCTAAACCTGTTCTATATGATAAGGACGCACTGGTTGCCCTAAAACGAGGCACCCGCCGCACGCTTATAAAAGTCTTAGAGCAAATCGTGACTCTGATTCATCCAATTATGCCTTTCATCAGTGAAGAAATTTGGTCTAGACTTAAGCACCTTTGTTCTGATCAAAGCACACTTTTAATTTCTAAACGCTATCCGAAAGTGGATGAAACGCTCCTTAATGATGAAATGGAAGAAGAAATTGGCTTTATGCAGCGAACCATTCAAGGCATTCGCACCATTCGCTCAGAGTTAAATGTCTCACCAAAGGTTGAAATTTGCCTGTATGTGAAAAGCAGCAATGACAATCATCGAGCATTACTTAGCACCCATCAGACTTTGCTCTTTTCGCTCGCTAAGGTTAATGCCATACACTGGGTAAAAAATGAAGACACACCGCCACCGTCTGCAACCACGGTGATTGATGAACTTGAGTGTTTTGTGGCCTTAGAAGGTTTAATTGACATTGAGAGCGAGTGCAAACGGTTAAATAAAGAGCTTGAGAAGCTCAGCAAAGACATCGCCCGTTTTGAAGGAAAGCTAAACAATGATAACTTTATTGCCAAAGCACCAGAAGCGGTGATTGCCGAACAAAAAGAAAAGCTACAGACGGCCATTGAAACCAAAGAAAAACTAAGTGCTCAACAAGAAGTGATTCTGAGCTTGCAAAAGTAATGAAGAAAAAGTACTACTTTTTATCAACTTACTTGCCATTAACAACCACTTAGTGGCAAGTCAACCGCTGTGCATTTCCAAGGATCTTGGGTATATCTATGAGGGTTGGTTGACTTATCACCTTCTTTAACAGGATAATATTTTCTACATAAATCAATCAGTAAGGCCTCTTTGCAATGATGCAAACCTTCGTCAAGGACATTCTAAGGATTGAAAAGTCCATGATCTGGGTCTTGGTTGTGTTTAGCATTACCATCAGCATCTGTACTCTCATTGTACCCTTCGCAGTCCAAGCAATTGTCAATACACTAGCCTTTAGCCTAATAAAGCGGCAACTCATTGCCCTTAGCCTGATTGTTGTCTTTATATTAACCATTGCTGGCATCCTACGAGCCTACCAGCTAATAATCGTTGAACACAAAGAGCAAGAAATTTTTACTCGACTCTCCCTTGGCTTGGCAGATAGGCTCTCGCGCTTAAAGCCCTCACACTTAGAAGGCAAGCGTGACTTAGAGCTGGTCAATCTCTTTTTAGAAGTCATCCCTATACAAAAAACCATTGTGGTTATCCTTATCTATATGATTGAGATGTCGATTCAAGCCATAACTGGTTGCGTACTACTCGCCCTCTATCACCCCTATTTTTTAATTTTAGATGTCGTGCTTCTTTTGTTTATTTTCTTATCCCTAATCATCCCTTATAAACACGCCAAAAAGTTTGCAGAGGATGAATCAAATTACAAACATAAAACCATTTCGTGGCTAGAGGAGTATTTAGAGTGCCGAAACATGGTGAAGTTTTCCAATCATAAAAACTATCTACTTAAGAAAGTTGATAACAACGTCTTTAGCTACCTGGTGGCAAGAAATGGAGTGATGCGCAAACTCTTACAACATTTCTTTGGCTTCTACACCACCTACACGCTTGCCAATGCAGCCCTTCTCTCCTTAGGTGGCTACTTGGTATTTAAAGCCCAGCTCTCTCTTGGTCAATTAGTCTCAGCAGAACTGGTTTTAAACCTGTTGCTCGCCTCATTCTTAAAGTTAAGTTATAACTTAGGAACGCTCTATGAGCTAGTCCCTGCCTGCAAAAAAGCCAATAAAGTCTTTAGTGCAGACTACGAGCTTTCCGATGATGAGGTAACTCAAACAGATCAAGATAACATCAACGCCAAACTCGTGAACGCTCCAAGCCTACAGCTACAAAACATTTCTTTTAAAAATGACAAGAATACGCTTGTCTTAAATGGTCTAAACGCTGAAATAAAGGCAGGAAACTTAACCGTTATCACAGGTCAACACGGCTGCGGCAAGAGCCTGCTGGTTGATATGATTACTGGCTTTACCCAGCTACAAGAAGGTGCTATTTTTGTTGGCAACGTTCTGCTTAGTGAGCACACAACCCTCATCCTTCGCAAAAAAATGGCCTTTGTGAAAAACATCGAAATTCTCAATGATACGCTGTTTAATAATCTCACACTTGGGAATTCAAACATCGAAATCGAAAGGCTGTTAGAAATCTTTAGCATTTTAAAATTAAATGAGGCCATCGACCGACTGCCTAAGAAGATTAATTCAAACTTAGTCGCCTGCAAGCATGCCCTATCAAGTATTAATCTCTACAAATTAATGCTGGTAAGAGCCATCGTCTCTGAGCCTGTTATCTTAATAATCGATCAAGTCTTTGACATACTCCCGTTAGAAGAGTGCCGGGCAATCGTACATTATCTAGAACAATTGCCAAACACACCCACCACACTTATTACTACTTCAAACGACGCCGTTGCCAACCTGTTTAGTGAAAAGGTGGCGCTATGAAACTACGATCGCCCCAATTAATTAGAGTCCCCTACCGCGTTAAAACAGTGGCTAAATCCTTATCCGCGCTGTTTGTGTTAATACCTATTTTTTTACTGGTAACCCCGTGGCAACAAACCATATATGGCACTGGCGTGGTGATTGCTTATTCACCAGGTGAGCGTCAGCAAGTAATCAGCGCCCCAATTACCGGCGTCGTTGATGAATGGTTTGTCAACGAAGGCAGCCCGGTTAAAGCAGGCCAACAAATTGTTCTTTTAAAAGACCAAGATCCGAAGTTTATGTATCACTTAGAAGCAGAGAAAAAAGCCATTGAAATGCAAATTAAAGTAATGAAGCAAGCCTCGGCCGTTTCTCTTTTAAACGTGAATCGGCAAAAAAAGTTGTTCGAAAAAGGCATAAGCTCAAAGCGAAAATTTGAACTGGCAAAGCTTGAGTATGCTCGCTATGTAAGTGACATTGCCAAATCCACTGTTGAGCTTGCCAAAATAAAAGTCAGAATTTCAAGACAAAAATCCCAGCTGGTTCTAGCTCCTCAAGATGGTACCATCATTCGCCGACTAACTGGAGGCGACTCAGTAATTATTAAACAGGGTGATGTGTTAGCAGAGCTGGTTCCCAATACCAAGTCTCGCGCCGTAGAGCTGTGGATAGATGGTAATGACACCCCACTGGTGAATGTCGGTGATAAAGTTACCCTGCAGTTTGAAGGCTGGCCTGCCATTCAACTAAGCGGCTGGCCCTCTCTTGCCATTAACACCTTTCGCGGTGAGATTAGAGTCATCGATCCGGCTGCAGATAAACGTGGTTTTTTCAGGCTTTTAATCATGCCAGAAGAAAATGGCGCCTGGCCAAATTTACGCTTTCTTCGCCAGGGCGTGCAAGTACATGGCTGGGTACAACTCGGGCGGGTTCGTTTAGGCTATGAACTTTGGCGTCGTTTTAATGGGTTTCCAGAGACCCCCTCACACCCAATAAAGTATCAATGAAGACACGCACGTTTTTATTTATCCTCGTCTTAAGTGTTAGTTCGAGTGCCTTAGCTGAATTAACTGAGAAAATGCTGGTGGCATCAGTCCTTCATAATTTTCCCACCCTCAAAGCGCAACAAGCTCTGATTGAAAAAGCAAAAGCAATGGCAATAAGTAATCGAGGCATTTTTGATCCCAGACTGAAAGGACGAGGCTATGCGCAACCAGAAGGTGGCTATGAGCGTGAGTATTTTGATGTGGCCTTTGAATTACCAATAGAAGACAGTGCGGTCAAGCTCTACACAGGCTATCGAATTGGCCGTGGGAATTGGCCTGTCTACTACCAAGAAGATCTAACCAACCGTCAAGGTGAATGGCGACTGGGCTTGAGCCTGCCTCTGCTTCGTGATTATCAAATTGATGACGAACGCTTTAGGCTCTATCGCTCAGAGCTTGAGATTACCTCTCAAAAAATTTCGAAAGAGCTCTTGCAAGTAAGAGTTATCAATGAAGCCCGACAAAGTTACTGGGAATGGGTACGTATTTCAAAATTACTCAGGATTAACCAAAGGCAGTTGCTCATCGCCAAAGAGCGACAAAAAGCACTAGAGGATCAAGCAAGGCTTGGGGATGTCGAGCAAATTAAGCTTATTGAAAATAAACAGCAAATATACCTACGAGAGAATTTAGTACAAGAAAGCTTACGTGAATTTGAGAAAAGTGCGGTCAAACTCTCACTCTACTACCGCGATAAACAAGGCCAACCCATTATTTTAAATACAAAGTCACAAATAAGTCCTAACACCATCCTGCCTGAATACTCTCTAAATGCGGCAAACATAAACTACCTCTATACCCATCACCCAGAAGTAAAATTAATTTCTGTACATCGACGACAACTGCTACTGGCTTTAAAAAATGCTTACAACGAGTTTAAACCAGAAGTGAATTTAAAACTCTATACTGAGCAAGACTACGGGGAAGGTACGCCAGCACTAGGTGTGCGCTCCTACAACATTGGCCTAAATTATGAAATTCCGCTTAGACAACGTAAGGCAAGAGGCATGATAAAAGGCGTGAAAGACGCCTTAAATGCCTTGGCGTACAAAGAGCGGTATCTAAAAGACACTCTGCTTACCAATACCAAGCAGCTCCTCTATGAGCTCTCAAAAAATTCGGTGAGTTATACTCTTGAGCAAAAACAGGCAGAGGCCTCTAAAAAAGTGCTCGATGCAGAAGTTGAAAAATTTAATGCCGGCACCAGCAGCTTGTTTTTAGTCAACCAGCGTGAACAAAAATATGCCTCTGAGCAACGAGACATTGTCAACTCGATGGTTGACTACTTTGAAATAAAAAATAACTTAGAAGCCGCGTGCTTTTACCAGACGCAATGTTTTAAAACTCTTTTTCACTAGAAGCGTCCTCCTAATAATTCTGGTGAAAACAGAAAGGTGAGAGCTACCAGACTTAAGTCCAGTAGCTCGGATTGTTAAGAATGTTTGAACTCTAGGCCTGATTCTTCAATGGCTTTAAGCGCATACTCTGCAATTTTTTGGTGAACATAACTTGTCGGATGGACGTCATCCCAGAATAAATAACCCGTGCAATCAAGTGTGTCATGAACTAAGTTTTGGTTAAGTTGCCAACTTGTTTTTGCAACCTCTCGTAACACCGGTGTATTGAGGATCTGATCGATTTTTTGCGGGCTGACACTGAGGCCATTGTTGCTCGCCTCATTCATCATCGCCGTTCGAAGTCCCTCATCACTGGGTTCAGACTTTAAGAATATAATCGAGCCGGTGTAGCAAGCATCGCGAGTATTGCTAATGCCGTAGTTTTCAGGGTGGGCCATCACATCATCCCAAATGCTCTTGGCATCAAAGTCAATAAACATCACATTCGGATGAGCCTCTTTCATTTTTTCCAACATGGCTTTTAACTTCTTGTTGTGAGCGATGGTTAAGGCTGATAATTCCTGTGAGTGTTTGCCATTAGTATTGGCTTTTGGAATGGCACCAAGATCAGGCAAGTTCGGCACAAAGAAAATTTCAGCCCCATGATGAATTAAGCTTGATAAATTTTTCTCAATCGCATTGACGGTTTTAGTCGTCGTGTCATCGACATGACCTGGGAAATTAATGTAGTTATTACCACCAATCCAGACTAAAAAGAGGGTGGAGTCTTTTTTATGATCTTCATGCAAATAGAGGTAATCTTCTACTTCCGTGCCTAATGAAAAGGGCATGGTATTACCTGCATCAATCACAGCCGCGGCTCCGCCTGCTGCATAATTGTTGTCATGCTCGTGACTACTGTTTAGAAAATAATGCTGAAACACCGCTTCAGTCCACACTGGACCATTTGAAAAGTGCCCTTTGTAGTAAGGAGGGCTCTTAGGAACTAAGTGCAACATGTATTCATACAAGTTTCCTGTATCCGACAAACTGTCACCAAAGGTAACAATTCGTTCAAAAACCTTGGCATTTAATGTACAAGAAATTAATAATAGACAACAACAAAGGAGTTTTTTCATGATCCCATCCTTGCTTTGGTTATTAACAATGCACACTATAGCAATTGTCAACCAGAAAGCGAACTTTTACTCAAAATACTTGACCGTCTTGGAGGGGGTAAAAGCCATTTCTAATTAAAGCTCTTACTAGGTGAGGACCTATTTTTAGCAGCAGGATTACCCTCTTGATTTAAGTTAGGGGCTGTGTGGTTGTGGGGGGCTGTGTCAGTGTCAGATTCGGAGTCAGGACTGAACACTTTTCCATGTGATTTTTTAGCCCCTTCATGTGAGGAAGAACTAAGGCTTCTTGAGATAGAGGCACTACTTGAGCTCAGAGAACTACGTGAAGACTGAGAATGGCTTGAGTCGGCTAAAGCAGTTATTCTTTCCGCATTGGCAATTTTTTGAACTACCCTATGGGAGCGAATCGACGTATAAGCCCTATAAGCTAAGAGGCCAAGACCAATGGCGAAAGCCCCAACCAATGACCCAACCCCCATGGTGCCAATGCTAAAACCTATCAAAAAAACGCAGGCTGCAACCATCGCAGCAGTACCTAATATCCCTTTACCATAGCCTTCGGCATTACGGCCATTAACATGCCGATTGGCGGCTCTCAGATAATTTTTAACAACCGGCTTACTTTGACAATCAGTTAATGAGGCGTCTTGAAGAGCTCGAAAAACTGCAGTCTTAGCATCATAATCTTGCAGCCCTTGTGGGTCGATTAAATGTGGCACTAAGCCTTGAGGACTGCCATAGAAAAAATTATGGATGGCTAGAAGTGTTGTTTTGTTATCCGAAGACTCTGTTAGTTCGTCAATCTCATTTACCAACTTAGGGGCTAAGCGTTGCAAGCGATGACAAAGACTGTTTTTAACTCGGTGAAACTCGTCTGCCTTTTTTAGCTCGGTCCATTCTCCTAAAATTACATGATCGCGCTTCTGACCCTCTCGTAATGCATCGCTAAACCCCGCTTCTTGATAGCTTGTACTCATCGATGTGGTAGAAAAATCACCGTTATTTCGTATGGTCGCTCTATCGAGCGCGCCTCCATCGATTAAACCTTTACGCTTACCCTCCTTGTTTTTATCATGCGATGTTTTGTAAGTATCAGTAAGAGAGTAAGCATCACCGCCTTCTACTAACAAGAGATCTCGAATGAGCTCATCGCACTTTAAAAAAGAGGTCTCACTCCAAACATTTTTCCGAGCTCCTTCTACAAATCGATCACGAATGTTACTGTCGCCTGCCGCAATCTGAAGATCAGGGGTGGCAGCAGCAAGCTCATCAAACGACTTATAAGTTTTAAATTGATGCTTATAAATATTGAACAAATCTTCAAGGCGTGCCTTTTTATTATCAGAGTCTAAATGATAGTTTGTGTGCTGGAGGTGAAAACTCTCTGAGTCTTTTTTAACGGTTAGCTTGCAGCGTAAACCACCTTTGTTAAAACCACTGATAAGCCCTCGACGAAGAACCTCTTGCTCATGAAAGTTCACACTGCATCCTGAGTCCGTTTTAACAAGTGCAAGGGTTACCATGCCTGTGCCAGTCTTAGGTTTGGTAAAAGTGCTCATTAAAGAGCTTCTCTCAAGCCTGTAGTTTCCGTCTCTATTGGCGTTATTAAAATTATCTAGAGTCTTTTGTAAATGGCACTCCTGAGCGCTAATTAGAATAATGTCCGCACCTTTGCTATTTGTGAACATCGAGGTAAATTCATCGTCTAGAATGCCAGCAAGACCACAATTTGCTGTCAAGGCTAAAATACTAGGTGCTTTTGGTTCGGAAGAGGACATAGCTTACCATTTACTCTGAAGAATGGACTGTGTAACGCTTATTATAGCTCTTTTGAGGTCTTTTTGCTCTAACTTATCAATTTTATATCACTCAAAGACTGCTTCGATAACTATGTGTTATTATTGAGCACATACTGAAAAATAGGTCCAACGTCAATGCTTAGAAATCGCATCCCCCCTCTTCTTTTGTCATGCCTGCTTGCAATAAGCAGCAGCGCTTTTGCAACCACGCCAACGGCGATTAAGCCACCCAAAAACGTGATTGGCTTTTTTCAATCCTTTGACTCGAATGAAACGTGGTTTTTTAATGGGAAAGATGAAGATCTCGCACACTCAGGTTACACCATTTTAGTCGATGCCTTTTGGACTAACTACCCTTTTTGCTGGGGAGATGGCAGCGGCAAACCTGGGCTTGGCAGTCCAATTCCTGCATGCTTTGGGGTGGTAAATGCCCCAGGACCTGGTACAAGTAACACGCTTGATGAGGCGTTTTGGCTAAACTATCAAGGCATTGATGCCCCAGCGAGTGCGGGTGATGCTTATAACAACTACTGGACGTCGCTGCACACATCAGGCCCTGGCGTCATTAGTAAGCTTCGATCAGACATTGAAAAAATTAGCAAGAATACGATTACCCATCAGAAAATAAAACTGCTTGCAGGCATTGGTGGCTGGAACATGGGCGGCTCAGCAGAAGCAACCCCCATCATGCCCGCCCCGCCCTCAAAACCTGCTTGGGCCGCGCTCTTAGAAGATCCAGATGCCTTTGCCATCGCCATGTCAAACATCATGCAACTTAAGGTTAAAGGGGTTCGACTCTATGATGGCATCGACATAGATTTAGAAACCCTCTATGGACTCGGTTGTGCCAATGAGATATGTACCGACCAAGATAAAAATAAAGCGCTTGAGAACCTCGTGCGCGCGATGGTGCGCTTTAAAACGCTGCAACCAAGTGCCATTCTCTCAACGTCGCCGCGAGCCAGTGACATAAGTTGTCTTAAAAAGTATTGCGATTGGAATAACTCAGAAGGACTTGGCTTTATGGGAGTCGTCCTGCAAAAAATGGCCGCGCAAAAGGTCTATTTTGATGAGATTAATCCCCAGTTTTATAACGATGATGGTGCCCGCAACCTACCAAATGGCGAAAGTAATGGCACATTTACTTATGGCTTTCAGGTTATCGACATGCTAAAAAAACTAAAAGAGACCGGAGCCATTGGCCCCAATACCTCTTTAAACATTGGCGTCTTATCACAAACAAATAATCATCAAACAGACACAGGAGGTGCACCGTCTCTTAATAACCCAGGAGTTGCTAAAGAGTCCATACAAGCATTTTGGGCATTACTACAAAACGATCCAGCCCTACTCGCCACAGGGGTTAAAATCGATGGAATAATGACTTGGTCGGCAAACCTTGCCCTCAATAACTCAGGCATTGGCGGCAACGTACGAGCGATGGACTCACCACTTGAAGATGTTACCCCCTATGATTGGCCAGCCCAGCTTTTTAACAGCAAGCCGCTCACGATGCGCTAAAAAGCAAAGAGCGCACAAAGAACCACAAAGTGTTCTATAGTTAACCTATGGAAACTATTTTTAGACGCCATGGGTCCAGACTCGCCTAAAACCAAGAACACAACTCTTTCAGCTGAGGATAGAGCCGATGCCAGGGATGCTAGAAGCCTAACCAGCGGTGCGCTTTCTGATTTAAGAGAGTTTTGTAGAAAAAATAGCTTACAAATAAGCCAGCAAAGGCCCATTTCTAGAACTGGGGGGCTCTCACTTGGTGCACGCAGGCCACATCTTATACGGTGTAATAATTATGAGCAGCTAAAAGCGTTACGTGGGTTCCTTGCGAGAACGTGCCCTAACATCAGAGCACAAGACATTGCAGGTGGGCGAGAACCAAACAACCAATCCTTCTCCATTGGCAAATTATGGAACGGGGTTGATTTACTGATTCAATGTAGCGAGGCGCCATCCATCACCCAGGTTCCAACAGAGCAAGAGACTGCCTCAACCGAGACAATAGTGCGCATTCCTGGCAACATCATGCTCACTGAATTAAATGACAAACTCAATACCCAAGGACTTCACAGTGATGCCCTTAGTGGCTGTTTGCCATTTATGAGCTTTGCTGGAGGGCTTTCTACCCAAAGCCATTCCTCACAGGGCTACCTTGCCGATCTTGTGCAAGCAGTCACCGTCATTTTACCAAATGGCGAGGAGAAGACTTATCACCGAGAGAAAAAGGACGAAAAAGAGAACTTTCGGCGTCTGGTTGAAGGACCAAGCCTTGGACTCTGCGGCAGCATCAAAAGCCTAGAGATTAAAGTCAATCAAGGGAGAAGAAAGCTACAACGGACGGTAAAAAAACCTGTTCCTTTTGATGAGTTTCTAAACTCCCTTGATCACAATGGCCAAGGATTAACCTCATCAACTCTGATGATGGACCACCGATGCCGTGAAGTGAAACAAACCGTTATTGAATATGTTTCAGATGATGAGGGCCACCTTGAGGAGGCTAACCCCTTTCAAGCACAAAACTACATAGGGCCTGTCACAGAAAGGCTTGCAACAGCCGCTGCAAATGCCTCCATCGTTAAGGGCCTTTATCATCGTGAATTTAAGCAAGAGGTAATGAGTGCAAGAGATGATAGAGTCGAAGTGGGTCCAGTTTCTAAGATCATGGGGCCAGAGAAAAGTGTGGCCGCCAGAGTCACCGAATCTGGTTTAATCTTTAACTACACTCATATAGCGGTCGTTCAAGGCTTCTTCAAACATCTAGAGAAGATGCTTATTGAGCATCCAAATGCGGTCAATACCGCCGTCTTTGTTCGTTTTCCTAGGCAACTCGGTAAAGAAGGTGCCTATGATGTCTGCGTTGACTTTGCCTCGATGGGACTTGACTTGAATGAAATGACGCCTTTCATTGAATCCTTGCTTGAGTACTTTAAAAATAAGCCAAACATGCAACCTAGAATGCATTGGGGGAAAACAGGCGCGGTCGAGCTAAATCAACAAAACTCCTTTATTAATGACACTGGCAAGAACATATGGCAGACGGTACAAACTGGAGCTCAAGCGTTCTTAGAGAGTGAATGTCCTGGAAATGCACCCTTAGTCAGCCAACAAGCCGATCAAATAAGGCGGCTTGAACAACCTGGAAAATTTAATCGTTTTTTAAAAGACACATCCATTGAGCCAGGTCGAACAGCCAAAGAAAGGGCATTACGCAAAGAGCTTAGAAAAATTAGAACGCATGTAAAGACGCTTGCACATCTTGCACCCGGCATCCAAAAAATTGATTATCTAATCGACTTTTATCAAGAAGCCAAAAAGATTCTACAATCAAATGAACCAGCACACAGGGTAGATAAGTTAAAGGATCTTCAAAAAACACTACAACAAAAATACCCCGATATTACAGACCAACGAAATTACCTCTGGAAAACCAAGCATTCTAAAACTGAGCGTTTGGTAAGGAATTTTATTCATAAACTTTCAGCAAGGAGTGCCCCTGGTCAAGAACCAGGAAATAACTAAGAAAACACCTTCAACAAACAAGGAAGGATAGGATTAAAGCATGGAATTAGACAAAGCGTTTTATGTAAAGGTAAAAGAAGGTGAGCTCTACTGCAAGCAATCAGGCAAAGGGGAGCACCCCATTCTTTGGGTGCACGGTCTACCACTTAGCTCGGAGGCTTGGTACCCACAACTTAACTATTTTGACTCGAAGGCCCAAAACACCGTTTTTGACTTACGAGGCTATGGTTGCTCAAGCAAGCTGCCAGACTCATATTCATCAGTTACTGACTTATACATGGATGACTTTCAAACAATCATCACCGAGTGCAAGCTTAAACAACCCACTCTGGTTGGCTTTGCTTCCGCAGGGCATGCCGTGCTTCGCTTTGCCGCCCTCTACCCTGAACTTATTAGCAAACTCATTGTCATTAATGGATCCCCCTGCTTTTTAAGTCGTGAGGACTGGCAAGGCGGTTTTAATCAAACAGCCTTAAATAAGGCTGTTAAGATGATAGAGAAAACTGACAATGATGAAGACATCTACCTAGCACTTTTAAATGCCGCCATGAATGAGCAAGGAGGTACTGAGTTAGCGCGATTAAAAACCTGGTATTTACAGCTTGCCAAAAGTTCTGGGCGCAAGACCATTAAAGCTTTTTTTGAAAACATTGCCTATGATGATGACCGCGCCTTAATGTCTAAGATTAGCGCCCCAACGCTTTTAATTAGCAGCCGCCTAGGAAAGGAGGTTCCCTCAAGTACCGCCCTCTTTCTAAGACAACAGATAAAAAATTCCCAGCTCTTTGAATTAAATGACATCGACCATTTTGCCTATGCCACAAAATCTGGACTGATTAATCAAACGATAGAACAATTTATTTTTCCACACTGTGAGATTGACCTTCCCACAGACGTTGACTTTAACAAGGATGAGCGATGAACAATTACCAAACCCCCAAAGCCTTCAGTGATCTCTTTTATGATTTTACCGGCTATAGCCATGCCAATTACCCCAAAAACCAACGAGCAATTGCCAAAGACTTGTCTGATACCTTGGCAAAAGGGCAAGACACAGACGATGATAATGGCCCTTTAGTGGTTGCAGACTCCAAAGGGATTTATGTCTATGACAGCACCTCACCGCATAAGCTTATTACTTCAGGTGATTACCGCGCCGCCCCAAACAGCGGCTTCTATGAAGTCACCAGCCTCTCTCATGTTGGGCCGGCCATTGCCTACTTGGGCGTATTGCAAAAATATGGCAATGAGCAATGGCGCGAGCACATTGCTCCAATGAAGGAGCACTTACAGCTTATAAGAGACATCAACCGAATGGGTGAGAGCGAACATTGGCTGCATCAATTAAACTGCCCTGCCTGGCAAGGACGAGAAGACTCTATTAAAAAGCTGGTTGATTATGCCTGTGGGCTTGCTGGTAACTACCTTAAGCGAGTCGAGCGTGAACCAGAGGCCTTTTGCACAGAGCACATTCTAGAGCACTTTCTAGAAGTCGAAACGAACGACTTTCCCATTCCCTACAACACGGTAATGATTGCAACCTTTTCTTTGGCTGGCTTAAAAAGTGCTTATGACATCTACAGCGCTCTAAGCAAGGTTGAAATCAATTGGCAATCGGCCAAAATCTTACTTAGAAACCTTGCCGGCACCAACTACAGTGCCGGCCTTACCGCCACCTCCAATTGGCTCTTCCCACTCATAAAATCAATTGCAGGAGAGTCGCTTGATGAAGGGCGCATGTTCATCGTCCCCTACGCACCTTGTTTTGATAATCTAGGGGAGAAAACCATGAGTGATGAGCAGTTTAACGCACTAGCCTCCGGCGTTTGGGGAGCCATTTATTCACGTCCTGTGGTGATGAATGAGGCCTTTGCCAATGTACCAGACATCACAATCCCAAAACGCATCGCCATTGAAGGCGATTATGACTTTAGCAAAGCATCGGACATTCATCACTTCGTACGACGCCTAAAATTCTCAACTGGCAACATAAAAGAAATGCTCTCTAATACGGTTGGGTTTTGGCTTGCTGGAGAAGCAGAGAACAAAGACTGGCAAGTAGAAAGAATGGCAATCCCAGGCCTCACTGATGGCCTGCCTGAAGGCTTTAGCGACTACCCTCAAAACCTGCCAGACTTTAATGATTAATGGGGGGGATAAATGAAACTTACAAAAATACAAGGATTGCCAACCTCTGGCGCACGCTCTGTTGAACTTTTTAGAATTGAGCAAACACTCTATGCAGCACTACCGCAGCTTGCTGAAGACATAGAAGGCTCTCTTGCAAATATGAATGGTGGCAACAGTGATACTAAAGCTTCTATTTTTTGTTGGCAAAATGGCGCATTTCAGCCTTTTCAAGAGTTGTCCGTGCATGGTGGCGAGCACATCGCGTTTGGTCTTATAGAACAAAGGCCTTATCTTGCCATTGCCAACATTCGAAAAGGCCAAATGCCCAACTTTGAAACCAACGTGCCAAGCCAAGTCTTTTGTTGGAATGGGGAGCGTTTTGAACTAAGCCAACTAATTGACAGCATTGCTGCTAAAAGCACTTGTTTTATGAACATCGAGGGCCAATCACTTTTATTAATTTCAGAAGGCGTGCTTGAGAGTGAAAACGACAAAGAGAAAACGTTTTTTAATCGCCTCTATCGCTGGCAAAATAATACATTTAATTTGATGCAATCGCTACCTAGCGTTTGGGGTTATGATGCCTCAACGTTTAGCTTTAATCAGCAGCATTTCTTAGCCATTGGCGATAATGTACAAAGCTCTAGACTCTATAAGTGGCAAAACAATCAGTTTGAACTTGTAGAGAGTTTTGCAGAGCATGGCGGGGGTCGCGGCTTTTGCTATTTCTCTATTGCGGGAGAACACTACCTTGCTTTTGCCAATCTCTTAGATGAGAGTGTGCTCTATAAATGGGATGGTAAACGCTTTAGTGAATATCAAAAATTTAAAGCACCCGGCACTCGAAGCTTTCATCATGCCAAGCTTAATGGCAACCATTATCTCTTTAAGACCAATTTCATTACCGGCAAACGAGAAAGACCAATAAGCAAACAAGACTCTCAAATTTTTAAGTGGCAAGAGGGTCAATTTATCCAGGTTGCAGAGTATCCGACCTTTGGCGGCACGGAAGCTAAAACCTTTAGTGAAGAGGGAAATCACTACCTGGTGGTTGCCAACAGCTTAAGTGAAGACATTCGCTTTCGGGTAGACTCTGTGGTCTACAAGCTAAGCTTATAGTTGCATTTCCAATAGGGCCTTACTTTTATCCAGTGATCCTTGGTAAAGCCCCTTCCCCACTATGAACTAGTTTGGGTATATAACACCAAAGCCCTTAAGCGAGCTAAGGCGTTACACTTAAATTACTGCTACCTGGACAAAACTCAATCACGTAATTGAGGCTGTTGTAGTCTTTGCTTGTTGAAGTTTTGCTCTTACAAGTAAAGGTAGAAGTCGCATCATCAAATTGATACACATAAGCACTGGGGCAGCCTCGCTTTAAAAAGCGAAGTTTGGGCTCAACCTCGTTGTTCCAGGTTTTATTAGTATTACAGAATTTTTCTTCCTTTGGGCAGGTGCTGTTAAATTGGCAAGCCCCTGCTTCATAAGGAATGGGGGTGCTAAAGGTTTTACTCCACACCGAACAACCACAACAAACCTTTTTAGACTCTTTATAACTAGACTGTCCTTTGACGCAATTATCGGTTGGGCCATTGCAGAGATAGAGATTCATGAGGCTTAACGGCACCCCACTATAAGCTTCGGGCAAACTCTTTTGACAATTAAACGGAGTGCCTCCCTTAGCAAGCTCTGGCACCAAGGAAAACTGAGAACAAAGATTCACAGCCGTATCAACCCCAAGTAATTTACCGCACATAAAGGGTAGGCTATTCCAAGAGCCTTTCTTAAAGGCATCTTTAATGAGACCTATGTTATTTTTCACCCAGGGCAGGGAAATGCCACAATACTCCCCAGAATCACAATCGCCCTTGCTGCTGCAGGTTTTTAGATCGGTTACTTTTGTTATGTTCTCTTGGGCAGCAACGTTCACATAATAGAGAGGCCCTTCAGGCTCTGCACTAACATCAAAGCCCCACTTGCAAGCTTGAATGCCATCTTCCTTACCTTTAGGGTTGGGCGAGCCTGGGTTTGTACACCAATACCCTTTCGGTGAGCCTCCTGCTTGGTAAGGCTCAAAATTACTCGTGCTTTCTGGGTACATGCTAATGGGTAAGTGCGCTCCGTTGATGATGCTAATGTCGTAATAATCCTTGTCATTGCGCTGCAGAGTAAACTCTGCAATGGTTGCCCCATCTTCAGTGCCTTTGGTGTACTGACAGCTCATGCTGTTATTATCATCATTACAATTTCCCATTGCGCAATGAGTGGGACTGCCATCGGCCTTCTCACAACCATAACGGGCAGAGGCCCCGCCACTAAAGATGATGTTATTATCATCATAGATTGGCACGGTGACTTCTTTTGAACTGCCAGCTGCAATTCTTGTGCGCTTTAGAGGGTTTGCATCAGGGTTGGTCACTTTCGCTGACTCAAAATAGCAAAAATAATTGGCAGTTCCTGTACTGTCGTAGCTTGAAAAACGGCAGATGGTACCATTGGGGCAAGTTTTGCTGGCATCACTAATTAAATGCTCATCGCCATTGGCATCGATGGTGCACTTTAGACCACCAACGGCCTTATGGCCAATATATTGGGCAGCACCAGCAGTTCCTGAGACCATGTTAAACCACAGCGTTTGTTGGCAACTGTTTTTAAAGGTAATGGTGCGAGTTGCGTTGCCTGCAGGATTTACCTTGTTCGAATAACGAATGGGTTTGACTCCCATCTTATTATTGAACGCTAAAACCGTTTTTGTGTTGTCATAATTAAACTGCTGGCAAGTGCTCTCGTTGTTGTCAATAAAGTTGTCATAAAAGACCACTTTGCAAGAGTCACTACTCGGCGAAGTTTGCTCAAAGTTGAGGGTCATAGAGCCCGTTGGCATTTTACCCAGCTCACAAAATCCTTGGATGCTGTCGCTGGTGTTAATGGTGAGTGCTTTTTTACAGCCAGTCACTTTCACCACTCGATTGGCTGTATCAATCGGCATGGTAATGGTCATACCGAAAGCCGGCGGCTTAATGCCATGGGTATTTGTAAAAGCAAGGGTGTTTGATTGCACCGGTAAAATTGGCTTACAGGTACTACTGCTAGGATCAAACTGGCCGCTTTTGATGAGCGCTGTACAACTTGCTCTAGAGTTCTTTAGAGTAAGCGTAAAATCATCACTTGCTGGCAAAATGATGGGGTTTTTAGAGGCCGTTTCAAACGCCCCGTCATTTATCTTGTACTGCATGGGAAAGTCGCCTGTGTAGGGATCGGCCACCACCCACGGGGTTCCTGCATGTAAGACACCAGAAAGCCCCAGCAAAATAATACCAACGAGTCCTTTCATATCCTTCCTCACTTATAAACTCTTAACCATTAACCATCCAGTTCTAATCCTAGCTGAAAATATCAACTTTTTATGCTCAAAACGAAATTTCTGTAAAGATGAGCACTCATTCGAGTCATTTTAATTCAAGAGGCGCCAAAAACATCCCGTACTTGAAAGCTACTCCTAACTCACCCCCAGTGCTTTGGAGACCCCCTCCCCATAAGCCGGATCTGCTAGCATACAATGTTTGATGTGCTTTTGCTGGATGGCTTTGGAC
>JASBUC010000077.1 GCA_030148065.1 Legionellaceae bacterium | reverse complement strand
AGGTAGCGATTGACAACTGGAATTAGGGTTGCTTGCAAGGTCGTGGTAAAAGGCTGGCGTTAAGTTTAATGGTTGCATAATAATGCCCACCTATCATTAACTAGATATTAATTCTTTCTTAAGCCTAAAAGACTATAATAGTCACCTATCTAGACTGTATCGAGTATTTGTATGCGTTCATATTTAACGCCTCTTAGTGGCCTTCAGAACTGTTCTTCCTCTTTTAGACTAGAGGCTCTAGGGAAGGTCAGCTCCTTGTTATTTCATTCCTTAGAGATGCTGATAAAAGGGGTAAATAGCCTCGATGATTTTATCAGTAAGAACACTGTGAATGCTCTAGAGCGACTTTTATCGAGCCCAATGCTTTTAGTTTCAACACTCGTTGGCATAGGAAGTTTGGGACTAGGTTATGGTCTGTATCAATTAAACAGACTCGATTTAATAACCCCCTGGTCTAATACTAAACGGGCAAGATTTTCAATTTTTTCGCCCATCAAAGGCGTCTCGCCAAGCAATGATTCTTATTCCTTAGATTCTGAAACAATAAAGGAGTTGTGGACGAGTGAACAAGAAGAGCTTGATGCCAGAGAGTCATTTAAGAGTGATACTTCCGCTTTTCAACTCTCTTACTATAAGAAGAATGGAATGCTTTTAAACCGTAAGCAGGCCGAAAAAATGACTTGTGATGGTTATCAAGATGAGAATGACTCCTCCCTATCTAACACCCCCCGCGATAAGGCTTGTAGGTAAAGGCGCCACGATTGTATTTATAGGTTGTTAATAAGCTGTTTTTCTGTGTTTGTTGCGGACATCCGTTGTTTTTAAAGGTGTAGACTAGTTTGGGTCTGTGTCGTGAGCTGGTTATGTAGGCTGGTGCGTAATGGCTAGAGGTGTACACGGCGGTGTTTCGACTGCTAATAGTGGTGCTGCCAGTATTTGCACAGGCGCTTAAAGTTAGAATGAAAACCGTTATTACCCCAAGCTTGCTGAAACTTTTCATCGATAACCCCTTATTTTTTCTTATTAACTTTGTATATCGACCACCTTGAGTTTAACTTTAGTTTTATTACTCGCGAACACCTGCCATTTCTTTTAACCAAGACGCTTTCTCTTACTAAAGCTAGGAAGACTCTCTTTGTCTGCATGAAGTTCATCATGATGCTCGAATTTGTTGTGCGTGTATCGATAGAAGCGCTGCCCGATGGTGTAATGGCTGTTTTTAGGATAGAAGAAGCGCTTACTCGGATGTGATAATTGTAAGTCTTTGAACGGATTGTCATAGTTAAAGGGATTATAAGGCATGTCATTATTGATTTTAGCGGCCTCTTTTTTATCAATGTAGGTCATCGTTTCTAGGTTTGTGTCATGGCGGTAGGTAAGATAGCGAGAGCCTGGGACTTTTCTTGTACTAAGAGGCTGTTTCCCAGTTGGTACTTGATGACATCTTAACAAGGCTTCAATTTGAATCATCAACCCCATTAGATCAATGGGCGCTTGTAATAGGACCTTATTATCATCGGTGAAGGTATAGAGAACTATCTGTCGTCCGCTTTGTAATGGGCGCTTACGGTAGTCGAGAACTTTAAAACCTAGGCAACCTCCAGCCTGGTTTAATAAAAGGGGCTCTAGCTCCGGCCACAATTGATTAAGCCTCGTACTGTCGAGAGTAATATGGAACTTCCAGCCTGAAGGTAATTTGGTATCGGGTAGCTGATTGTGCATGAAAAAGATCCAATTGCCGGATTGGTAATATTGATAAGTTTTTTCATACCCCGACACAGCAAATCGCTTATCTTCTTTGGAAATATCTGTAATTCGTTGTTCTAAATTCATCTTTTCATTTAACAGCCAATTAAACTCATTTAACTCTCATCTCTTGAGCGTACATGTGAATCCGAAGTCGGACTCAATGTTGCCTCCAAGCCCTTATTTCCCACGCTCAATATGCGGGAGCTTCTTGGATGCCGCGCATAAAGCGTGGCACGTTGGCATAGGTGATTTTAGTAACTCATTTAACTCTCATCTCTAGAGCGGGCAATATCTTTATTTGTTAACCAAATAAGCCATTATACGCATACAAAGTTAAGAAAATATTAATAAGCCTTTGCATGAAAGAAGAGGTTAGCGGTGTTAGCATAAGGCCTTATTAAACAGATAAGATTTATTCATGCAAACACTCATTCTAGGGTATGGTTTTGCGGGTTTCTACTGTGCTCGCTTATGGTTAGAACAAGGCCATGATGTTTCTGCCATCTCTCGCCACTATCCTAGCGCCTACCATCTAGACGGTTTAAACCATCACAGTAAAGACTTAACGGACTATTCTTTCAGTTCAAGCCCTGAGCTGATTTTATATTGCGCGCCACCACCGAGAGAGGGCAATAGTGATACCTTGATTTCCTCCGTGCTTACGAATCTTGTTAATGCTCATTTTAAAGGGCATTTTATTTATTGGGGCTCAAGTGGCGTCTATGGCAATCATCAAGGCGATTGGGTAGATGAAAACAGTGTTTGCCATGCGCATACAGCACTACAATGTCGCCGCTTAGACGCAGAAGCACAGGTGCAAATGCTTGCAGAGAGAAGCGCTTGCCAGGTTTCAATACTACGAATGTCGGGCTTATTTGGCAAAGAGCGCTTACCAAGTCTTGAGAGCCAAGTGGTGGTGGCCTCTGAAGCACCTTACAGCAATTTGGTGTTCATCGAAGATGCTGCACGACTGGTTACAGACATCATGAATCATCAAATTGGGGTGGGAGTTATGAATGTTTCAGATGGTTTGCCTAAGAAAATGGGGGATTTACAGCGAAAGGTAGCAGAGATAAAAGGGGAGGCTGTGCTTGAGGCACCTTATGAGACAGTTTTTAATCATGCCTCCAGCATGAAGCGTCAATTCTTAAGCGCTTCTAAGAGACTCTCAATACAAAAGCTCAAAAGCGCTTTTCCAACGTTTCAGTTTACCGATTTTTCTCAGGCGGTAGAGCAGTGTCTATATCCTAAGCTATACCCATCCTAGTTCATTATGCGACGCTCTGATTTAATCAGCGCCTGTTCAGCCCTCGGTTATAATTAATTTCTTCAAATATCTCCATAAGCCTTTGGTGCTCAATCTCAGTTCTGTGTGAATTGAAAAATTGGTGTTGATTAGGTTGAGGCTGTGGAGTTTCACGATTTCTACTTCTTCTATGTGCTTGTTGGGAGTCAGAGTGAAGCGCTTTTAACGCCCCAATACCAGCGACTGCCAAAGTGGCAAAAAAAAAGGCATCTGGGCCTGTGAATAGTTCAACGGTTCCTTTTATTCCACTGTACACAGAGCTCAAGATGAAACTTGTTACATTGTAACAGAATGACAAGGTCATCTTACCTGAGGCATACATGCCATAAAGGCAACAAAGAGAATAATAAGCGTTTCTCAACCTAAGGTCTGAGGCAAGCTGCTCTCTTGTAGTATTATCTTTGCTCGTTAATTCATTGTACTTAGCACAGTCGTACGATTCATAGCGGTCTGACTCAAAAGATGGGTTTTCTATGATGAATTTATCGATTAAAGCTTGTAACACTCTGTTTGCAGTATAAAAAGTAATGGGTTCACGTGTTATTGGGCAAAGATGCTCGCTCTTTGGTCGGGCCAAGAGTGTTTCTAGCTCTTTAAATTCCATCGATTGGCCGGAGTTTAAGATTACAGGGTATCGCATAATGCTGAGAGAGAAGGGATCTGTAAATTCTTGCGGCACAGAAACTGCCTCGACCACGGGCATAGGTGCTTGGTTTGTCTGCCGCTCGGTTGTTTGATTGGACCCAAAAAAGTGATCGAACAGTGATTGTTTGAAGGCTGGCGGGTTGGATGACATGGTGCTTCCTTTAAGGCTTATAAATTTATAATTTGCATTATAAGAACAAAAATATACGTGGCCAAATATTTTACATCTATGTGGCAAATATTACAACTAAATTACATTCCAAAGGTGTCGAGCCATATTTTTTTTACTTTAATTCATGAAGTTAACATTGATTTTTAGTCCTAAGTCATTGTTTTTAAGTCCTTAGAGTCGATTTTTGAGGGCTTTTTTAGATTCTAACATTTAGCTAGAGCAGTAGAAGGAACAAGCCCTTAAATCCAACTTTCAGAGTCAAAAATCAATTCTAAGGAATAAAAAATCAATCAGTTACACGCGTTGTTTAAAAAAAATAATCTAATAATAATCACTTAGGAATTCAAAAATGGCTCGACACCGTTATTTGTTCTGGTAAATATTTTATATAGATTTTTAGGGCAAATTTAGTTTATTAAACAGTCTACGAGGGTGGTTTCTTGTCAAAAAAATGCCTTAACGTGAGTTTTGGGTCCAGTGGGCTTCACCCCCTTAATGGACGAATATCCGAGGTATTAACCCCAAAATCACCTCGATGCGCCGGATCCCGACGCATTTGTTTTTAAATGTTAATAATGATTAGCTAATGTCTCTATTTTATACTTTATATCAAGTTTTATAAGTTAATTAGAAATATAATGGCTAACCCCAGATTTTTTGTGCAGACATTGGACAACCTTCCAGATGAAATGAGGTTAAATCCGGCTTCAGATGATCAAACTCAAAGTAACGCTGATCAATCGATACAAAATGCAAGACGACAAACCACCAACGAGGAGACATCAGAGGACCCAATGCCCAGTAATAGGTCCGGTCACTATTGCTCGCATGATAGTCATAGTGGTGAAGAACTAGTGTGGCGGGCAGAAGGTCCCCACGCTGTTGCCTTTCGCTCAATGGAGGATAATCGGCCGCGTGATAAAGATAGTGATAAAGTGTTAGAGGTAGGCCCAAAGGGACCGAATGTTGTCACTACTCAATGGATGAAAGATCATTGGCCGCATGACAGAGTTAGCGGTAAAAAATTAGAGTGGGGCACAGAAGGTCCAAACGTTGTTAATCGCTCATGGATCTGCAATCATTGGCCGCATGATAAAAATACTGGCAAGAAACTAGAATGGGGCGAAAAGGGACCGAATGCTGTCACTCATTTCTGGATGAGAAATCATTGGCCGCATGACAGAGTTAGCGGTAAAGAATTAGAGTGGGGCGAAGAGGGACCGGATGTTGTCACTACTCAATGGATGAAAGTTCATTGGCCGCATGACAGAGTTAGCGGTAAAAAATTAGAGTGGGGCACAGAAGGTCCAAACGTTGTTAATCGCTCATGGATCAACCATCATTGGCCGCATGACAGAGTTAGCGGTAAAAAATTAGAGTGGGGTTCTAGTGGTGATAACGTTTTTCCTAGTTATAAACATAAGGCACTTAGAGCAAAGCTTCGATATTCCTGTGATGTTTTTGATGCAGCGGGAAACGT
>JASBUC010000069.1 GCA_030148065.1 Legionellaceae bacterium | reverse complement strand
TCCTGTGGTAGTGTCAGCAGCATTTGACATAGCAGAATGTCCTATAGATAAATCAGCGCCCATTAGAGAAAGAAGCTTAAATACAATCGGTACGGTAGCTATGTATAAATATTGAATTAGGTTGTGAGTTGCATAAAACCCATCGGTTGAGTACATCACATCATCAATGCTTCTAGAGGCATAGCCAACCAAGTACCAAGCATAGTTAATGAATATGGCTCCAACTAAAAAAAGCACAAACGTCCACACTGCACGCAGTGAAAAAGCAGATAACACCAAAAGAAATGGTGCAAATGAAACAACCATGAAATAAAAGAGTGCTTGTGACACTGGCAATGCTTGTTTAATCGACTCCTGTTTAACAGGAGTTGTTACAAAGTTGCCATAGGTGTTACTCATGCCAATCAGTGTTCCTGCCAAAACACTGCGAGATTTGCTATCGCCCATTCCAAAAATGGTATCATTTCTATTGAGAGCCCCTCCGGAAGTCTCTTCGATGATAATTCTGGCAATGACGTCATCTGGCTCACTGTAAAAGTGCTTCCTAAGAGCATCCTTAATTCTAATCTGTAAACTTTGTATAGGAGTAAATCGATAGCTGTTGCCAACCTTTACAGCAGAATCAACCAAGGTTGGTACAATTTTCTCTGACCACCACTGCTCACAAGAAGGGTAGCCCCATTTTGGTGCATTATCGCCATAGGATTCTCGCTGCGATTTGGTGGAGTATTCTTTAAAAGGAAAGCTTTCTATGGGGGAGCTTGCATAGCTCTCGCCATAGTACAAGTGACGAAAGACTCGTGAACCCATCCACTTTAAATCTTTATCACCGCCATTTTTATTAAGAATAGAGAGGTACCTGTCTTTCTCTGGAGGGTGATTAATGAAACTAAGACGCGCAGGAACGTAACATTGCTCATTAAACTTACTTAGTTCGTGTCGCATGTTATCACTGATGTGCGCTGATAAAATTTCTCCTTTAATTTCCTCAAAGGTTTCCTGACAGCCTGTCCCTTTCATCATTCCATAGGTAATGCTAGAAGCTATGTTTTGAATCAAAGAAATCAGCATAGGCACTCGAACTTCAGTGCTGGTTACATCTGCAAGCGTTTCATCATAGCTGGTATCTGTATCGCCTGCGGTAGCATTTGGCCCACTGTATAAAGAGCAGGCCGGATGAAAGACAACCTGCTTTTCTTGTAATGGCACTATAGGGTACCCAAAACAAAGCAAAACTATGAAGATAATCAAAACATCTTTAATAAATTGATTGAGTGCAAAATCAACCTCATCGCCAAGGCCATCTGGGATAGCAACCCGCTTTACAAAGCGTATAACGCAAGGCAAAAATGCGATGTACATTACCCCAGTTGATTGCAGTGCATAAAACGCTAAATCATACTGCGCCCATGCCATAAAGGTTGTATAGATTGCGATAGGGCTAAAGACCATCATGCTTTGTCCTCCTTCTCAATGTAAATGGCGCCATCTTTACTAAGCCCTTCGTGATTTTCATTGCTTAGTTGGCTATTGGCTTTCTGCGCCTCACGAATGTTCATTAGCGTCTCAAGCTTGCTGCCTAAGAACTTTTCTCGCACCTCATCTTCGAAGGTAAAAGCTTTGATTTCACCATCGAGTTTCTCAATGACGTTTCTTACCTCTTCTCGGATGGCTTTAATGTTTTTAACTTCAGGGACATCACTGCCTGCGATTAAAATTCGCCTCATCATGAAGGCTTGATTAATCACATTTTGCATTGCAATTTTTTCAGAATACGTTGACACCGCTACAATTTGCTCCTCTTGCTCCATGTCCCTAATGGTTTGGATAACCGTTAGCGTAATCGGCATGCCATCGGGGCTCAGTCGGCGAAGAGTATCATCGTCAGCGTCTACCTCTCCTCGAACAATCTGCCAAAAGAAATCAGCGACAGACTCACTACAAGTTTCTCCACTGTCTGTAATCTTGGGGCAACTGGTTAAATAAGAGGTTAACCCCATCCCTGCTTTTGCTTCATCAACAGGGTTGTCATCATTTGCTTTGATTTTTTGGTCTCCTAGAACATAGGTTGCCCAATTCATCGCATGCTCTGGTTTGCTCCAATAGCGCGTGAAATTAACTTTGGCAGCTTCCATTTCATCGTGACTGGCAGGCTCCTTACTATCGATTTTTCTCTTGTCACTTAAGAGTAAGTTGTACCCTGCTAACACCACATCAGAGACTAGATTAATTGGCATTTGATTATCACCACCCGAATTACCCGCTTCACGGTGGATCCAAGGAATGCCGTACTTTCCTCGGTCTTTATTAACACTTTTAGAAACTTCTATAACATCAGCTTCCCCTTTCTGGGCACGCTTTAGGCCATCTATCCACCCTTCGGTATCAGAAACTGAAATGATGTTTTCAAACATGCCGCCACCTTTTTGCATGGAGCGAAGGTGTTCATTGCAGTCAGCAACATGAAGATTAAAACGGTTTTTTAAATCCAGCCCTTGATTAACAAGGGTGTTATAAAGACCAGGGTTAGCTTGCTGTAAAAGGTAAAGTGGGACAGAACCAATAGCACTTGTTAATCCATCAATTAATTCTGAAGGAATACCAACGGCAGAGTCTTTGATGTTATTAAAGTCGTTCTTAAACGATAAAGTTGGGTTAAAATTATGGCAAGAGAGTAAGGTTTTAGCGCTAGCACTGCCCCCTATGGATAAAATATTTTTCTTAGAGACCGGTGGAATAAAGTTACCTGATGGGTTTATCTTATAAAGGTATGAACTCTTATTAGGAATTAGACTTGCTGAAAAGGCACTAAGACAGTTTATCCCTAAAAGCATTGCAGCTAGTGTTTTCTTGCAATTCATAATCGCTCCCCTACCGTTTTTTTGTTGGTTGATATTTTTTAGAGGCATACTTTAACTTCCCTGGTGCTTGTATACATCCTTGGTATTTTCGCCAGACAACAAACACATAATTGCCATGACCCTTTTCTTCGTCCTCAAACCCATAATCATCCATAGCCCCTGGAACAATGTTGCGATTAAGAGGAAAGACTTCTTGCCAAATGACTTTTTGTTGAGTTGGATCGAAGGTAACGTTTGCAACCACGCAGTTTTGACCGCAACTATTGCTTAACTTATTGGCCATAGGTATGTGTAAATTGTTTGAATTTGTGGCAATGTCAGCGGCATGCATCGCAGCAACCACACTAGCTCTAAATCGATAAGGGTTTTCAACCCTCATGCTTCTTGGGATTTCATTCCCCCAACGGTGCGCCAGGGTTCCTATCGGAGAGTGAAGGTAAAGATTCGGGTGCTTTAACATCTCAACCTCACCTAAACCAGTGCGTTCTAAGAACCCATCAAGCTTTGAGAGGTAATACGGCAAGAGTGGAGAAGAGTCTGCACGGTGAATTAAAAAAGGAAAGTTAAATAAGTTCATTGGGCTACCAACGACTTCTACATAACGCTCTAAATCATCACCTGCCATGCCGTTTAACTGATTTGCAGTGGTAGCTCCTTCTCCTAAGTCATAACCCATCAGCTTTTTAAAGGCCTTTTGATACCCTTTTTCAGCAAGCTTATTGTTGTAGAGCAGCTTTTCTTCTTTATAGGGGTTAGAGTCCTTGGTGTTGTAGATCACAACCACTAAGTCAGGAAGAAATTGTTCGATTTCAACGGTGCCATGAACATGTGGAAACATTCCCCCTGTTACAAAGACACAGCCTCCAACTGCTTTGTAGTGACTGTTCTTTATTTTTTTAAAGACGCTAGCGGCAATCTTTGCTGAATTTGTTGATGAAGGGCTGTGCACCTCATCGCCTAAAGAGACAGAAGAGATTAATATGCCCAACATTAATGTAACCACTCTCAGAACAGGCCCTCTAATTTCCATGCGTCACCTCTTGATATCGGGTCACGCACTCTTGAACCAGGTACTGCCCATAACAAACATGACTGCCATTGATAACAATGGCTGGTATCTTTTGTAATCCTAACTCTCTAGCTCTAACCTTGCAGTTAGCCATTTTAATTAGGGTTGGCAGGCCTTCATTAATTATGGGCTCAAACGAAGCACCCTTAGAGAGCGCATCACTAAGCCTAGAATTTAAGGTCTGCTCTTTAGAAAAGTCACAGTGCTCTAGGGTTAATGTTTGTACTAGTTCTTCTGCAGGCTGATTAACACCATCACTAAAAACCTCAACAACAGTTGCACTAGTGTCTACAGGTAAAAGGATAAAGGCTGCAGCATAAGAGACACAAAAAAGGCGTTGTGCAAGCTCCCTAAATGAGACACTCAAATTAATCCAAGAACAATTCATCATCGAGTCTCTCCTTTTCATAGGTGTTTTCTTCTAGTTGAGCGGCCATTGCTTGTACACCCTTGATTGGGCAGCCGTGTTCCTGGATTAAATCATTGCGAAGTTTTTTCTCTTCCGTCTCCGTCATTAATAGGGACAATAAAAATCTAGGTGGAATGACTCTAAATAATCCCTGATACCTCTCACCTAAAAGTACAGCTTCTGAAAACTTACCCTTTTCAGACATCATGCTGCCAAGAAGCATTCTCGTTTGAGGGCATAAGGGCTTAAACTCATTGATTTTATCTATTTCTTTATTATTTATCCCTAAAGCAATCATTGTTTCACAAAGCGTTAGAATCTTTTTGGCATTCTCAGACTCCATGTCACTAACATTCTGTGAAACTGGCACTAACCAAAGTCCAAGTTTTCGTGCAACTTTAGCAATGAGCAAGGCATAGCTAACCACAGATTCGATTTTGAACTGTAAGTGCGCCTCATCAATGAATAAAAAGGTTGGTCGGTTGGTGTTTTGTGTGCGCTCAGCAAGCCCTATTATTTTAGGTAAAATAGACAGCATGATGAGGGCAATTTTTCCGTTATCATCTTTAATGGATGAAATATCAACGTGTAATAAGTCAAACTCATCCATGGGCTCCGAGGGGTGGTTAAACTGTCTTTTTTTAGCAGGGTTTAAAACATAACTTTTGATTCGGTCTAGAAAAGCACTAACACGCTTCTTCTTATCAATATTTTTCTCGCTCGCTTCCCTTTCTTCAAAGGCCTCTACAATGTCCTCAACGAGAGCCTGAGGTTTGTTCTTTGCTTTGGCTTTTAAAATACCATCACACAGAATTTCAATTAATAGTGTCTCATCAGCGAGCGTAAAGCCCTCTTCCTCTTTTTCATTGGCCTCAGTTATCATCGTGCGAAGCGCAAGGGTTAACTCCGCAATGTAATTTCTATCACTGTCACAACCCTTTTCCTCATCTGTTGCAAAATCACTTTTTCCCTTTCTTAGAGTTTCTAGCTCAGTTGCTTCTTCAAGTGCCAAATCCGGAACATAACTTTCCTCAATTTCAGGTAAGGCTTTGTAGGCTTCACAGAAAGGGTTAACCGGAACCACCTTGTCTTTTTGTTGAGAAAACAAGAGTTGCTTGGTGTCTTTACCAAGGTGACTTGCATTATCAACCAGCCCATCGAAACTGTTGCCCATCTCAAAAATGACTATTCTGGCATTTTTAGTCGCCATTAAAGCAAAGACAAGGTAACCAATTAAAACGGACTTCCCTCCTCCTGAATTTGCAAAGATTGAAAGGTGTGAGTTATTGACAATAAAGGACTTACTAAGTAAGTCCATGCGAACAGGCTCCCCTACTCGATTAAAAAAAAGCAGGCTATTACTTTTACCATCTCCTTTAAATCTGCCATAAACTGGCAAAATAGCGCCAAGTTCACTCGCAAACACAAGACGGTCATATTGCAAACGGTTATGAAATAGGGTGGGGTTTAGGTTAAAAGGCATGAGCGCCAGATAGGTCTCTTGGGGGTGCAAGTCATCTTTGGTTGCAATGGAGGGAATTTTAGCACCTTCTATAAAGAGCTCTCTTATGAGCTCTTCATGATAATCAAGCTCTGTTGCATCACTGCCTTGGAAAAATACGGCTTGTGTTACCCAATAGAGTTTATTGCCTTTAAAGATTTCATCTTCAGCGCGAGTAACATTTTCTTTTGCTCTGTTACCCTCACTGCCACCACCAATGATATTACTTTTAATGCTTTTTAGGTGTTTGGTTAAATTATCCTCGTGATAGAAGATTATCTGAATGGTGTACACAGAGCCTTCTGGTAGCTTATCTAATAGTGCATAGCGCTGATTTGCATTGAGTTGCTTGCGCTCTCTAGATAATAACCCAATATCAGGAGGAGTTCTTAGACCTTCCAGTACCAAAACTCGCTGCTCTTTCTTATTAAAGGAAAACCCCTCTCTAGTGCTCCTAATCTCAGAAAAGAGTGCATTTTGTACCATGTGAAAGTTTGCAGGAGCTGGATCGGGGTATGGAAAATCTTCACAACGCTTAAGATGTTCTTTTGGCCCTTCTGGGTTAAACCACTTTAAAAACCACTTGTAATAATGTTCACCGTGCAAAAGACGAACACCACATCCAACTCCTTGTAGCTTCTTGATGACTTTTTTTCTAACTGAAAGGTGCTCTGAAATTGAATCATCTAGAGTGTGTTCACCCTCTGCAAAGCGTCGATATAACAGAACTCTAAGGCGTCTTACCCTAATTTTATAAGGGCCATCCGATTGAGGATCAAAGAACAAGCCATTTTCACGAGCCATCTTTGCAATCAAATCCTTCATATGGGTAGCATACGCTTTGCTATAGCCATCTGTGACGCCCTCTTGTTGATAGAGACTTTTATCAATAAGCTGATTGGCAAAACTTGGATTAACATCATCAAAAAAATAAAACTGCATAACCCAAGGTGACTGGCGATGGTTTGGCACCACACTTGAGAATGTCTCAACAATTCTTGCGTAAATTTGATTAAGGTTTTCTTCTGTTAATAATTCAGAGGGAATGTCAATGAGCTCTAAGCCACTTGCAACACTTACCCCATCCTCAAGAAGAAATAGATTATTATCAGAGTCAAACTCAAGAATTGAAAACCTATCTGAAAATGAAGGCCCACAAGGTTGTAGTGCCTTTTTTTGCTTGCCTACACTAGCACCACTTTTGCGCTCCCCAAGAAAATAGTCAGACACTTTGTTGATAAAAGACATTAATCATTCTCCCAAGCAAAGGCATATTGATTATGTTTGTAGAGAAAAAACTCCGTGTCATAGGCAGGCTTTATTATTTCTTCATCGTCTAATGAAACCACTTTCGGGTAAAAATGGATGGCAATGCTTAGGTTTCTAGCGGGATGAAAACTTTCATTATCTTTTGACTTAGTGCTGCTTGCTAAAGACGTTCGTGAAAAGGTTGCCAAATGGTGAAGCGTTTGCGCCTTTGAGACTGAGAGCTCTGCTTCTTGCTGATAAATTTCAGCAACGCTCAGGCCAGTCTCTGGCATGACAGGCGATTGTCCGCCACTGGTTGTTTGGCAGGCGGGCAACATAAGACTACTAAAGAGCAGCATTAAATAGCGACTTTTCTTGGTCATAGCGAATTCTCCTTCCAAAGTTGTCTTTATCGATGTTTAGTGTTTGTGTGAAATGAAGCCCTAGGCGATTAGGCTTAAACAATGTTTTATTGTTCGCCGCTTTATAGGGAATGCTTGCAGGAACAAACACAATGTCGAAACTGTCACTGATCCGATTTTTAAGCCATTCTGAACTTT
The DNA here is from genome assembly GCA_030148065.1 of Legionellaceae bacterium. Lineage (GTDB taxonomy): Bacteria > Pseudomonadota > Gammaproteobacteria > Legionellales > Legionellaceae > JASBUC01. The sequence continues at coordinate 9,897 of JASBUC010000069.1, read as the reverse complement.
GATTAAATCCAGTTGATAAGGCTTGTCCGCCAGCAAATTTGGTGAAATTACCGCTTGGCACTTGGGTTATACCCCCTCCTCCATAAGTAGTGGATTGCTCCCATTGAGAAATGGCATTGCCCATTCCGCTAACCGCACCACTAGCCGTTAAGGCCATCAACACTCGAGGCGCATTAGTGTGATAGCTTCCATGAATGCAAGGTGAGCCATATTTGTCAGTTAAGTACCCAAGAGAATTAGTCTCACTAGCAGATTGATTGTTTTTAGACTCGCCAACGGTTACAAAGTGACCGTCTGAAAAAACAAATAGTGCACTGGTGACATAGGCCCGAACGCAACTAATGTTATCTAGAAATGAACCAACCCCTATTGCATAGCCCCCCACCTTCATACCAATAAGGTTTGAAGGTAATGGCACATGATTAGCGCTCATTAGCTCCCCTTTAGAAATCATCGCTGAAAACGGGAAAAAGGGTTGCTGAACCTTGCCATTTAAGGGCACTTCACCAATCAATGAAGTTAATAAGGTTGTGTTTTGCACATCACTACCAGCAGGAATGGTGTAATAAGGCCTAAGGCCATCGCCTTTTTTGTGTTCAGTGACGTGGGGTGGCATGATCCCTGAATTAGGGAGATAACGAGGAACAGGGTTAGTATCCGTTTTAGGCGCTTCAAGAGAACCCCCAACAGCACTAACGTTTGCTCCTCCCAACTCAATGTAATTTCCTTTAATCAACGAAGCTGGTTTGGTCTGTAGCGATTTTTCAGGCAAGGTATTTTCAATATGATTAAGTCTATAAGTAGACAAGTACTTACTGGTGGTAGCTTTATCATTGCTAGCTGCAACAACAGTACTGGGCTTGGGCGTGCTTGCATCTTTTTTCAGAGCCTTAATTAAAGCTTGGTCTTTGCTGTGTTGTTCTTCTTGTTCTTCAACCTTAGCCTTAAGCGTTTCAAGTGACTTTTGCATTTCACTCTTAAATGAGTCCAAGTCTGTGCTCAAAACTCTAACATTTGAATTAAAGTCCGCTGCGGCATTCTCTAGAAAATTATTCTTACTGTTTTCCTCTTGGGTTATCTCTGTGGTTACACTGCTCTTGCTCGATGGGTGACTTAAAATTAGAGCTAACCCAAGAGCGCCAATAAACACCCCAGATAACATAAAAATGGTTTTATTATCCATGAGACCCCCTGCTACTTGTTAAAGCTTCAACAAAAGGGACAACTGAGGTTACAACAATGACATTTTCACTACTGTTGTGACCTCTGGGTGCTAATTTGCTGCTGGGGTAAAAGACAACACTACTCCAGTCTCCTTTTAAATCCCTTGGCTTTAGTGTCTTTGCCTCATCGCTATAGTTTGTCTCTTTGATAGCAGTAACAAACAAAGGGCCACTTTGCCAGCTTGCTAGTGGCACAGATAATACCTCTAAGTGATGTAGAAGCTGGACATTAGGTGAGGTTTGCATCGGCACTCTTGTTACAGCCTGATTTGTTTCTATTAGGCGCTCTGGTGAAAATAGATTTTGCAGAGCAAACCTGGTTAATGAAATTTCATTAGCCTTAACGTTATTCTCCGGTTGTTTTGATGGGTTTAGTGACTTCTCGTCTTCGGGCGCCAGATGGAAAATCGAAGCATGTTTTTTATTATCTGTTGAAACAAGTAAAATAATGGTTCTTTGGCTTACAGTGTCTTGTAACACTAAACGAGAGGACTTCAAGTCATTTTGAGCTCTAAGAAAGAGTACGCCTTTAGCATGAGTAACAGTGAGCTTGTCACTTGTGTTCTCTAGCAATTTAACGTCATTCTCAAAGGTTAAAGTCGCATCTTCGTTCACGCTAAGACTTAATGAAATGGGCGATACCCCCCACTTTAAGAGTGTGGTTTTTTCTGCAAACCCTTGAGAAGAGATAAGGCATGAGAACAAACATAAAATGAATATAAAAACTGATTTATTAGGCATTAGGAACCTCCTTTTCAACCAAGACATCCTTAGTTAGGCGCTCTTTTTCTACATAGCCATCAATGGCTAACCCAAATGGGTTATGTGACAATCCCGCTTCACTTCTAACCACACGAACTTTGTAATCAACAATTTTGTCCGCCACTAAATAATTAGTAGTGTTATCTAACCGTTGGGTAGCTCTAAGTACCAAGTGAACAGACCAAACGTTTGGAGAGACTTTTTTTACATCACCTTCTTCCATAAACCTAAAAAGACTGGACGTTTGTTCACGTTCAAACAGATGTATTTTCTGTGATTTATCAACCAACTGTAGTAAAAGGGTTCGGTGCCTTGGGGTAAGATAATAAGAATAATCATTAATAAGCTTTCTCATGTCTGCTCCTCCTCCTTTTTTCCAAGTGGTCAGTAGTGGCATAAAGGTGCTTGCAAAGCTATAGACATACTCTTCTGGTATTTTGTTGGCAGAGATTTCACCACCTTCTAAGATGGCATTACTAGAGAGCCAAAAGGTTTGTTTTCTTGGCACATCAGACAGTTGGAAAATTAAAAAAAGATTACTTATAAAGAAAAGAACAATAACCCCTATTAGTAATCGGTTTTTATCAACTAGGCCATCTATTCTTTTTGGTGAATTAAACATGTTTGTCTCCCCGACTAAGAACATTAGTTCTTGTCTTAGACCACGCGCCTGTGACTGAAAGGAAAGGCTCTTTTATTAGTTTCTTTTCAGACATCCAAATGGATAGTTGTTTGATAAGATACCCATGTGGTTTCCCTTCTTTTCGTTTGGCAACCAAGCTTGGACTTAACCAAGAGAAGAAAATTCCAAGGAAAAACCCAAGAACCATGGTAATTACAAAGACATGACCCAGAACTATTCCAATAACAAGGGAAAGGGTCACGCTTGTCACAAAGGACAACCCCACCAAGCGAAAAAGCTCTGGCAGGGTTACGCCTTTAAAACATGGAAAGGCAACACTTAAGTATTGACTAGAGGGCTTGTTCATCGATTATCCGCCATACCCATTGATGTTAGCGGCCAAATAAAACAGTCCCATTGAAAAGGTTGCCTCCATTAGCCCAAGAATAAGCATGGGAACCGCATCACCAATAGTTCCATCATTCATGCGAGCGCGTTGAACACCATTTTGTATGGTCTTGAATGAGAACATTACCCCAACCACGGCTCCAGCCATCACTAAAAAAAACAAGCCTTTTTGAACAGTCAGTTCAAACCAGTCCATTACGTCTTTACCACCATTCACAACTTCATCGGATCCATTTACAATGGGGATTACGCCACTCATTCCAGCAAAGGCTTGTCCTGCTGTGATTGTTAACCCGGAGACTGAAACAAATAGTTTTTTTATTAAGTTCATGATTTCCTCTCTATAGAAATATTGTTGATATAAATATGGCTAAGGCAATGACTGCCAAAAGTTTTACGATTCTCTGAAAAAAAGGGGTCAATGGATCATAAGTCTCTCTCCTTGCTATTGATACGACACGATTAATTGAAAACCCAGCGCCAACTAGCACCAACACAATAATAACGCTTGATAATAAAGTGCTGATCACAACTGGATCCCTCCCGAAACTATCTGTAAAGCTCTGTATGAAAATTTCAGTATCGCCACTCATTACTTATCTCCTCTAATGTAATCAAGTGACAACGGTTGTAGTTTTTTAGGGGTTTGGCTCGGTGCATTAAGATAAGATGAAATAGCAGCTTTCATCTCAACTATGTCATCACGAAGCCCTTTAGTATTGCTCTTTGGTTTGGAAACCAAATTAAAGGTTACAGTTGAGTTGGGTTCTTGTTGCTTCTTTGCCTTTTCAATAATAGTTAGAATAACGTTGAGTTCATCTTTAATTTCAACGAGATTTTTTCTAAACCCTTCTTCTGATGCATAAGAGTTAACAGAGAAACCACTCAAACTGATAATACCCACAATTAATGCTTTTAATTTCATCTTATTGCCCTCATAAGTATTTTTTAAAGCGACTAGCCGCCGCACTAACTGACATCATTAACACAAACCCTACTGGCAAAAGGGCTACTTCTGGCCTAATTTCAATTGGAATGATCAACCATAAAAGAAGAATTAGTCCTGTTGCCTTAATCGCAACGGCACTCATTCTGTGAAACAGATAAGACGTTTCTCGCCCGAGTTCAGCTGTGCGAATTGCCCGTTGGTTTAATCCATCAATAAGCCCTAATGTCGCCAAAATAAAAAGCAGAGGTATTGAAAGCGCCAGCACAAGAAGTTTTGTGGAAATAATTAAAAAACTAGTCATTAGGACTTCCAAAAATCTCCCTACGTTATTTTTTGTGTTAATTAGCGTTTTATTAGCAATGAATTCTCTAGTAACAAATGAGTTAGGGTTTGAAGTTAGGGATTTTTTTATTTCTTTGTTTAGGGTGGTTACCTTACTAACTAGTCCATCTAAGTCATTATTAACCCCTAGAGTGTTGTATAACTTATTGTTATCAACATAGGTGGAAATGCTCTCTAGGTTAGTTAACTGCCAAGAGAGTGTTTTTTCATAACCATAGTTCCAAAGATTGATTGCGGTGTTTACAGTAGCAATGCTAAAGGAAAGCGCTATTGCCAACATCACATTTGTTAGCAGACCTTTTTTAGGCTTTGGATGTTGTTTGAGTTCACTCATTGATTTACAACTCCTCTTTTGAAGAAGGCTGGGTAGCTTGTGATCCCTTGGGACATTAGTAATTCATCGAGCTTACTATTGATTATTATTAATCCTGTCTTTTCTTGCAGGGTTTGGGTTAGCGCGTCATTGCGCTTATCTATTAAAAACCCTATGGCTTTTTCTTCTCTAAAGAGAGCGAGGTGATGTTCAAGCCACCTTATTGAGAATTCATCGCTACCCACTACAAAAAAAGGTGGGATCCAACTTGGAATATTGGTTTTTTTGTCTTCAAGATGGTGTGCTGATAATTGACTGGTGAACCCTAAGTGTTCGCCCTTTCCTTTTATTTGTTCCACTGTGGCGGGCAAAGTTGTAACAGTCCCCTTTTCACCTAGCACTTTTAACTCTCCTATTGCTAAGGGTGATAAAATCATTAAGAACAAGCAGGCGAATTTCTTCATTAAAATGCTCCCATTTTTATAACTTGCGAAGCATTGCCTCTTGATAAAAGAAGCAATGGAGTGGTTTGGCTTTTTAGCTTTAAGTTCTTGTACTCTAAATCCCCATAGGTAATTGTTATCTGATTTTCAGTCACTAGTTTAATGGGTAGTGAATTTTGATTGGCCCAAAGCTGGGTACTCATTTCATCTCCATCAACTAGATAAAGATTTAGACGGCCATTACGAATCTTAAGAATTGAGTCGATCAATGGGTATAAGACTGTTTTAATTGAATCTTCTTTCTTAATGAAAAAATTTAGAGTATCGCCCTCTATCAGTTCATACGGTCTTTTTTCTAGAGGGTTTGCTTTTCTAGTATCGAAGTCTCTCACCACCGGCGTGCCTTTATTGAGCTCAATGGTTGCTTTATGAAAAGCACTGTTCCAAGCAAGTTCTTGCGCAATTTTTTGGTTTTCTACTTTCGCTGAGAGTTTGGCAAGGTGGACTCTTTCCTTATCATTTCTGGCATTAAGTCCAAGAATGTTAATAGGGTTTAGCCGTAACCCCTTGTAAAAGATCTTTGCCTTATTTTCTTTTAAGAACAGATACCTTTTCTCTTCTTCATGAGTTAATCCCCATACTTCTGCTTCATGAAGCTCCTCGGCATTAAGGGTCTTTGTAGAAATATTCTGCTCTGTGGTAACGTCATCCTTAAATTCCACTAACCCTTTTTGTTCTAGCTCTGTTTCTGTGTGTGCTACCCCAATGCTTTGTTCCATGATCCCAGGGATCACAGAGCAAAATGAGACACTTGGGAAAATCAAAAGGATCCAAAGCCACCTAGTCATTGCCTAAGTCCTCCACGGCTGTTCCATCAAGCCTTATACTTCTTTTAGCCGAGTGTGGTTGTGCCGATTTAAAAATAACTTTCTGACTTGAGGCTTTAAGTCGCTCAATTTCTTTCAAGTCAGACTTATGAACGTTACTCCCAACAAATAGTGACATCACAAGAGCCGCAACAAGTCCAAACTCAATCATGACAGTGCCCTCTCTTTCGTTAGATCCACCTCTGCCCGTTGGCCATTTTTGCTCTCAAATATAAGTTTTTGATTATCAAACTCGGCCTTGGAAAGTTTCCATCCTGATAGAACATCTTCTTCTGATAAGGTGGTCATTACGCCATGCTCTGCAACAACAGCAACGACTAACTCCCCTATTACATCAAGTGATAGAACGTTAAATGGCAGTGCCTTACTAGTTAATAACTCAGCTTTTTCTTTCTTCTCCTTACTTTTTTCCTGTTGGTCGATTATGTGGCTTATGTCTTCTAACTTATTTCTAAGAGTTTCTTCACTGCTTTTAATAGATTCTTGTAATTCATTGCCTTTAGTGTGCTCTAGGTTTAATTTTTCTTGTAATTGATTAAACGCTTCTTGGATTGGTTCTAATGCTTCTCTATCTTCTTTTGCTTTTATCTTGCTGCTTATTACTTTCTCAAAGTTGCTTAAACTCTCTTTTATTGCTCTTAGCTGATTATTAATTTCCACCGTTTGACCAGTGTCATTAGACGATGGGCTAAAGGGTGCGTCTAGTTTTGCATTAACCCTCCACAAACATGAAACAATAAGAATTTGAGTGGCAATCAATAGAGTGAAGCCAACGCTTTTAATGGTTACGTTTTTTGGAAGGAGTGGCGTTATGTTTGTATTCATCTGCTTACCCTTTTTTATAGATTGCTTTGTATTTTGGTTTTAGCTGAAAGCTTACTTTTCGATTCAATGGATCTTGCTTTAAGTCAAAGACCTCCTTACCTACTAGGACAAGCAACCCCTCTGACACCTTCATAGGGCCAAAGTCTCTATCAACAACAGGAAGAGGTTTTTGCAGAACGTTTTTGATTTCAACCGACAGTTTTTTTTCATCTTGTAATTGATAACCACTAGCCTGGATCCAGTAAGTAATTGCATCTCCTACGGTTTTTATTTGAGGAGTAAACTTCACATGTTGAATTGTTTTTAGTGGGTTTATTTGCTCTGAGGTTGGTTCGTTTATCATTGTTTGGTAACGACCCACTTCTGTTACTTGGGCGGCACTAGCTACAAACGCTGTACTTAATCCCATCAAAATTACCAGCATTCTCTTTTTCAAGGCAAAGTCCTCCTAGGGTGCGACTAAAGTCGCACCAAAATTAAACGGTTAGTTACTTATTAGGGTTAAAGAATTCCGCCGATGACTTTGGCTAACCCATCCTCTAAAGCTGGTTTTGCTTCTGCATATTTGAGATTCATTTTATCGACATTGCTAACAATCCTTGTGCGGTACTTTTGAAGGTTTGTCGTATTAGAACTCGCTTGCACTGTACTAGTACTTGAGCCATTTTTTAGAAGAGCATTTGTCTTTTCTTCAACGGCATGATTTAGGCGTTCACTTAGTTGAACGTCTGTGATCATGCTGTAATTGACATCTTTGATTAAGGCACTTGCGGCATATCCTGCAGCAGCTCCAACAATTCCGGCACCTAATGCTGTGTTAGAGCTATCAGTGATGGCACTTGCTAATCCAGCTGAAGCAAGTCCTGTTAATGCAGCACCGTATCCTTTTGATAGCGCACTGTTTGCTTCATCACGATTCATTTTGCCAATTTTTAGAATATTGGCCTGTAAAATGTAATGGGCTCTGTTTGGGTTTGATGTTATTTGATACCCGTGACTTTTAATTACTCCTTTTAACTTGTTATCAACCTCTAGGTCTTGATCGCTAGTGTTTTTGACTAAGACGTAAACTACTTTTTGCGAATTTGGTACAGGATCTACAAAGATAGTTTCACTAGCTTTTGTTGTAGCTGCCAACTTACTGTGATCAACTACTGTGTCCATGGTCTGGCAAGCAGATAGCCACATTGTTAATGTCCCTATGACAACTAATGATGATGCCTTCTTCATGTTAAATTCCTTCTTCTTCTCTTTTGTGGGCTTTATTTAATACTGAAATACACTCATATTTTGCTAAGTGGTCGTGCATACGAATTTTTGCTTCCTGCTTTTTGGTTCTACCTGACTTTGATGCCGCAATTGTTAGGGCCTTGTTTGCCCGTGCATCTAAATCAAATGAAATGGATACTGGGGGGTATTCTTTTTCAGATAATTCTTGTTCCATAGTTCTACTCTCCTTTAAAAAAAATTAGTGATATGACCCAAATAACTTTAATTCTTTGGGAACTTGAATTTTGCTTTGAGACAATATACGAAGCGTGTACTCAAGCTCTGAGCATATTTTTTCGTATTCGAAGCAGTTGGTTTCTGCGGCAATCCTTTTTAGGGCGGATGCGCTTTCTGCGACAGTTTCTAACAAATCGTACTTTTCCATTTTTTTTATCCTTCTATTAATGTACGACAGCTGATTGGGTTCTTTGTCTTGGCTCTTCACTCTTATATATAAAGGGACTCTTAACTTGGCGACTTCCTGCCCCAAGACTGTTTAATTCTTCGTTTAGGTCGTTAATTTTTTTCTCTACTGAAGCTACTAACGACTCTTTAACCCAGGGTGCGCCCTGGTTAAAGGCTTGTTTTAGCTGTTCTAAGTACTTTGTCTCTGTTGAGAGCTTGTTTCTTAGGGTATTTTCTTCTTGTTTAGTATTAGAACCTTGATGAAGCTCAAAAACCTTTCCACAGTCTTTTTGTTGTTCTTTGGAGTTGATTTTTGCGCCTAACTCTTCTTTTTCTTGGTAATATTGAGAAAGCCTTTGTGCCTTTGCTTCTTTAAGCGCTTTTCCTTTGGCTGAATGATTTGAGAATCCTCTTGGGGTAGTCCATCTTTTGCTGCGGATGAGCTTGGCAATACTATTAACCTTGTGCGTGAAGGTTTTGCCTGCGAAGTGATGAGGATCCAGTACGCTAAACTCAATCTCAGCAAAAAGCTCTTTGGGGTTTGAGATGTTTGAGCCTTGGTTTTGGAGATTGTTGATGGTTGTTAAGAGAAAGCGTTTTTGAGTTGGGGTTAAAGATTGGCCAATTGCATTAATCTCAGCTTTGTCGTTTTTTTCTTTTTTCGCGTTAAGCGAAGTAACAGTATTAACACTACCTTCTCTCTCTGTACTCTCTGTGCTCTCTGTGCTCTCTGTGCTGTTAGTATTGTTAGTATTGTTATTATTAATAATATTATTATTTATATTAATAGTAGGAGCTACTGAATAATCACTTACCGTTGGCGTGTTTTCCGTTGGCTGTATTTTGTCTTCTAATTTTGGGGAGATGGCGGATTCCGTTACAGTTATATAAGAACTACCGAATCTGCCATTCTCCCTCTTCTGCTTTTTTTCGATATAACCTAGCTGAATTAGCTCATTAAGAGCTGACTTTATTGCCCCTATACTTTCTTTGGATCTGCTAGCTAGTGTCTCTATACTTAATGATTCACCAGGTTTAGCAGATAAAACCAAAAGCATTAATCCTTTAGCTTTAAGTGATAAGTTCTTGTCAAAGAATAGAGTATCTTCTACTGCTACAGCTTTTTCCCCTTCTATGAGTAACTTCATCCCTAATATCCTTTCTATGGCAAACAAAAACCGTTTATAAAAAAGTAAACTTCAGTTAGAATCTTCTTTTGCTCTATCCTTAAAAGAACGCGAGCGTTACAATAGAATCCATTTAGTTACAAATAGAACGTTACCGCGTTCACAATGGAACGTCAATGGGTTGAGGGGGATTTTTGTCTATTTCGAATGATATTTCTTTTTTAATAAGAGAAAACATCAAAAAGCTTATGCGCTTAAAGTCATCTAAAGACGGTATTCAGTGCACACCTTACGCACTTGCTGCTGAAATTGGCTTACCTCA
>JASBUC010000068.1 GCA_030148065.1 Legionellaceae bacterium | reverse complement strand
CAGGTCTGTTCATTGTATGAACAAGGAGAATTCTTCTCTCTAGGGTGTCTTGTTTTAGTGAGGGCTTTAGTTTTAGGATCCAGGATATAGCATATACCCGTGAGACTCCAAAATGCCCATTTTTATGATACTTAATTCCACCCCAACGCCTTATCAAAAATTCGCCAGATCTATGGATATGACTTATTTTTGATAAGGCGTTGGGATGAAACTAACCACACCTAAAAAAGGGCATTTTGAAGTATCACGGGTATAGGAACTCAAGGAGGTAGGAATGAGAGAGTTTTCGAGCGTGTTAGCACGCTTTCGTGCGGGCAATCATTTTGCACTGCTCTTGTTACCTGATTTAGTGGTTAAAACCACTCAAGCACGACAAAAGGTTGAAGAGGTCGCTGGAGATGAGCTAATCGACTTGCTTCTTTTTGTGCTGCTAAAACTTGGCTTAAACAAAGAAGACGTCCTTGCTCTTAAGTACTTCAAAGGTTTAATGGAAGAGCGAGTCTTGCGTTATGCGCGTGGTCGCTTGGATTTTTGCTACAGCTCTGTTTGGCAGGCAGCACATGCAGCACTCTCACTACAAGAAAGTAATGCCTTTGATTTAACCCCTCTTCTTAACCTGCCGCTAGAGAGTGATTATAAAAGCTTAGCAAGAGGTTTAAGTCGCTACAGTCAGGCAATAAAACTGGCAATTGACCGACATTGTTCAGACATGGAAGAGCAGCTCTTTTCATTAAGCCCATCGCAGTTTATTTTGGGCTACAAACTTGAAAAAGAGTGGCAACAAAGTCTTTTATTAGCGTATGTAAAAGAAAAATTAAGTGACTGCTTAGCCACCGTTGAACCAGACTTTAATGAGCACTCTCATCAAGCGTCACAACTTCTTTCCTGGCTAAATGATAACAGTCTCTATGAGCTGCAAATGTCTTTCACAAAGGATGAATTTTTAGCATTTGATGCAGAATTTACATCGTTCTTAAAGGCATTGTCTGAAGCACTGCAAGCTCGATATTTTAAAGAGTTTGTCGGTGTTAGTTTACATGAACTACTAAACCATCAACTAGCTTCAAGCCAGGTAAATCATCCAAAAGTGCACGGTTTTTTTACAGAGATCGAGGCACCATTAGTGCTTGAATCCTTAGAGAAAGAGCCAATACACCAAAACGTTAATGGTCGTTAGAGGCAGACCATAGACCATAAATTGCCAAAAGCTAAACGGCTTAAGAGCGCGCTTTTCACAGTTTTGAATGATGATGACGTTACTTGCAGCCCCTAAAATGACTAGATTGCCAGCAAGTGTGCTGCAAAGCGCTAATAAAAGATGCGCGTTTTGACCTGCCTTTTCTAACAGTGGTAAATAGAGTGCCACTAAGGGGACATTTGAAATTAGGGGGCTTAGTAACAGGCTTAATGATCCAATAACTCGTTTGCTGGTGACATCAAGGTTGAAGTTTGCAATAAGCGTTTGAAAGTAACCGCTTAACCAAACAGACTCGATGAAGATAAAAAGCCCTAAAAAAAAGAATAAGGTTCGCCAGTCAATGTTTTTAACAAGTGTCAGGCGATCTTGACTAAAGAGGACAATGGGTAAGGCCGCACAGAGAGCAATAACCCCGAAAGGAATTTTCAAAGGATGGTCTAGCACATCACAAATAATCGCCAGAGCAATTAACAAACACATAATTAAAACAGACAGCTTACCAAGGCGCGCAAGGGTACCCTGAACCTCAATCGGCTCAATTTTAAACTCTAGGTTTCCTTTGAAGGCATCGCGAAAACAGACCCTCATATAGACATGAAGAATCACAAGGTTTAGTAGAGTCGGTAGGGTTAAGGCCTTAAAAAAAGTGGTAAATGGTTCATGCAGGGTATTTGCAATCAATAAATTTTGTGGATTGCCGATTGGACTCATCACGCTACTGATGGTCGCACTATAGGCAAGGGCTAATAAAAGCGGTAAGGCAGGTAGTTTTGTCTTGTTACAAAGAATCAGAATGGCGGGTACGCCAATGATTGCTGTGGTGTCGTTCATCAATAAGCAGCTTGTGAGGCTACAAAAACCAATAAAGCAGGCAAGAAGGGTGCTTTTTTTTGTTGTCAGGCTAAAAAGACGTATTAAAAGGTATTCAAGGGTGTGACTTCGCTCTAGGGCTTCTGCGATTAAAAAGACACCAAAGAGGTAGCTAATGACATTCAAATCAATGGCATTTAAGGCGTCTTTCAGTGAAATGCTTTTGAATAATAGAACGAGAGCTGCGGCCACACACATTAAAAGCCAGATGGGAACAGGCCATTTTCCAACTTTTCGAACAGCCGTTAGTACAAAGACAGCGGCTAGTAGTAGTACTGGAAAGGGTAAGGTACTCGGCATTGCGGATTGGAATTTTTCAAAAATGGTACGTTAATGGTTTATGTTAACGACACAATAGTCAATGCTTAGAGTATATTTCAGGCCCTATCTGAACTGGGCTGGGTTCACACATATTATATACTCGTCCTACCTCATAATGCCCCGTCTGAACTTTGATAAAACGGCTAGCTTAAAACTTAAGTCCTTGACATGGAATAGCCATGCCTTCGTCCTAAAGTGTTAATCTAGCCATTTTCTCTGTGTTCAGACATGGCTCTAAGCACGGTTATTCATTGAGTATCCGTTCATCTTTGACAACAGCAGTAAGTCAAGGTTTGTTTATCTTGATTGATTAATGGTTATTCCATTGAGAGTGAAAGAAAAGCAAACCTTGGCAGACTGATTAAGTCAAAGCGGGGCATTATGAGGTAGGATGAGTATATATGGGGTTTTGCTGGTTTTTTCGGTGTTTTTTTAGTAAATTAGGAGCAATTTTGTATTCTGGATGGTTAAATGTTTACCACAATCGTAAAGAAGGTCTTTGGAAGCCGTAATGAGCGTGTTTTAAAGGGCTTAAACAAGACAGTACAAGCGATCAATGCTCTAGAAGTGAAAATGAAAGCACTCAAAGATGAGGCGTTCAAAGAAAAAACCTTAGAGTTAAAAAAGTGCTATCAAGATGGCACCCCCATTGACCAATTAATTCCAGAGGCCTTTGCTTTGGTGCGGGAAGCGTCTGTTCGAACACTTGGCTTGCGCCACTTTGATGTGCAGTTAATTGGCGGGTTGGTACTGCATGGTGGAAACATTGCAGAGATGCGCACTGGTGAGGGTAAAACCTTGGTGGCGACCTTGCCTGCTTACTTACATGCCCTAACTGGAAAAGGGGTGCATGTGGTGACCGTGAATGATTATCTAGCAGAGCGTGATAGCAACTGGATGCGTCCAATCTTTGAGTTTTTAGGCATTTCGGTTGGGGTAAACCTCTCTGGGATGGAACAAGAGGAAAAACAAGCACAATACGCTTGTGACATTCTCTATGGTACCAATAATGAGTTTGGCTTTGATTATCTGCGCGATAACATGGCGTTTTCTGATGAAGAGAAGGTGCAGCGTGACTTGTATTTTGCTGTGGTTGATGAGGTCGATTCTATTCTAATCGATGAGGCCAGAACGCCTTTAATCATCTCAGGGGCCGCCGAGGACAGCTCTGAGCTCTACCGCAGGGTCAATAAGCTTATTCCACAATTAAGCGTGCAAGCCACTGAAGAAGACAGTGGTGATTACTCCCTCGATGAGAAGCAAAAACAAGCTTTCTTAACTGAGCAAGGTCATCAAAGCATGGAAAAACTGATGGCCAAAGAGGGGTTACTCAAAGAAGGCGAAAGTCTCTATCATGCGGCAAACATTAGTTTGGTCCATCATGTCAATGCTGCACTGCGAGCACATGCGCTCTATCACAAAGACGTTGATTACATCGTTGCCAATAATCAAGTGGTCATTGTTGATGAACACACCGGCCGTACCATGGAAGGCAGACGTTGGTCTGAAGGCTTGCATCAAGCCATCGAAGCCAAAGAGGGTGTTGACATTCAGCAAGAGAATCAAACGCTTGCCTCTATTACCTTCCAGAACTACTTTAGGCTCTATGATAATCTCTCTGGTATGACTGGCACGGCAGACACTGAAGCCTACGAGTTACAACAAATTTATAATCTAGAAGTGGTGGTCATCCCAACCAACAAGCCAATGATTCGCCAAGACCAGGCCGATAGAATTTACTTAAATCAAAAGGGCAAATACTTAGCTGTCATTGAAGACATCAAAGCCTCTCGTAAACGTGAGCAACCAGTGTTGGTTGGTACGGCCAGCATTGAAGCATCAGAATTACTCTCACAACTCTTAACGCGTGAGAAGATCCCACATAAAGTATTAAATGCCAAGTTTCACCAAAAAGAAGCATCCATCATTGCGGATGCAGGACGCCCCGGAGCCGTTACCATTGCGACGAACATGGCAGGACGAGGAACAGACATTGTACTCGGTGGTAGTCTTGCTGCAGAGTTAAAAGAAGTTGATGAATCCGACCAACAAAAGATTGAGGCCTTAACGGCTGAGTGGAAAGCTCGTAATGAGACGGTGATTAAGGCAGGAGGACTTAGAATCATTGGCTCTGAGCGCCATGAATCTCGCCGGATTGATAACCAGCTACGAGGGCGTTCTGGCCGACAAGGGGATCCTGGTTCCAGCTGCTTTTATCTATCATTAGAAGATAATTTAATGCGTATTTTTGCCTCTGAGCGTGTTTCAGGCTTAATGCAAAAGCTTGGCATGACTGAGGATGAGGCCATTGAACATAACTGGGCGAGCAAAGCGGTTGAAAATGCTCAGCGTAAAGTTGAAGGCCATAACTTCGACATTCGTAAGCAACTCTTGCAATACGATAATGTTGCCAACGATCAACGTAAAGTCATCTATAAGCAGCGTGCTGAAATCATGGCAAGTGAGGATCTGTTCCCAATGATAGAAGCCATGCGAGAAGCAGTCTTTGCCAAAATGGTGGCAAACTTTGTGCCCCCTGAAAGCATGGAAGAAGAATGGCAGTTGTCGTCTCTAAGTGAGAGCTTAAAAAATGAGTTTTCCATCGAATTGGATGTGAATACCTTGAGTGAGTCGGATGCTGCACTCTCTTATGAAATCATTCTCAACAAAGTCATTTCTTTGAGCCAAGAAAGCCACCAGCACAAACAGGACAAGGTTGGCAAAGAGGTGTTTGCACAGTTTGAGAAAACAGTCATTTTACAATCATTGGACAGTCACTGGCGCGATCATTTGGCTGAAATGGACAGGCTGCGTCAAGGGATCCATTTAAGAGGGTATGCTCAGAAAGATCCAAAGCAAGAATACAAACGCGAAGCCTTCGAGCTCTTTACTATGATGCTTGATAATTTGCGCTTTGATGTGATTGCAATGATTAGCACGGTAGATGTGCAAGGCCAAGAAGATGTGATGGCTGCAGAAGAGCTTCGTCGTCATGATTTAGCACAAGACATTAATTATCAACACGCCGCTCTTAATGAGCTGAGAGATGAGCAAGCAGAAGGCGAGGGGAATGTGGTAACGTTCCGGCGTACTGAGAAGAAAGTTGGGCGTAATGAGGCTTGTCCTTGTGGTTCTGGGAAGAAGTATAAGCATTGCCACGGTCAACTTTAGGGGGATCTATACATCTAGATGGGCACCGTCATATTATGCCCAGCTTGAAGTTGGCTGGGAGGCATGGCACTCCTTTTCGGGGTAATGGGCAGAGTCTTAAGGCTTGACGTTGGTTAGGAGGTTTTTTGGCTGGTATTATTGTGGTGGCGGGCATTGTGTTTAATGCATGTCAGGAAGTGTTGATTACTAAGCGTGGGCACGATAAGGAAGGGGCAGGGCTTTGGGAGTTTCCTGGCGGAAAAGTGGAGATAGGCGAGCGGCACCAAACGGCACTTTATCGTGAGTTAAACGAAGAGCTTGGTATAGAAATTGAGACGCCTTCGCATTACTTAACGCTTCAGGGTTACTTAAGTCATGAGCGTCCTCTTACTCTAGAATTTTATAAAGTATGTCATTTTAAGGGAACTCCACGCTGTTTAGAGACGCAGCTTGACTTAAAGTGGGTGAGCCTTGCTGCTCTTAAAGACTACGATTTTCCTCCTTTAAATGAAGAGTTGATTAAGCATTTGAGGGGAAAATGATTACTGGTCTTTCCTTGGTTTGTAAAATCCTTAGGGTTGACTTCACCTTGGCAGATTTTTATGAGTTTGGTTCGCTTGATAGAATTCTAAAGCATTTTCAGAAAGAGTAAGACCTTTGCCATCGATTAAGATAACGCCAGACAAATTAATATCATTTTGATAAAGCACGGCAAGAAAATTGTTTAAATGCGCTTGATCAGGCTGATAGTGACCACTTTGCAGGGTTATCCGTGTTAATTTACCATTATTTGCAGCGAGCTCGCCCGCAAATAAAACGGGCTGACCTGATAAAAATCCAGAGTGATGGAGTGCCCCTTCTTTTTCTATTTGATTAGCGGTGCCATAGCAATATAAGGTTTCATCTAAGGCCATGACACAATCAACTACTCGACTTGTCAAATGGCTCCCTCTTTGTTTCATAGTATGAAGAGGGGTACCAGAGGTGCAAATTAATTTTCCATTAGAGAAGTTAATTTGGAGTGTCCGTCTGTCTTCTTCATTAAAATAGGCAACCGATTTGTTTTCTATACCAACAAGAGTGCACCATTTTACAAACGAGAGAGTAGTTTTGCTCTTTTTCCAAACCTCAAGCCACTTCTCATCTACCTTTGCATACTGACCCGCATTATAAGCCTCTTGCCAAAACAAGGGATTAAGCGACTTTCCAAGAGCATGACGACGGGACCCTCGGGCTGGGTTAATGATCTTTGATAACTTTTGCCAGCATTTTTTTTGTGCAAAAGTGCTTCTTATTGGCTGAGCCTCTTTGACGATCTTTTCATGTTCTATAATATTTTGCCAAAGATGGCGATTTTTTTTGGCTTCGTCGATTAAATTATTAGCTAAAAAATGTTGGGAATAGTCATTTGCTTGTTGTTCTGTTGGTGCTCTCTCAACAATCAGTTTATAAAGACACCCTTTTCTATTTTCCTGCTCTAACTCCCGGCTGTAACAAACAATTTCTTGCCACTCTTGAGATGAAAGAGTGATTTTTTCTAAGGCTTCAACCAAGATACAAATAAGCGAGATTTCTTCCTCTTTGCGCTGCGAATGATCGAGTTCAGTTAAATTATTAAATCGATCTTCAATGTCTTCTGATAACACAATGGCTTCAACAAATAAGCTTAATATGTCTCATTGTAGCACAAAAAATAATCACTCGATTTTTTTATCAAGCACTTAAGGAGGAGTGTTTAGGAAGGAACACGGTAATTTTAAGCCCACCATCTTGCTTATTTTGCGCCCTGATGTTTCCTTGGTGTAGGGTAATGGCTTCACGGGTAATGGCAAGCCCTAAACCATAGCCACCAGTTTTTTTCTCCCGAGAATGATCAACTCGGTAGAAAGGACTAAAGATTTTTTCTAGATCGTCTTCAGGAACCCCAGGCCCACCATCAGAAACAACGATTACAATAGTATCAGGCTGCTCTTCAATGCTTATCTCAATGTTTTTTTCAATAGGGGTGTAATTAAGCGCGTTGCGAACAATGTTTTCAATGGCGCGAGCAAGCAATGTTTTATCTGCTTCAATGTTTAAGGTGTTGGGCGTTTTAAAGAAGACTCTCTCATGTCTCGATTCAAAGTTGGCATCTAAGACAATATCATTAATAAGTTTTGATAAATCAAAGTGCGATAATTTAAGCGGCCTGGTTTGAGAGTTTAATTTTGCTAAAGATAAGATTTCTCCAATGAGTTCATTGAGTCGGATGCTTTCAAGCTCAATTCTCTCTAATTCTTCTTTTGCCAAATCATTGGTTTTACTTTTAGCAAGCTCCAGTGCTATTTGCAGTCTGGCTATGGGGGAACGTAGCTCATGAGAGATGTCTTGTAAGAGCTGCTCTTTTGCCAGCACCAAACTTTGTAATTTTTCAGCCATTAAGTCAAACTCTTTGCCCAATGCTGAAATTTCATCGTCTCGGGCGCTTATTTTATTGGCTACTCGGGTATTTAGTTCGCCCTTGGCAAGTTCTGAGACGGCTTGCTTTAAGGTAATGATTGGCCGAATTAACACTCTGGTTAGTAGGTAGCAAACTAGGGCACTAATGATTAAGGCCACTAACAGCCTAATGATAATTGCTTTGGCGGGCACATGTGCAAAAGGGGTTAATAGGCCCATTTCTTCTACCGCCAGTCGGTAGTGGACGTTTTTGACTGAAAAGGCTGTGTAACTCACAATAAAGTTATGTGATTTTATGGTGTCGTTTGGCAGTTTGTTGTCTTTGATAAGTTGGGCAACGCTTTGCAATTTCTTAGGGATAGGGAGGGTGCCGATAATCGTGCCATCAGAGGCAATTAAATAGAGGTTGAGCTGGCGCGTTTCATTTAACTCTTTGAACCAGCGTTCGACTTTTTTGGGGCTTTTGATAGTATCGTGGTAGTAGGTAAAGAGGTTGCCTGCCATACGGTTCATAAAACCGCGCTCGGTCACTGACAAGCCCTCATAATTAATCAGGTGGCTGGTTGCAATGGCAATGGATAAAATAATGGCGATGGTAATCAGCCAAAATGAAAAAAAGACTCTATAATAGAGACTATTATTTCTCATCAAATAAATATCCGAAGCCGCGTACTGTTTTTATTTTAGTGGTGCCGTCGGAATTGTTGCCAAGCTTGTTGCGTAGATTACTAATGTGCACATCGATGCTTCGATCAAAGGCTGTGTACTTTCGACCAAGGGCGTGTTCTGTGAGTTCTTCTTTCGAAAAGGCTTGGCCGGGGGTTCTTAGTAGCATCTCAATGATATTGAATTCAGCATTGGTGACTTCAAGTGCTTGTTCGTTGTAGACAACGCTTCGTTTTGGAATGTTGACACAAAGATTACCTGCTTGCAGTACAGGCTTTTTACTACCCGGGGTGGGATGCTTTTCAGCTCTTCTTAGCACCGCTTTTAATCTGGCAACCAGCTCCCTGGGGTTGCAGGGTTTTGAGATGTAGTCATCGGCGCCAATTTCAAGTCCGACAATTTTATCGATGTCTTCACCACGAGCAGTTAACATCAAAACAGGCACTTCCAGTGTTTCTCGTAAGGCTTTTAAGACTTCAAAGCCATTTTTTTTTGGTAGCATCACGTCCAGTATAATGGCATTAAAGCTTTCACGGTTAGCAAGTTGGACGGCACTCTCGCCATCGTGGCAGAGTGATATATCAAAGCCTTCAATGGTTAAGTATTGTTGCAGTAGTTGGCAAAGCTCAAGATCATCATCCACAATCAGTACACGTGCCATTAGTCACCTTCCTTAATGAATTCAACCAGTTTAATTCGCCGATTGTCTGCATTCAAAATCGAAAAACTATGATTATCAATCATAACGGTCTCACCTGCTTTCGGCAAATGACCATTAGTCTTGGTAATCAACCCCCCTAAGCTCTCGCTTAAGTCTTCGTTAAGACTGAGGCAAAAATACTCATTAAAGTCGACCACAGAAATGTGGCCCTTTATTACAAACTTGCCATTTTCATGTTGTTTAATAAAGGCGTCTTCGTCGCTGTCAAACTCATCTTCAATGTCACCAACAATCTGCTCTAAAATATCTTCAATGGTTACCAGTCCAGAAATAATGCCATACTCATCAACCACAATGGCCATGTGCGTACGGGTGTGGCGAAACTCTGTTAAGAGCACGTTTAGACGTTTACTCTCAGGAATGATGGTTGCAGGCCTCATCAGATCATTAAGAGAGAATTTTTTATCTCCTTCTCGACATCCTATTAAGTCTTTGGCATGTAAGATCCCAAGCACATCATCTTTGCCATCGTTGATAATTGGGTAACGAGAGTGCCCGTACTCTTCTAAAATTTTTAAAAGATCGGATAATTGGCAGCTGGGGGTGACAGCAATCATTTGCTGCTTTGGGATCATGATGTCGCTTGCTTTTAGTTGCGATAAAAGCAAAACACTCTCAAGCATTGAAAGCGTATCCCCATCGACTAAGGAGCGCTCATTGGCATCTTTTAGTAAAGAGAGTAGATCTTCGCGGTCTTGGGGTTCACGCCTAAGGGCATGAGAGAGTTTATCTAGCCATGATTTCTGCGGCGTTGCATCCTGGGAACTAGTCATGGTCTATTTCCTCATAGGGGTTTGCAATGTCTAGGGTGCTTAATAATTTAATTTCCAAAGGCTCCATAATCTTGGCATCTTGTTCTTTAATATGATCATAGCCTAGAAGATGCAAAATACCATGAATGACAATGTGGGCAAGATGATCGTCAAACGGTTTTTTTTGAGCAATAGATTCTTCTTTCACGATACTAGGGCAAATAATTACATCACCCAAAAATCGAATAGGAAGTTCTATTTCAGCTGGCAAATGACTAGGAAAGGCAAGAACATTGGTGGGCTTGTCTTTTTTTCGAAAGTCGGAATTTAAGGCTTTAATTTCATCGGGATTGACCAGACGAATGGTGAGCTCACAAGGTGAGCTGGTTTCACTTAAAGCGGCATTTGCATAGCAGCGGAACGCATCAAACTTTGGCAGTTCACTAAAGGAGCAATTGTTTTGCAGATCGATAATGTGTGTGCTCATTAGTCTTTTCCATCGTAGGCATTAATGATTTTAGAAACCAAGGGGTGGCGCACTACATCGTTGGCGCTGAAGGTAACCACACTGACTTCTTTGATGTCATTTAACAGTTCAATGGCATGCGATAAGCCTGATTGAATGCTACGTGGTAGGTCGGTTTGGGTAATGTCGCCTGTGATAACCAAAGAAGAACCAAAACCTAGCCGGGTTAAAAACATTTTCATTTGTTCAACGGTGGTGTTTTGGGCCTCGTCTAAGATAACAAAGGCATCATTTAGGGTACGGCCTCGCATGTAGGCAAGTGGGGCGATTTCAATGACGTTGGCTTGGATGAGTTTTTGGACTTCATTGACGCCTAATAAGCTGTAGAGTGCATCATACACAGGGCGAAGATAGGGAAGTACTTTATCGAGCATGTCGCCTGGCAAAAAGCCTAATTTTTCACCGGCTTCAACGGCGGGTCTGACAAAAATCAACCGTTCAACTTCACCAAGCTTTAGGGCCTGTACGGCCTTTAAGACGGCAAGGTAGGTTTTTCCAGTGCCAGCAGGTCCCGTGCCAAAGGTCATTACGTTCTGGCTAATCGCATCTAGGTAGCGCTGTTGTGCTTTATTTTTTGCTTTGGGACTTAGGTGTTTGTCTTTAGATTGAGTCATAGTACTTAGTTGGTTAAGAGTTAAATGAATGTCTTTAGGCTCCAGCGGCTCGGTAGCTTGTTGATAGAGCTTGGTTAAACTTTCTTTGAGTAGGGGGTGCTCATTTGAGGGCCCCTTGATTTGCAACGAATGACTGTTTTGGAAAATTGTTACTTTAAAGAAGGCCTCTAGTAGTTTTAGATTTGCGTTCTGTGGGCCACACAGATTCTGAAGCTTAAGATTACAACGAGGGGTCAATTCGAGGGTTAGTGAGCTGCTCAAGTTTTAAAAAGACTCCAAAAATCATGGTTATACTATTAATAATAGACTATAGATGGGTTTTTAAGCAAGGCTTTGTGCCTAATAAATATACTCAAAATGCTTGGAAATGCCCTTTTTTAGGTCTGGCAATTTTCTGCCTGTAAAACGTTTAAAAGCAAGGCATAGATGATTCTATGGCGCGTTTTTAAACGTTTTACAGGGTGAAAATGGGTATCATAAAAATTGGCATTTCCAAGTATTTTGAGTATAGGCACAGCTTTTAGTATTAGAGAAGTTTAACCACCTCTTTGGCAAAATAGGTAATGATCAAATCGCTGCCTGCGCGTTTAATGGCTAAGTGACTCTCAATAATAGCGCGTTCTCGCTCGACAATGCCACTTTGAAAGGCATTGTTCAGCATGGCGTATTCGCCACTGACAAAGTAGGCACAAAGAGGCTGCTCTGGGTGCGCATTTTTCACATCTCGAATAATGTCTAAATAGAAAAGGGCAGGCTTGACCATCAGGATGTCAGCGCCTTCTTCTACATCAATTGATACCTCTTTTAAGGCTTCGAAGCGGTTTGCTATGTCCATCTGGTAGCTGCTGCGATCGCCAAATTGAGGCGCACCTTCTGCTGCTTCTCGAAATGGGCCATAGAAGGCAGATTGATACTTTGCGGCGTAACTTAAAATAGGAGTGTTGTAATAACCGTTGCTATCGAGTCCTTGGCGGATGGCTTTGACCATGCCATCAATCATGCCACTGGGTGCGATTAAATCACTGCCTGATTCGGCGTGCACCTGGGCTTGTTTGGCAAGTAACGCTAAGGTTTTATCATTGTCTAAATAGTGGTTGGCATCAAGGATCCCGCAGTGACCATGTGAGGTGTACTCACAAAAGCAAAGATCGGTAATAACCAGCAGGTTTGAAACAGACTTTATCTCGGCAATCGCTTTAGGAATTAGGCCGTCAGCTTGTAGTGAGGCAGAGCCTTGTTCATCTTTGTCTTTAGGAACGGCAAAGAGGATAACTGCTTTAAGCGCTAAGCTTTCTAATTCTTTTGCCACTGCCTTTAACTCATGCAATGGGTACTGGTAGACACCAGGCATGGAAGAGATGGCCACTTTTTCTTTTAAGCCCTCCTTGACAAAGAGAGGAACGATAAAATCGTTTGGCGAGAGCATGGTTTCTCGTACTAAGGAGCGGATGGCACTGCTTTTTCGAAGTCGCCTTGGGCGTTGTACTAGATTAAATTGGCTCATAGTCGGGTTTTTATTGAGTTTGCTGAAAACAGCTTAAATGATAATGGATTCTGCGGTATTTATTGAGAGTCTGTCAAGCCAAGGCATTCATGCGTTTGCCCTGGCTAAGGCGTTCATAGAGTCTACTTTCGCGTATAATGATAGAAAATGTCAAAGCCACTCGAGTTTAATTGACTCTCAACCTGCAGGGACCATTTGCCGGTTAGTAGGTATTTGAAACGGATTAAGTAGCTGCTGTCGCCAAAGCCCATGCCGTATTGCACTTGTAGTTTGTCTGTGAGTCGTTTTCCTAAAACCAGAAAAGATTCTTCTTGATCGCTGTTTGATTCATCATCATGGTGTGTTCTAGTCTCAAAACTTAAATCATCTAAGCCGATTAAATGCTGAAGGCTTCCAAGCAGATTTGATTGGCTTGAATGCGAGCCTAAAGTGGTATTCGAGAGAACCCCAATTAGCATTTTTCCTTCATCTGCACTAAAGCCACCCGAGGGCGTCTTACCAAGCACTAACAATGAAAAGATGTCTGATTGGCTAAGGCCGCCTTGATTTGAGAAAAAGCTCACATGAGGATGGGAGAGTTGGCCGGTTAACTTAATACCGGCAATGATTTCATTGTCAAAATTAGGACTAAAGCCTGTTTCTGTCATGGTAGAGTTTTGGCTGCTTGGCGCAAAATTGCTGATTTTTCGAATGGCGCTTAAGTTAATGCCAGGGTTTGAAATTCGGCCGCCAGTATAGAGCAGCTTTCCTTTCGACACAGTCAGATTCTGGCCATACGCTTGATATTTTCCATTCAGGATCTCAATTTGCCCGAGTGCATGTGGCGTCTGTTCATTATCGCCTGTAATGGTTAGTTTGCCTTCTAAGGTACCTGTTAAACCATAGAGATTGACTTTAACATCATCTTTGGCTTGAACCACCAGTTGATAGGTAAGGGTGGGGTCTTGTTCGGAGGCAAGCGTCTTTGTTTGGCCTTTGATAATCACATCTTCTGATAAGGACTCGCTGCTGCTTGCTGCAAAGGAGACAATTTTTGCGTGATCTATGTCTATGGTGCCATTAATTTTCGTGCGAGGGTGCTGGTAGTCAATGTTGATAACCGGGCTTACCATCAAAGACATGTTTTCATTATCAACGAGCTTGAGTTGTGTTGCTTTGAGTTCAATGCGTGCTTGCGGCACAAAATTTTTAAAGTTGCCCTGACCGCTTATTAAGAGCGGAATTCCTTGATGATAAACTTGTCCGTTAAGGGTAAAGTTTTCCTTCTCTGTGTTAAGTGAAAGGGTAATTGGGCTGAGCTTTAAATCATAATCTGGAATGCTAGTACTAGCATCTAATAACTGGAGATGGCTGTTAACATTTGGGTTGTCAGGCGTGCCTGAGAGTTGAACTAAGCCTTTAATGGTGCCTTTGCTGCCAGAAAGAAGAGGGACGGCCCCGTCCAGCCAAGAGAGGTTGGCAATGTTTAAGTTAAGTGAACCAAGTAGTGCGGCTTTCTGGAAATCTTGAGCGTTTGACTTATCAACTTGTAGTGATAATTGTGCTTTGCTGTTATTAAAGCTCTCAGCATTCCCTTGTATGTTTAGAACATCTCCCTTTAGATAACCGCTAAGCTCTAAATTATTCAAAGGAATGGGCTTGCCATATTGAAAGTCATAACGCAGCTTTTTACTCTGCAGGCCAAATCGAATGGAACGGTGTTCATCTTTTTCAAATTTAAGTTCAGTTTGTCCATGCAGTGCCTTTAGTGAGGGCGTGATAAAACGATAATTATTGATGCTTGCATGCCCCTGAAGAGTTCTTTGCAGATCACCACTTATGCTAAAGCGATTTTTTTTGTTAGAGAGGCTTGCGTTGATTAAGGTGTTTGAGAGCTTTGCTGTTCCTTGAAAAGACTCGCCATTTAAATTAAACCTAAGGTTGTTAATCACAGTCTCTTGAGTCAGCTGCTCATTTTGCACCCCTCCAACAGAGCGAACGGAGAGGTTAATGGATCTTAAGGTGGCAGGCTCTAGTATGTTTGGTGAAAAATTATTGGCTGATGCGTTTAATTGCCAGGAAAGAGTTGGTGAAAAATGAATGCGTCCATTGACGTTAAGCTTGCCTGCTTGATGGCGTATTACGGCGTTTTTGATGCTTAATTGTTGTGGATTGCCACTGGTTTCAACATTAATAAAGTAGGGTAGAGGAGAGTGATTGATAAGTGCTTTGCTTTGAAGTTTGAGTTGATAGTCTTGCAAAGTACCCTCTAGGAGAACGGCATTGTCGACTAGTTCTAAGGTTTGCTCATTTTGTTTAATCTGAATCTTATAGAGGTTTGCCTTGATGGTGGAGTGCCCTTTTGTAAAAAAGGTATCAATCGTTCCTTGTAGGGTTAATAAGTGCTTTATTGCGATGCTTAAGTGAAGCTCTGTGTCCTTTTGGTGAATCTTGATAAACTCGCTAGGATTTTGTGTATTGTTAAGCTTGAGGGTACTGTTTTTATCTTGATTGAAAGGAATAAATCCATTTCCCTGCCAGCGCTGATGGTTGCTCTGAAAATGAATGTTTTCGAGTGCAAGGTGTGTGCCATTGACACTTAAATTGCTGCTAAATTGTTGCAGGGATATTGTTGCAGCAGGGTCAATAATCGAAACATTATAGTTCTCTAATAAGACTGGGCTTAATTCAACTAAGATGCTTTTGGCTTTCAAGCCTTTTGAATAGAGCTCTCCCCGTAGTAGTGCTGGTAAATTCACTGAAAAGATGAAAGCTTTAACTTGTATCGTTATGGCCTCACTTTCAAACTCTAGGGAGTCAAATTTAGCACCAGTTAACAAGGTACCGTGGGTGTTACCTATGCGAATCAGCTTTGACTTATTTAAAACAAAAGCCGTTGTTTTTAACCCAAGCTCTGAGCCAAAGAAAAATAGAAAGAGGCTGATGACGGTTAGAATCAGGCAGTAGAGGGTCATTCTTAGAGTTTTAAAGGAGAGAAGCTTCATAGATCTGGCCCCATGCTAAAAATAAGTTTTAATGGCTCCCCAGTTAAATCCAGAGCCTTAGCAACGCCTGCTTTAACAAGCCCTATGGGGGAGGCATACATAAGTCCAACCCCGATGCTTCTTTTTTCAGAAAATGGTTGTGGTCGGTAGACGTCGCCGACAGCGTAGCTTGTGGTTATAAACCAGTCTTCTTTGAACTCTTGTTGTATTTCAGCGCGCCCAAAAAGAAGATACTCACCAGGGCCAATGCTTTGGTATTGATAGGCGTCTAAATTATTAGCGCCACCGAGTAGTTGCTGCAAACTAAGAGGAATGTTGTAAATGTTACTCGTCTCGGTAAGGCCTGCCGTGCCTCTTAAAAAGAAGCGAGTGCGAGTTTGTTTTAACCAAAAGGCGGTTTTCAAATCAAGGCTGGTTTGAAACAAATTTTCATCACTTAGCAGTGACTGGCTGGCGGCAAGTGCTTGCACGGTTAGGCTATAGCCTTCTTTTGAAAAGAGTGGATCGCTTCGTTTAAATCTTGAGTAGCGGCCGGTAGGGTAGATGAAAAAGCCATGCTTTTCTTGGCGATCGGTGTATTGATAGTCTTCATAGAGCGCATTTAAGCTTAGCTCAAATTGATGCGTTTTCTCGTTTCTTAAGCGATTAATAGAAATCAAACCAGCATCACTGGTCCCAGACTCATAGTTTGTGTGGAAAATGTTGGCATTGAAGCTGGTTTGTTGTTTGTAAGGGACTTCACCTGGAATAAGGTACTGAGCTTGCAGGTTATTTTCTCGTTGAGAAAGCTGCAGCTCTGTTTGTAAGGTGTGACCATTTTCAAATAAGCGTAGCAGACCTGCTCGCCCTCTAACGCCTGTGTCAGTACCAAAGCCTGCGCCAAATAAGTACTGTTGTTTGGGTGCGTCTGAGACGGTGACTGCAAGTGGAATAAAGACGCTCTCTTTCTCATCCGGCAGGATGGACACTTTCCGAAAATAGGGTGTGCTTTGCAGGTTTTGTTCAAAGGCAAAGAGTTTTTCCTGACTAAAGGGGGTGCCTTTCTTAAATGGGGCATAACGCCTTAGGAACTCGTTTGGGTAGACCGTGTCTGAAAAGTTGATGTCGCCAAAATAATATCGCTTGCCTGGTTGGATAATGAGATTAACATTGGCTGTGTGCGCCGTTAAGTCAACCACCACCTGGCTTTTTGCAAAACGCGCTTTGATAAAGCCATGTCGCTCACAAACCTCTAGTAGTTTGTCTTTGGCTTTTTGATAGCGTTTGGATGAAAAGGGCTCTCCTTTTTTAATTTTAGGCAAGTTATTTTTTTGAAAGTGTGCCATAAGATAGGCTTTCTGATTGCCCTCGACACTGACAGAAATTTGATTAAAGAACACGCGTTGGTTTAATTGGACTGCAAAATGCCAGGCGCTGACTTGTGTCACTCGGGCTTGAAAGTAACCATAGGGCTTTAAACTCTCTTGTAATTGTTGCACCAAGAGCTTTTTTGCTTGTTGAGGTCGGCGACTTGTCAACTCTTGAAAGGATTTTGAACCTTCTAAGGATTGAATGGTTAATTGCAGAGAGTGATTGATGTCTTTGCTCTCTAAATTATCAACACTAATTTCAGGCAAAGCAAAGCTTGTGCTGGCAAAGAGCAAACTAAGCAAGAAAACTTGCTTACGCATTCGCGAGCGCCTGGAGTGTATCAGTGTCTTCATTGGCAAACAATGACATCCAAATCTTCTCTAAATCTTTGGCTTGGTAATTGTTTGATTTATCCTCGAAGGGGTAGCCTTTTTGTCGATAGGGGCTGTTAATGGCAGGTAGGGACAACATCGTTGCTTTTAATGAGGTTTGTTCGGACTCTTCATTGAGTGTTGTGACATAAGCGTTAATCATTTGCTGGGTCATTTGTTCCAAAAGATGAAAGGCTTTATGGTTAGACTGCTTGGGCTCACAAAAAATAAGTTGGCCCTTGGGTCTCTTTTTTAAGTAAGGAATGGCTTGCTGGCTTAGGTAGAATTTAGCGTGCGCGTTCACTTGTAGGGTATTTAAATAGTCTTTACTACTTAGCTCGCTAACAGGGCACAGAGGCGGGGCGAGGCCTGCTGCGTGTATAAGGCCATCAAGTGTCTCGGTATAGTTTCCTATTTCATCGAATAAATCTTTGGCATCATTGGGTTGCATGGTCAAAAAATCAATAGGGCAGAGTAAGGGATCATGCTGATGGCGCTTAATTAGGTGCTCGCCAAGTTTGCGAAGTCGCTCTTTATTTTTGGCTATTAGAATTAACTTAGCGCCCTTACTTGCCAGCATTAAGCTTAAGCTTTTTCCGATGGTGCCAGTTGCGCCACAAATGACAAATGTTTTATTTTTAAGCATTTTGTTTTTCCAAAGACTTTAAATGATACAAGCTCTGCAGTGCGTCCATTGGTGATAGATGATCAGGATTACAGGTTTTAAGCCATTTTTCTACAGGGCTTTCTTGCTTTTCTTCGCTTTTTTCTACTTGCTTAGGTAAAACCGAGTTCGGCTTTGGTTCTTTGTGCTTAGTGTCTTGAAGCGAATTCTCTTCTAATAGACTCAAATGCGTCTTGGCAAGTTGCAGAAGTTCTGCTGGAATTCCGGCAAGCTTTGCTACCTCCAAACCATAGCTTTTATTAGCATGGCCTGGACTTACTTGGTGCAAAAAGCGTATGCCTCCTTTATTCAGCACCGCGCCAACGTGCACGTTTTTAATTAATGGGTAGTTGGCTTCAAGGTGGGTTAACTCAAAATAGTGAGTTGAAAAAAGACTGTAGCATTGGCTGACAGTGGCTAAATAGATGGCACAGGCCTTAGCAAGTGCGATGCCATCAAAGGTAGACGTGCCTCGACCTATTTCATCAATCAATACCAGACTTTTGTGACTTGCTTGTCTTAAGATGTTAGCGGTTTCACTCATCTCCACCATGAAGGTTGATTGCCCCTGACTTAAATTGTCGTTGGCGCCGATGCGAGTAAAAATGCGATCAATAGGGCCTATGCTTGCTTCTTTAGCTGGCACAAAGGAGCCGCTGCCTGCAAGAATGACAATGAGGGCAATTTGTCGCATGTAGGTTGATTTACCGCCCATGTTTGGGCCGGTTATCAAGAGCATTTTTTGCTGCTCATTTAATAGACAATCATTACTAATAAAGGGGGCACTTTGCGCATTTTCGATGACTAAATGTCGAGCGTCTTTTAAACAAATTTCGGCCTTACTGCTTAGGGTTGGGCAGTAGAGGTTTAGGTGTTTGGCGCGCTCACTAAAGCAGGCTAGCACATCAAGGGTTGCCAGACTCTGAGTGAGTTTTCGAAGTGGGGAGCAGGCTTGGTTGACGCGCTCTAGTATTGTTTCATACAAGGCTTTCTCATGAGCCAGTGCGCGTGATTTAGCACTCAGTGTTTTTTCTTCGAAGGCTTTTAAGTCCTCTGTTATGTAGCGCTCATTGTTTTTTAGAGTTTGTCGACGAATGTAGTGACCGGGGGCTTTGTCTGCTTGTGACTTCGGCAGTTCAATGAAGTAGCCATGGACTCGATTGAAGCCAACTTTTAAAGTTGAAATGCCAGTTTGTTCTTTCTCTTGCTGCTCCAGCTTTAATAAAAACTCTGCCGAGTGGCTGCTAATGTTGCGCAGCTCATCAAGGGTTTTATCAAAGCCTTCTTTAATGACACCACCATCACGAATTAATTGAGGTGGGTTGTCGATGATGGCGCATTCAAGATAGTCTTTTAAGTCATTTTGCAGAGAGAGGGCCTCATTTTGTTGTTCCAAAAGAGGGGCTTTTAGGTTCTTTAGAGTCTCTTTAAGACTCGGGATCTGCTGCAAGGTTTCCCGAATCAATAATAAATCTTTAGGGCGGGCCGTCTTTAATTGCACCCGTGTTAAAGCACGCTCAACATCGCCTATTGGCATTAGACCATCTTGTAGGTGGGCATAGGTTTCATCAATTAGGAGTGCTTTCACCGCTTTTTGTCTTTCTTGAATGATTGCTTTGTTTTGTAGGGGACGCAGCAGCCAGCGTTTAATCAGTCTTGCTCCCATGGGGGTATGCGTTTTATCCATCACGCCGAGTAAAGAGCTTGCATCATTTGCCCGTTTTGGCAGGACCTCTAAATTATTGAGGGTTGTTTCATCTAAGATGATTGCATCAAGCGGGTTGTCTTGTGTTAGGCGGCGAAAACGTGGTTGACTCGCTTTCTGTGTTTCATTCAAATAGTCTAAAATGGTGCCTGCAGCAATAACGCTCAAGCTCTTTGGTTCTACTTCCAGGGCAGATAGTGCAGGGACTTGAAAATGTTTTTTGATAAGTTCTTCTGCCAAATGCTGACTAAAGCACCATGGTGGCCGTTCACAAAGCGCATGGTCTTTTAATAGCGGCTTTAAGGGGCTTTCTTCAGCAAGCAAGATTTCTTTGGGGTTTAATCGTGCAACCTCAGCAAAGAGCTCTTCTTTTGAATCACACTCCAAAACTTGAAAAAAGCCAAGGCTTACTTCAGCTAAAGCCAGCCCATAGCGCTCTTTCTGTTGGTAGATGGCAAGCAAAAGGTTATCGTTATCGCCATCAAGCAAGGCTTCATCTGAGACCGTTCCTGGGGTGACAATACGAGTGACTTGTCGCTCGACCGGGCCCTTGCCGGGGGTTGGCTCGCCGATTTGTTCACAAATGGCAACGGATTCGCCTAATTTTAGCAATTTGGCAAGGTAATTATCGGCCGCATGATAGGGTACGCCCGCCATAGGAATGGGCTCGCCATTGGATTTTCCGCGGTGGGTAAGGGTTAAGCCTAAAAGTTCTGCCCCACGTACGGCATCGTCAAAGAACAGCTCGTAGAAATCGCCCATGCGATAGAATAAAAGCATGTTTGGGTAGTCTTTTTTGATGCCTAGAAATTGCTGCATCATTGGGGTGTGAGATTCTATCATTTAACGCCTTGCACATTGGCTCGAGTGACTTAGGCTCTCGTCACTCGAACGATTATCTTATCAAAGTCAGTAAGTTTAGCCGGAGGTGGAAGAGGGGGCAATTGCTGGATGTTTTTTGCTTGGTTTTAAGGAAAAGATGTGTACAATATTGAGTCTAATCGTTCATTGGACTAGTGATGAGTAATTCTTGGATGCTATTAATAGCGGCGGGTTTTTTTGAAGTCTGTCTTGCCATGGGTCTAAAAGTCTCTGATGGTTTTACTCGCATGATGCCGACGCTGATGACCATTGTTGCTACCATTTTAAGTTTTTATTTCTTATCAAAATCTTTAAAAACTTTACCGATAGGCACCGCTTATGCCATTTGGACGTCTTTGGGAGCCGCAGGTACCGCACTTTGTGGTTGTTTCTTTTTTGGTGAAAGCCTAAGCATTTTGAAGATTGTCTTTATTTTGGTCATTATTGGTGGGGTCTCAGGACTTAAGTTTGTTAGCTAAGGGAGAGCGCTTTTTAATGGAAAAAATAGCCAGACTGGCCGAATGCCTGATAACACGAAAGTTTACCATTTCCACTGCCGAGTCTTGTACTGGTGGCTTGATTGCTAAATGTTTTACAGATCTTGCTGGTAGTTCTGCTTGGTTTGAGAGCGGGGTGGTCAGCTACAGTAATAAGGCTAAAGAGCATTTTTTAAAGGTGCCTCATCATTTAATTAAGGATCATGGGGCGGTGAGTGCACCAGTTGCATTAAAAATGGCAGAAGGCGTGCGTGCTGCAACAAATAGCACACTCTCTGTTGCGACCAGTGGCATTGCTGGCCCAGGCGGTGGAAGCAAAGAGAAGCCGGTTGGCACTGTCTGTTTTGGCTTTTGTTTTACCGATCGCTCGTTTGCCGACATTCAGTATTTTACAGGAAGTCGTCAAGACATTCGTAATGCGGCCTTAGCATTCGTGCTAGACGTGCTGTTAACAAATTTAGAGCCTTAACCCTTTAAATTGTTCGATGGCATGAGCCCTGGTTGTTTTTAAATCGACTAATGGTTTTGGGTAGTTTTTGGGCGTCGCGCCTCGATGATGAGGATCATGAATGGTTTTTGAATCTAAGTGCGAGAGCTCGGGGCAAAATGCTTTGATAAACTCCCCCTTATTGTCAAAACGTTCACTCTGACTAATCGGGTTAAAA
This sequence comes from Legionellaceae bacterium, assembly GCA_030148065.1. Lineage (GTDB taxonomy): Bacteria > Pseudomonadota > Gammaproteobacteria > Legionellales > Legionellaceae > JASBUC01. Next base: position 936 of record JASBUC010000068.1, on the reverse strand, counting down.
ATTCTAAAATAGGGAGCTGAATCGGTACCGGTTGAGGCACTCCACTGCCAGCCACCATTATTAGCAGAAAAATCCCAATCAATTAAATTCTCCGCAAAGTAGGCTTCTCCTTGCCGCCAATCAAGCCATAGGTTCTTTGAAAGATACATGGCGACAATCATGCGAAGTCGGTTGTGCATCCACCCGGTCTGATTTAATTGTCGCATGGCCGCATCAACAATAGGCACACCTGTTTGTCCTTGCTGCCAGGCAAGCAAATAAGCCTCATTTTGCTGCCATCTTAAGAGATTGGTCTGCTTTTTAAAGGGCTGTCCACGACTGACCCAAGGATATTGAAAGCAAACCATTTTGTAAAAATCACGCCAGATGAGCTCAGAAACCCAAGTCGCAGGACCCTTTAATATCTCAAGATCAGCAAGAGCGTCTGTCTCGTAATAGTCTAACAGTTCGTTGATACACTGTCTTGCAGAGAGAACACCAAGCGCTAGATAGGCAGATAAGTTTGAGGTGCCAGCAAGTGCGGGTAGATCTCGAGATTGATGATAAGTGTTACTATCCTCAGCGAGGAAGTGTTGCAGTCGTTGTTTGGCAACCTGATGAGAAGGTTTTAGTGTTTGGCTGCTTGTGTCAGCAGGTTTTTTTGAGAGCTTAATTAAAGGTCCTGGCTGCTGTTTGGGAAGTGGAAAAGTAAAGAGTCTGTCTGGTTCTTTCTCTAAAAGAGCCAAAGAACGTCGTTTATAGGGTGTAAAGACGGAATAAGGTTTTCCTTGTTGATTTAGAATGCTGGTTGGCGCATTGAGACATTGATCATCGAAGGTTTGAATCTTAATCCCTTCATTGGAGAGCGCTTTAAACACTCGTTGAGATTGAGCTCATTTTTGGGCGTCTTTTGAGATTTTTTTACAAAAGCGTGTAACACATAAATGTGCTTCCCTT
>JASBUC010000060.1 GCA_030148065.1 Legionellaceae bacterium | reverse complement strand
ATAATGAGCTAGGATGGGTATAGGATTCGAAACCCAGCAGAAGATCATTGATTAAGCATTTTTGAAGATTGTAAATAACGTGACATTAGCCAAAGAATGTTTTGCGACAAAAATAATTAACCTTTTTCAAAGGCTGCATTAATTGCTAGTTTAATTTTACAATTCCCTATTCTGGTAACTGTGCCATCGGTGTGATTTAACAACTCTTGATGCTAAATTAGGGCCGGTTTTTGGATTATAAGCGCTAAGGGTTCAGTCGCAATTTGAATACTTAGGTTAAAGCCCATAAGCTCGTAAAGCTGTACGAAAAGATGTTCAGCATAACAATTATAAATTTGCGGGGTATTGACACCATATGAAGTAACGTGTATTCAGGAGAAACTTAACATCTTTAAAAAAGACTCTGGCTTAGTTTTGTCGGTGGAATACATGCTTTTAAGCGATATGAGAAAAGTATTACACTTTTGCCGAAACTTTTAGGCCATTTATTAGCAATTCTAAAGAATAACCCAGAGCAAATAAAAGAGTTTGCAATAGAAATTACAATATTTCACATACTTGTCTGGTTGTGATAATGGTTTCTTATCGCGGGTCTTTCCTTGGTTGTATAGTTTGGGTCGAGCTATTGCTATGTTCGGATTGGGATGAGGGACTGCTTAAATTTGGTGTAAAAAACTTCATACTTGAGTAAGCAGCAAGAGCAGTGGTTGTTCCTGCGGCAATTATTGCTGCTTGCTGAAAACTCTGTGTTGTCACCTCGAGAACTGCTGCTGTGATTAAACCTAATGAGGCAGAGGAAGTTTCAGGATATTGTAAGACATAATCTAAATAGGGATATTTTGCAGCGATGATAATTTCTTTATTTTTTTGTAGATGCGTTGGAAGCATATCATAACAAAGCTCATTTTTTCGGAGCCCCTCTATTACTAATTTTATTTGAGATGATTCAGAAAATGCCAGCAAGAGAGTTTTAAGGGTAACAGGGTTTGCCGCCTCAATTTTTAGACAATCACCTTGCACCCTTTGATACTGCTCTTTTACATCATCGAATTTACTGCTATTGGTAGGGGGTCTATGAGAACGACCTCCTGCGTTGAGATGGCTTTTCCAAATATAACTATGTTGAAGACTTTCATTAACAAAACGTTTTTTTTCTAATATTTCGGATAGTTTATCAAAAATAATGACATTAAGTCTTTTTTCGCAGAGTAAAATTATTTTTTCAGAAGTGAGTTCCAGTAATATATTAGATTTCACTTCGTTAAGTATTTCTTCTATATCATCATCAGACATTTTTAGTTCATCTTTCAACTTACTTTTTAATTCTTTGGACTCTTCATGGAATAAACTATCAATTAAACTTGTAACTAATTTGACATTCTCATTTCCTGGTTGTGTTACTAGTGCTTTAAAAATGTCTATTTTATTTTGTTTATATGCCGTTTCCAGCATTTGAGCAGTTGGTTTTACGCCATCATCTATTAGCATTTTGATTATATCAACATTACCTGTGAAACAGGCCTCTTCTACCATTTCTACAGGCACCACATTATTGCTAATTAATACTCTAGCAATATCATTTCGATTATCATCGTACGCACTTTTAATTAGTTCTTCTGGTTTATGGAGATTTTTTATTAGCGCTTTGATTACATCACCATCGTTGTTATTAAGGCATGCTTCATATAAAAACTCTTTTTGGGGCGACAATCCATTTGGGCCAGTCATTAACGCATTGATAACTTCAATTTTTCCATTAGTACATGCTCGAAATAACATTTCTTCAGTGGGTTTAATACCATGCTCAATTAATGTGGTTACCACTGCTGCATTTCCCTCCATACTAGCAAATAAAAGCATTTTTTCAGTAGGTTTTGCACCATGCTCTATTAAAGTGGTTACAACTGTTACTTGACCCTGAAAACAAGCACTTAAAAGCATTTCTTGAGTGGGTTTAATACCATGCTCAATTAATGTGGTTATCACATCTCTATTTCCTTTCATACTAGCAAGTAAAAACATTTCTTCAGTAGGTTTTACATCATACTCGATTAAAGTGGTTACGACTTCTGAATTTCCTTCCACACAAGCTTTCAAAAGCATTTTTTCAGTAGGTTTTACACCATGATCTATTAAAGTGGTTACAACGCCTGCTCTACCCAGCACACAAGCATTCGAAAGCATTTCTTCAGTAGGTTTTACACCATATCTACCACCATGCTCGATTAAAGTTGTTACTACCTCTGCTTCACGCAGCAAACAAGCATTCGAAAGCATTTTTTCAGTAGGTTTTGCACCATGTTGGAGAAGCATACTAATCACATCAGAACAGCACTTTATTAAAGCAATATCAAGAGTGGCGTCATCATCTATATTTCTTTTGTTAACATCAGCTCCTTTTTCAATTAAAAATACAGCAGTTGGAATATCTTCATTTATGCAAGCTCTAGTTAATGCTGAGTGTCCATCAACATTCTGTGCATCAATGTTAGCGCCAGCCTCGAGTAACTGGCCAACAATATTATAGTGCTTATAAGAGGCTGCCTTCATTAAGGCAGAAATACCATTCTTATTGGTTTGGTTTATATTTGCACCCTGAGCCGTTAAAACTTTAACCGCATCTAAGGCCCCATTTTCTGCTGCAGCCATTAAGGGCGTATAACCAGTTAGATCGGCTTGATTTAAGTCGAGCAATTCAATATTTTCCTGGATCCATACTATATCATTCCGCTTGGTCGCATATTCCAATTGACTTATGTTATCTTCAAAGACAGTATTAAGTTTGGCGCTATCATGTAATTTTTGGTATTCAGGCGTTTCTTTCATGGATGAGCGATTTTTCCCCATGTTTTCGGCATGTTTTTTTTTCGTGTAAAGAGAGGTTTCCATTACAAGCCCTTTTTTCTGCTTATACCCCTGCATTAAAGCTTTGGCTAATAACCCGGTATCTTTATATTTCACAGCAGGTAAATTATTAGGGTCGAGTAATAACCAACATTTATTTTTTTCACTATAATTAAGATTTATTGCATGACGAGCACTAATTAATTCTAATGCAAAAGAATTATCACCCAGATGTTTTTCCAATAATTCTAAATATGTTTCAAGCTCACTTTGATTATAAGCACCAGAATCACAACTAACTAGTGTAGGACTCTCTTCTTCTAAGTCCATTAAAACCGGGTGCGTGATTGCCATGGTTTTTTCAGCATCTTGATGCTTAACGGATGTTTCAAAGAGATGTGTATAGGTACTTGTACTCTGATAAAGTGCTATTCCGTCAAAAAAAGCTTGTATATTTGTGATTGATGAATTGATGTTTTCTGCGATCTCAATTTCACCTTTTTCTAGCAAGGCTTGTTGACTGCTTTTGAGCTTAGAAAAATTATTCTCAACGTCGCTCAGGGGCAGTCTTTCAATGAGTCGAAGACGTTTATCAAATTCAGTCATTTCTTCATCAACTAAAAACGCCTGCATAGCCATATGAGCCATACCAAAGCAATGCCCGCCATCTTTAAGAGAGTACCCTACCGCCTTCATTGATTTTAGGTACCAGCCCTGTCCCTTCATTGAGGCTTCAGAAAGCATCATCAGATTCGAGGCAATACATTGGGCTACGTCCTCAAGTAATTGTTTTTTTTGGTCAAGAAAGTCAGGTAAAGCAATTATTGTTTGTAACATCTCTTTTTGACTTTTTAGAGAGGGCATTATTGGGTTATCAACATGGTATTTATCGCATGAGATAGCCTTATTAATTAGAGACAGTAAATCATTTGGATTGTCAGCGATGGCAGCTTGATCTTCTAAGAATGTGGTCTCAGCTTCTGATAGTTTCATTTTCTGAGTGGAAGTTGAACGACATGTTCTAATTATAGTATATACCTATCCTAGTTAATTATGCGAAGCTCTGTTTAAGTCAAAGCTCCGCATAATTAACTAGAATGGGTCTATGTTAAAGCTAACTGCTTAACCTGCGCGTAGATTTCTTCTACGCTTTGAGATTTATGTGGTCTAAAACTTGCGTGAATGTTGTATTTTAACTCATCTTTTGTCTATAGTTTGTATATGGCAATAAAAATGAAGAGCCCGATGGGACAAGAAGATAATGATGCTGACTTAGAGGATGATGCTGACTATGGGGATGCTCGTGATGAGTCTCATGACTTAGACTCTAATTTTTCGCTGAGTCACACTTTAAAGCTTGGTGTTAAAGGGATCATTGATTTAAAGGCGTTACTTGATAAAGAATTAAGCAAAAATTTTGCTTCCACACCTTGTACGTCCCAAAAACCGACGACATTTACTTACAACGGAGGAGAACACGACAGCTTAAAGATAAGTACTACTAGCAAGAAACTACAAGATATCCCCGTTATCATTGAAAACACTGCTTCTGGTACTTTATTAGTTAAAGTAGGGCCTTGTGATTTAAGTTACGTTGGTGGGCATGAGGCTAGAGCGATAATTATCCAGAATTTAGTCACTCAAGCACTACAGAAAAATGGAGAGGAGGGTGTGAGTTTTAATGATGTGAATGTTTCTGCCTGCATTGGGGTAAGAGGACGGTGGCAGCAAGTTACAAATAGCTTTCCTTATTTTTATGAGAATAGGGAGCAAGCCGGAACACATATGAATGCCTACGTTAAAACTACAGGCGAAAAAGCTCTCACTCACTGGGAGCCACGCTCTGGCCCGCAACATTGGTACGATGACAGTATTTGTGCAATGGTGGTTGCGACCATTACTTCACTGTTTGAACACAAGGTTAGAATGAATAGCGTTAACTCTTCAACAGCCGAAACCCATGATATTCTTGAAAATCCTGAATTAGTTTCTATTTTTGATTATATTAGATCTGCAGCCTCAAACAGGATTAATCATTTATTAGAAAACCTACAGTCCTTACTCTCCCCTCAAAGCTCGACAAATCAACCTAAAAAGTAAATAGCTCTTTATTTATACCCATCCTAGTTCATTATGCACCCACTTGGTACATAATGAACTAGGATGGGTATAGAAATCTCGCCCGCTTTACAAAGCAGGAGATGCAGTAATCCACTGCAAAAAAAGTAAACCAGACTGGTCAGAAAGACCTTTTCTGCAATAGTTAACAGATGTTTTTAGTCTTTGTATGAAGCCACTGTGTAGAGCCTTTACAGGCTTTGAAGCCTAACGGACCGAAAAACCACAATAAGAAAAAGAGCACACAACAAACACTTAATATTAAAGTCAAATTATTAGATAAATGTCTGCCCGCAGAGAAATTAGAAAATGTTAGTCGTTTTATTGATAATTTATCGGGAACGTTCTATGCCAATGGTATTTTAGTCGGTGATCACATTAGCCCCTAGATCTAGAAAACTCCCGAGCGTTTAAGATCTGACACTGAATTGAGTGTAAAAATATCAACAATGTGATATTATATAAATCATTTGGGCAAATGCAGCTTTGAGCATGCCGATACAGAGCTCCTTGGTATGGAAGCGTTGCAATATTTGGGTGTATTGATGTCAAAAGATAATATGTATAAATTGGCTGATGTTGACTTAACAAACATCAACTACGCTTTTTTCAGTAACGAAGATGGTCATAGTGAGGCAGGCTATCTTCTTGGTGGTCAAAAGACAAGAAATATTAACCTATACAGTTCAGAACAGGCAATTGGGAAGGGGTATGATTCTGTTCCGTCTGTTATTGCTAACATTGAACGTTGTTTTTCAGAGCTGGCTGAAGATCGTGAGCCTACCCATAAATTTTTTATGTCTAGTTTTTATGCTAATGCTGGTAAAAGTGCACCCCTAATTATTAGTTGCAGCAGCATCAATGAGTTGCGTAGAGTAAAGGCCGATGCTTCAAAAAATGTCTGCCAAACAGAAGAAGATAGAAGCAACCCATATAGAGTCGGCTTAGAACCAAACATGCTCGCGAGCATCAGGGACTCTGATATTTCTGTTATTAAAGCAGATGCCTTGATATTTAGAGCACTTAGCGATGAAAGCATCGCTGTTTTAGGCGCCTCAGGTGATGCTCATCCCATTATGATGTTTGACGATGAGCATGAAATTGCCTGTTATATTTCAGGAGCTCATCATGCTATTAAACAAGGTGTATTAGAACAATCTTTCGATAGAATGTTAGAGCTTGGTGCGACCCCTAATAATATTCGTCTAGTTATTGGACCTGGTCTGGGTAGCAAGTCATATGAGTTTGGTGAAAATGCCCCCACACATTTTTCAATTCCTGATGACTATAAGGCTCAAGTTCTTGTGAGCGTCAGAGATAATGACGGTAATAAAAAATACTTAATTAATATTAAAAACTTAGTTCAATTTAAGCTAAAGGATCGCTTGTCTCCCGATTATATCCATGATCTTGACATCGATACTATGGGTTTTAATCTCTATGATGAAATGTTGGATGAAAATGGTAAGAAGACTCTAACTCGAAAAAAAATCATTGATTTTACAGAATTAAATCGAGAAGGGCCTCTGTTTTTTGGCGCCAGGCGTAGCATTATGCGGCAAGCTGATGATTTGAGAACACAAAACTCAGCAGCTCATAATACAGTTGGTCGTCATGGTGCAGGTTTTTTCTTAAGGCCTGGCAAGTTCCCTCGCTCTGAGGCAACGAGGGCTACAAGTTGGTCGGGATGCGCCATTAGCTAATGTATACTCTAACTACTTGAAAATTCTCCATGATCTTTAATAATTGTAAAGTTATCGATAACTTCATCGTCTTCATTAATTAGTTTAAAAGACATGACCTTTTCATCGGCATGTGCGAGCATAAAACCGTATTTCTTTGAATAGAAAAATTTGCTTCCTTTTGTTTTAGTTTTCTTGCTACTTAGTCCTTTGGGACCACCAATCCCATTGACGATGTAGGTGAAACCATCTTGTAGAATACGTTCGTAATTGTGATCGTGACCACTTAAAACAAGATCAACACCGAGGGCTTTAAAGTCCCATTGCATTTTTTTATTGTCACCGTGAGGACCTGAGGAATAAGGAGGATGGTGGAAATAGACAATCTTAAAAGGCGCCTTTGAATGAGCAACAGCCTCTACAAACCATGTATATTGAGTAGAGCCCTTCCCTATGCCATCAGGTTCATGTGGATCGCTGTCTAAAACAAAAAAATGAATAGGGCCTTCAACAAACTCATAGTAGCGGTTGTTGCCAGGGAGGGTGAAATATTCTAAGTAGGGGAGGTTACCATGATGCAAACATGACTCCTTTGCATACCAATCATGATTGCCGAGGCTAGGGTAGAACTTATTGGCTGCAGCACCTTTACCGTACTTTCCTTTATAATTGCCAATATAATTGGAGTAGTATTGACCAATGTTCTCATCAATCGTCTCCCAGCAACCTGTTCGGTAGTTGTTGTCTCCAAGTGTTATCACAAACTCAGGCTGGTACTTGCTAATAAGTGACGCGACTGCTCCCTCACCTTGGTTGCTAGAACCATAGTCTCCAATGATGGCAAAATCCGTGGTGTTGGCCATTGCTGACGATGCCATCAGGAAGAAGCATGTAAAGAATGATAGCTTTTTCATAGACTCATGAACCTTTCAAATACCCGTGACTCACGCTCGTTATACTATCCATTTGGGGTTTGTGCAAGTTACGAGAGGGATGATCATAAAGTTAAAGGGTGTGACTGCCGATAGAAGAATCAATAAGGGATAAAGATAAGAGAGTATTCAATGAGATGGATAGGGTTATTACTAATGCTATGGGCTGGTATTTGTTCTGCAGAAGCCTATCGATCATTTAAAGTGCTTATACAAAACCAAACCAATGGGCCTCTTACCATTGAAGCGTACTCGGTATTACGTGGGACTTGGGTAGAGGGTCGAAGTCCGCAACAAGGGCAAGAGATTGAAAAAGAGACTGTTAGCATGCCTTATATCACTCAAAGCAATGAGCTTGGAGTAGGCACAACAGGCATGTTATATCTTGCTGGCAGTGGCGGTAAGTTTATCTCAATAACTTGGAATATGCCTTGGGCGGGTGTTGCAAGCTACCGGGTGGAGTCACATGATATGTACCACGTGGCTCAATCTGTTTTGGAAAATGAAGATCCGAATAATCTAGTTTGGCTTTTGACTTTCACATCTTCTCAAACCATAGCACCTGCTAAACCATAATAAGCTACAATACTATTTATGTTTGTACTGAAATTATAAAGGACACCATTTTATGGTTTCAAAATATTTACTAAACACTGAGAGACAAGGCCGAAAGAGATTGCAAATCCAACATGGCCTTTACGTTGAGGAAAGCAAGAAGCTTTTAAAATTAGCGAAATTGCAGCCAGGAATGAGAGGGTTAGAGATAGGCTGTGGTGCTGGTGATATGACTAGCGTTCTTTATGAAATTACAGGTGAGCAGGGCCATCTACTATCGATGGATATTTCAGATGAACAAATCACTTTTTGTAAATCTAAATTTAAGAAAAATACTGGGATTGAGTTTGAACAGATGGATATCATGGATATTGATTCAATTGGAAATAATTTTGACTTCGTTTATTGTCGTATGGTCCTCCATCACATAGGAGAGGCAAATATGGCTATTAAAAAAATGGTGAACTGTTTAAAGAGTGGTGGTGTTTTAATCTGCGAAGAGCCGTCATTATTAGATGGTGCGTATTGCTATCCAAAGCTAAAAAGTATAGATAAGCTAAAATCTCTTCTTTGGAGGTTGTTTGATGGTAACCAAAAGGACTCTGACATTGCGTACCGCCTTAGAAATGAAATGATTAAGAACAATCTAGATGTAATTCATCACGAAGTGTTTTTACCTATTCTTAAAACAAAAGAAGAACGTAGCCTTTATAAAATGGGGATAAATGAAATTGGTGAGAGCTTATTAAAATCTCACTTTTTATCAGATGAAGAATACCAAGAAATGTGTTTTGATTTTGATAAATTAATAGCTTCAGATTTTAATGTATCTTGGCTTCGTATGCATCAAGCAATTGGAAGGAAAAACTAGCCTAATTTTTAGGGTTTCTTCGTGATAGATTTATCTAAGTTTTTTATTAGATAATCATGACTGGCTTATTGCTGAGAGGCCTTTAAATGGTGTCATTTCACGCACTAGGAATGATCACGAGTATGGTTTGGCTTTTGACCTTCAAGTCTTTTCATACCTGACCTTTCAGTAACTGTGCGTGGTTCTAGTTTCTCCCCCTGATAAGCTTTATGCCTCATTAACCAACTTGAGGTGATAATGTTTGGTCAAGAAGGTGCTTTAGATAAAACAAAGCAAGCATTTAGTGAGTGGCGTAAGAATCGCACTAGTCAAGGCCCCATTCCTCAATACCTTTGGGATATGGTTCCGCCATTATTAAATAATTACCCTAAATCAATGATCAGAAGAGCGCTTTGCTTGAGCTCTGCGCAGTTGACTAAAGTTACAAGTCAGCAGAAAGTCGATTTTGTAGAAGCTGTTTCTATTGATGAAGCTAAAACATTCTCATCCGATATAATGAACTGCTCTTCAGAGTCTTTGGACACCGTTTGTGATATAGAGCTTAAAAGAGCTTGTGGGGCCGTATTAAAAATAAACTCTTTACCCATATCGATTGTCACCGTGTTAATCCCCAGCTTTTTAGGTGAATGATGTTACAAGTCACGCCTCAACATAGGCTGTTATTGGCAGTTCAACCTGTAGACTTTAGAAAAGGGATTTGCGGCTTAAAAGCACTTTGTCGTAATCACCTTAATGAAAACCCTTTTAGTGGTACTGTCTTTGGCTTTACTAACCGCACTCGAACCTCTGTTAAGTTACTGGTTTATGATGCTAGTGGCTTTTGGCTTTGCCAGAAGCGCTTTAGTAAAGGGCGTCTTTCCTGGTGGCCAAGTAATGTGACGAGGGTTAAAGAAATCAGGGCTAGTGAACTCATGATTTTACTAGCCCAAGGCAACCCAGAGCAAGCTTGCATTCCTGATGATTGGAAGAAGATTCGTTAGGCAGCAAGGTGCTGCGCTTTATTTAATTGTGCTTGGTAATTCCATGGTAGCCAAGCACTAGGCTCTTTAACAATTTGGTTTTTATTTTCTTGCGCAGCAATCAAGTAATCTAAAGGATTAATGTTTGATAAGGTGCAGGTGTAAATAACGCTCGTTATGACACTCCCAATATAAGCGCCATAGGTGGTTTTATAAAACATCCAATTGTTCCTGCCACGAATGGCCACTTTTAAACTTCGTTCTAGCTCATTATTGTCTAACGGCACACCTTCAATACGCACGAATTGGGTTAACGCATGCCAATGCTTTAACGTATAAGCAATTGCCTGACCCAAACTATCATTAGGCTCCACTTCTTTTTCATCAATGAGTTTATTGAGATAGGCATGCAAGTCATTCAGTATAGGCTGGCTATGTTTTTGATGATGACTTAAGCGATCACTATCAGTCATCTCTTTGGTTTCAAAGTCAATCTTATAAATACTGGAGAAATAATCCATGATTTTTAAACAGGGTTTTTCATAAAAGCTGATTAGTTCATCAAACTTCCTAAAGGCATGACTTAGACAATAGCATTTGATGATGTTAGTCACTTTAGAGGTATTACGGCTTAAGGCATCAGACATGATTTTAACAACATCATCCCTTTTGCGCTTAGATAAAATGTCATTTAAGTTTTCACCAGCATGCTGTAGGCCACTCATAAATAAGCCGATCTTTCGCTTATCATCAACGCCCAATATTCCTGTTGTAAACATTCCTTTTCGTTTTTTATCAGGATCTTTTCGGTTGCTACAAATCTCATCAACAATTTTAACAGAGGTATCATCGATGTGAATGAGTGACATGTTTGAAGTTAACTGACAGAGCGTATTAAAAATAGGAATGAGGGTTGATGCTAACTTTTCATTTAACATCCATTGCGTTGAATGCGGCAGCGGAAAATCTAATATTTTGTGGTAGGTTTGTTGTCTTAAACATGGCACGCCGATAAAGTATTTTTGTAGCGCAAGTTGGGCGATAAAATTAGCGTCATACTTTTCACCCTTTAATTCATTAGGCAGTTCTGGGGTAAAAACTTCATTACACAAAGCGCATCGTAATTTTTCAATAGTATAACGATGGGCAATGCCCATTTGGTTGCCTTTAATAATGACTCGAACGGCCGGTCTAAAATTATAAAGCTTTCCCCCGCATGCGTTTGGGCAGTCCACCCCAACAGCTAAGCCTTGATGAGAAATATTATGTTCAATTGCATTTTGATATTGATGCTGTGCTATGCGACCTGACTTCTTCTTGTTAGATTGTTTGTCATCTTGAGGTGGAGATGTTTTATCTTCATCAGTAGTAAGTGATGATGATTTAGATACATCATGTTCATCGTTCTGATTTTTCTTATCTTCATCACGATTTTGGCGCTTTTTAGCCCCTTTCTTCTGTGATTTACCAAAAAGCAGCTCTTTTAAACGAAATAAAGTAATTTTCTGCTCTAGCAAAAGCTTGGGTAGCCATATGATTAGCGTTAACCCATAGATAAGAATGTTGATTGTCTCTTCTGGCAGGTCTGATTTTCTAACATCCGCTTTAATTTTTTCAATCTCATCAACGCTTTTATTGATAATTTTGAGTGTGTCTTTGATGCCTGCCATGGCCAAATCAGTGCTATAAAAAAGGTCAGGAAGGATAAATTATACAATAAAATCAATCAAGTAACTTTTTTAAGGGTTTTACACAACTCTAGAAACGTCAGGATCTTTGGAATCCCCTCATTTTAGATAACGAACCGTTTGTTATCTAAAATGAGGGGATTCCTAAGGAGTTAACTTTATGAATTAATGTCAAAAAGAAATGGCTCGACACCTTTTAGATTGTCCTTTTAGATTGTTTTAAAGTGATGCAATTCGCGGTGATGAAATAAGATACCGATTTTCCAAATGTGAGCTATAATTATACAAATTCGTGTTATGACCTCAGGTTATGAATCTTCACTATCTATGGGTTGGGCCACCTGCTGAAGGCCCTTATCAAGGGATGGATCGAATTGGGCCGTCTTTAACGTCAAAGCAAGTTCCAGGCTCTTCTGTTTATTTTTGGTGTCTAGAGGGGTATAAGGCTCATTATCAACAATGCTTTTCAGACTCCCCGATTGAAGTAAAGTCTATTGAGGGTTATTTAGAAGAATGCCAAAGACGTGAGTCCTCTTTAGTAGGCGAGGAGGAGCTGCTGCAATTACAAACCTTGCTTGCTGAGAAGAAAGCGCGGGCCTTGAGCCACCAAGTACCTGCAGACTGCTTTCGCGAATATGTAACCATTAAAGTGCTGATGCAATTTTTCTTGCAACTAGAATACAGTGGTTACTTTTTAGATAGCAATATTTTTCCCAGTGAGCAACGCTCTCCACTCCTTTGCGATTACCCTGACTTTCGGGCGCCCATTCTTCCTCCTCGATACCCAACATCCACTGACCAGCAAGCCTCAGCCTTAAACGATCACTGTAAGGTTGATCCTTGGTTAATGTATTCCCCTCCTGACGATGCAATGGCTTTAACTCGTTTTCTATTTTATCTACAGGAAGCGCAACAAGCACATGAGTCATTCACCTTAACTGGTAAAATTGATAGGAAAAAGCTTGCTGATGCTATGATTAATGCGGCCACACTTAGCCTACAAGATGAGGAGTCAAACTTTATTAATCGAGGAGCTGGAACATTAGCACAAATCACCTCTCACTTGACCGTAGAGTATTTAGGGTTTGTAAAACGATACAGCAATAGTCATAAGCATAATAAAGCAAGTACCGCGTCAGTCTTCTTTAACGTATGTACCGAAGAAGACTGTTTCCGAGAAAATGAAGTGTCTTTTTATTTAAAAGAACAGGAGAGTATTACCACAGTTCTCAATGAGCTACTCTATTTAAATTTCACTAACCCAAATCGGGTGAAGTTTCTTTTAGACTGTTTAAGTCCCGAGAAAATGCAAGAGCTATTTACCGAAAGCACTCCTTTTTCTAGTTATTTAGCAGAAAAATGGTGTGCAGCACCTTTAGAGCTACTCTTAAGGGAATACATTACTAAATGTTTTCCATCCTGCGATAACTTTCTTAAACTCTATTCAACCTTACTTAACAACGCATCAAAACCCCAAGGTGAAGCAACACCAGACCTCTCCAGTCAAAGATTAGATGAGAGCGTTAGTGACATTATTAGAGTATGCAAAGAGAACCCTAATGGACTTGCACAATCGTTGCTTGATCTGGTTACTAAATTAGGTCCAGTAATAGAGGAGACAAAAGAGGACTATCTCGAAGAATTGAACCAGGTTCAACCCTCTCTAGTTTCATCGGCGAGTTATTTCCACAGAAGAAGACGAGCCCCTGAAGATAACTTAGCAATGTTGTTAGAGGGGTGTTATAACACCAAAAAAATAAGGCCGGGGTCTTAGGGTGGTCAGTGCATTTGATTTTGATTTATTGTGTGATCTTTCCGCAACGTTGCAGAAAGGTCACTTTCATACCGTAGTGCCTGCAAAATCGTAAGATTGCCAAGGCACCACACCCAGAGAACTAATCTTGAGTGTAGTGTGCATGAGAGCAAATTATTTGGTACCGTAGAAACGATCGCCCGCATCTCCCAACCCAGGTAAGATATACCCCTTTTCATCCATTCCTTGATCAATGCTGGCAGTAATAATTTCAACATCCGGGTGGTGGGAGTGAAAGGTTTCAATCCCCTCAGGTGCCGCTAACAAGGAGACAAATTGAATGCTGCTGGGATTTGCCTCTTTTAATCGACTAACTGCGGCAATGGCAGAGTGACCTGTCGCAAGCATAGGATCCACAACAATCATTTTTTTTCCGCTCACCACTTCCGGTAATTTCAGGTAGTATTCTACTGCCACTAACGTTTTAGGATCGCGATATAAACCAATGTGTCCAATACGGGCGGTGGGTAGCAGATTTAGCATGCCTTCAACTAAGGCGTTTCCCGCTCGTAAAATTGAGACAAGTATTATTTTCTCATCTTCGATAAAAGGGGCGTCCATTTTGGATAATGGGGTCTCAATCGGCTGTGAAATGATTGGAAATTCGCGGGTAACCTCATAGGCCATTAGCATGGCGATTTCATGGCACAAGCTTCTGAACTTGGTGGTGCTTGTCAGTTTATCTCGCATAATCGAGAGTTTGTGCTGAATAAGAGGATGAGTTAACTCAGTTACTTTTTTATCCATGTTTGTCCTTTTCTAAAATACGGTACCATCACTTAGTAAATTAAGCGGTGGGGCGCCATTATCTCTTTTCTGATAAGCCAATAGTCGACCCGCCTTCCAACTGCCTGCTTCTAGCATTTTGACCAGAGGAAAAGCCTCCTTATCAAGAGAGAGGGTTGATAAGAGCCGTTGCCAAAGTAGATCGAGTAAGCAAATGGTTAGCGCGCGCCATTCGATAATCAGTTCACTGTTTGCAGGGTGATCGGCTTCTCTAAGCGCGTCATCTTTTAAAGTGATAACGCCACTGTCAAGAAAGAGTCCACCATTTCGATATTCAGGCAAGCCCGTTAAGCTTTCCAGCTGATAAATTTCATAACCATGCTCTGAAAGGGGCTCTAATAAGGAATAACTCAACCACTGTGAGAGTTTATGAAAGGGGATAAGACCTTCAGTTGCATCATTGGCCCTAATACTAGTATGTTGCCAAACATCGCCAAGGTTGACCCCGTCAATTTCTACTCGACCCGGCCAGATGGGCGAAAAACAATTTAACACGGCCTTCAAAATATCCGCGGCATCCAGTTTGTTATCCGCTCCCGCTTTTTCTATGACAAAGTCATAAAAGAGCCCTAGTTCTCCCTTTGCGCCGAAGATTAGTTGATTGCTTGCGAGCACATCTGAGAGCGTGTGCAGCAGACTAAGCCGTCCATCCAAAGCTGTCATGGGGTTAGATTCTGTGACCTGAAACCCTTGCTTTAGAGAGTCAAGGCTCAGTGCCGCCAAGCTTTTGGCTGTAACGCAGTGTCGGGTATTATCAAAAAAAAGCCCAGCTCGGTACATGTCAAAAGACGCTACCGCTAAGCCTTCAGAGCGACTATAGTGCTTACCGCTGTCTTTTTCATAGTAAGTCCACGTCTCACCCGCACCAGCATCAAGTAGCACACTGATGATAACCAGTTCAAAGAGCTTCCTGCCTTGTAAGAGAGGATCGGTTGGGTAATCATCACTCCTTTTTAGAGAAGCAATCCTATCAATGCCAGCCACTTCAAAGTGACGCCAGCGTGAATGAAAGGGAATGGCTTCAATGCTTGGGTAGTCGTTTATAAGGCTTGTTAGTTGTTTAGTAACCTCATCGAGCCTGCTAAGATCAAGCCTAAAATAAGGGCTCTCATTGTTCTTGACTCGGTCAAAGAGCTGCTGTGAACGTTCTCTTATGGTTTCTGGCGATTGCAACAAGCTTATTGCATCATTATTCATGTAAACCTCGCCCAACGCACTTAATTAAGTCTTCTTCGCTAGGCGTGCCATCTTCTGAATAATAACCAGCAGCTTTTTTAGCATCTATTTCTACTTTAGCATCAGCAGGAATTAACTCATCAGGAATGGCGATGCGCTCTTTGATGGTAATGCCAGCTTTGGTGACGGCGTCAAATTTCATATTACTCATGGAAGCAAACTTATCAATGGTGCTCACACCAAGCCAATGCAGCACATCAGGCATTAATTCTTGAAAACGCATGTCTTGCACGCCAGCAACACACTCGGTGCGCTCAAAATACTTCTCGGCACTGTCGCCACCGACTTGTCTTTTCCGAGCGTTGTAGACTAAGAATTTGGTGACCTCGCCTAAAGCGCGTCCTTCTTTACGATTGTAAACAATGACCCCAACGCCATTTTGTTGAGCTGTTCTCACCCCAAGCTCAATGCCATGGATAAGGTAGGGTCGACAGGTACAGATATCAGAGCCAAAAACGTCCGAGCCATTACATTCATCGTGCACCCGACAGGCGACTGTTCGATTCTCATCATTGATTGCAGCAACGTCACCAATAATGTAGACCGTTAAGCCACCAATAGGTGGTAAAAAAACATCCAGATCTGAGCGAGTGACTAGCTCAGGAAACATGCCACCAGTGTTTTCAAACAAGGTTAGGCGCAAATCACTTTCATTAATGCCAAAACGATGAGCAATGCCTGGTAGGTACCAAACTGGCTCGATGGCCGCTTTA
Source organism: Legionellaceae bacterium (assembly GCA_030148065.1). Lineage (GTDB taxonomy): Bacteria > Pseudomonadota > Gammaproteobacteria > Legionellales > Legionellaceae > JASBUC01. Next base: position 2,605 of record JASBUC010000060.1, on the reverse strand, counting down.
GTCACAGAAATATCGCCATTTGCACTCAAAATGTTCTCATCTGGCGTGAGTCTTCCTTCTCTAATGGCTTGATTAATTTCGGGCAAATTGAGCTTTGCTTTAGTAATGGCAATGCTTGGGCGTATGTCATAGCCATCAGAAATTAAGTCTTTAAACGCTTCTCCTGCAAGATGACCAAAGGGGTCGAGAGAGACAATTTTATCTTCATCAAACCAACTTGCATGCGGCCCTATTGCTTCAGCGGGTTTGGTATTAGTCAAATCAGCTCGGTGTAGAGGGTTTAAATCACCTGCAGCCACAGCTAGAGCCCGATAAATGGCATAAGAACCAGAGTGGGTGCCAATAACGTTTCGATGCTCTAAGTTTGTTGTGGTTGCAATCAGTGGGCCTCGCTCTTTGGCAGAGGCTGCTCCCCAATGAATGGGAAGACAGTGAGGCCCGTGTGGGCCTGGGTGAGTCGCGAGCCTTATGTATGGCAATCGTTTTGCAGTCGTTTTAGTTGTCAAGGTAATGATCCTTATCTTAGCCCTGTTTCGTAATTGGCGGAGTATACCGATTTTGCGGTCGACCACAATGATTAGTAAGTTTCTTGCTTTAAAATAGGTCAATCAGATAAAAAAATAATGGTCTATACTCTGGGTATTGTCTAGTGATTAACAACAAGGATTGTTTTCATGATTAATTTGTTCGAATATCAACCAAAGGGTGACAAGGAAAATAGCGACTATTTCAATGAATATCGTCTTAAAATCTTTGAGCGACGTCAATCGAGCGGTCTTGAAGAGTTAATAGGAAACATGGCAGCTCTGGTGGTGCAAGTGCAAACAGGTGATGGTCTTGCTTATCTAAAAGAGCTTTATGCCATGACGCCTTACCGGTATGAAGCAAGCTTTCTGAGTCAGACTCATCGACTATACATCTTAAAAAACACACGGCCTTCACCCCGCTACATTGTGATGGAACCACTTGATCCAAACTTCAAAGATGACATCATGAGGGTCAATAAAATGTACCCAAACTCTCGTGAGAAGTTTAATGCTCGCTATGTTGGTGAGATCTTTTCATCTAAGAACATTGCAGAAACCCAAAAAATATTAGAAAGCCATGACTTTAGGTTTCATCATCCAGAGACTGCCGAGAACGCATTTTATGCAGGCGCTAAGATTTGCTTTACCCGCATGTCTGATCACACCTTCAATAGCATAGGCTATACCGATGGTAATTTTGACGATCTAGATCCCTTTAAGTTAGGACAGCGTTTCTCACTGACTAAGGAAGAAGAAAAGGCGCTACAAGAAGTGGATGAGCTTACTATTGAGAGTGGTATTAAACCACTACTGAAAGGAGTTGATCACATGGCAACTCGCATTCTAGCAGGAGAAAGAGAAGATGCTATCTTAGAGTTTCTCTGTCTTAGCAATTATTATTTCTGGGGTGCTTATAATATTTCGGATATGAATTCTTCAACTAATGTCAACCGAGTGCCACATGGTGATGACATTCTCTCACCTGCAAAAGTATTCACCGCCAACAATACCCCGTTTATGATTAATTCTTTCAAAAAATTGCCAATGCCAACTGAAAATTTTGTAAGAAATTATGGTCGACGAATGCACCATATTGCCATTGAAGTGGCCGATGGTGATTACAATAATGAGATGAAAAATCTAGATTTTGTGATAGAAACTCTAAGAGATCAGGCTCACATTGGTTTTTTAGCAAAAGTTTTTGGTGAGTGTAAGGATGAACCTAATCTAAAACAAATTTTTTCAAAACACTCAAGTCTATCCTTATTAATTACAGAGTATGTGGAGCGCTGCCATCACTTCGATGGCTTCTTTACCAAAGATAATGTTGCAGCTCTTACCGAAGCGGCAGGTCTGGATGAGGAAGTGCAAAAACATCATCAGGAAAAAGGAATCATTGGCGACTAATTCGTGGCCATTGATTTAACTTCCTGGGCGGTACGTGGGTGAGTACTTTGAGAGACAGTGACATGACCAAGTTTACGGCCTTTTTGTGGTGTTTTTATATAGTCGTGCAACTTTAAGCCATTCTCTGCCAAGAGTTTAATTTTGCTGGGGATCTTGCTCAGCAAGTTTCTCATTAAGAAAGGGCCATAACTTTTCACATCACCTAGGGGTAGGTTTAAAATTGCTCGAAGATGATTCTCAAACTGGCTAGTAACTGCGCCTTCAATTGTCCAATGGCCGCTGTTATGTACGCGAGGCGCTAATTCATTGGCAAGCAAGCACTGGTTGACTTCAAACAACTCTAATGTACAGACTCCGACATAGTTAAGCTGAGTCATGATTTCAGTTAAATACTCTTTTGCTTGGGCATAAGCACTATCAAATTGTTTGTTTTCAGTGCAAGTGAGAGTGCCTTGATGATGCGTATTTTCACACAAATCATAAAATTTACTCATCCCACTTTGAGATCGGACCCCGATGATTGAGACTTCTCGTTGAAACGGTACAAAGGCTTCTGCTATGCAATCACTACATTGACTCTCAGAAAGGGCTTCTAGCTCTCGCTCAGACTTTATAATGACTTGTCCCTTACCATCGTAACTGTTTTTTCGTTTCTTTAAGACTAAAGGGAG
>JASBUC010000058.1 GCA_030148065.1 Legionellaceae bacterium | reverse complement strand
ATGTCCCACGGCTTGTCCGAGGGATCCATGGTTGAACCCTACGTCCCACGGCTTGTCCGAGGGATCCATGGTTGAACCCTACGTCCCTCGGCTTGTCCGAGGGATCCAGGCTATTCTGATTCATGGATTCCGCGGACAAGCCGCGGAACGTAGAATAGGAGGATGTCCGCGGAACGTAGAATAGGAGGATGTCCGTGGAACGTAGGGGGGGTTAATGTCAACTGTTTCAAAGGCCACGCCTTTGTGGGTTGCTCGTATCTCGTATCTCGTATCTTGAATTTTGGAGAGTAATTATGTGGTATTTTTCTTGGATTTTGGGCTTAGGTTTTGCCTGCACTTTTTCGATTCTAAACGCCATGTGGCTGGAACTAGATGAGAAAAAGGATTAGAGCACGGTGTTACATGCGCCTGTTTGCCCCATCGCGATCACTTGATGTGTTGTCTTGTTTGGCATCATGTTGTTGACTCTGAAAATTTTGGTATTGTGATTTAAGATTGGCGCAGTGTGTTTCTGATGCAGCTAGTGTTTTTTTGGCTTCATGGACAAAGCGCAAAGCTGTTTTTAGTTCGGGGGTTTTATCTTCTTCTGCTAACTCTTTCCACTGAGATAATAGGTCTGATTTTAAGTCAATTCCAGCCCCTTTAATCATTTCAATGTGCGGAGCGATGACACGCTCAGGGGATGGCAGCTCTTGTGATTGATGTTTCTCACAAAAACTTGTAAGGATCTCTTCATATAGTTTAATTACCCTTTTTTGTTCTGGGTTATATTCTGTGCGAGGCTTTTCTAGAAGAGGGTTTACTTGCGCGACTAAAGAGCGGCAAAGCTTCTGGTTTTCCATATGAGTCTTAAGCGCTTGGAAAAACTTTATTTTTGTTCTAAAGTTATCTGTTTTTTGATCTTTTGAGAGTTGTTTCCAGCCATCTATTAAGCTTTCAGTTGGGTTGATATTGTGTGTAATGAGTTGGTCTGCACAGTCTATTATGACGTCACTTAGTGTAACTTCATTTCCATTTTTACCAGAAAGAGCATCTTGCAGATCGATAAATTTTAGTAGTAAGTTATTTTCATCTTCCGTTATTGGTTTATCATCTAGTACTTCTTGCTGTAATTGATTTAAGGAGGCGGCAAGTTCACTTAAGTAGTGTATGGTTTGCTCATGTACTAATGGGTGACTAGTGTTTTGGCTAGGGCTATTGGGTCGACTATCCTCACTTGATGCATCCAGCGCTTGGGTGCTTTGTTGACGCTCATCAAAACTTCTTGCTATTTGTATAAGCGTTTTTATGCTTGGTTCAATTTTATTAAATGCATTTGCATCACCACCTCGGTCAGGGTGATTTTTGAGAAATATCCGCTTTAAGCTTCCAGTTGTCAGGTTCTCTGATAGTTTCACATTTTCGGCTTGTATTTTTTCACATAGAAAATCAAGGGCTTTGTTTTTATCGCGTCCAAGCTTTTTTTGAAACTCCTTTTCTTCACCCGTTAACTGTTGCACACTGGCTAAATTGGCAACATGATTTTTAAGATCATCTAGTGTGGGCATTAAAATCTCATAGATTGGCTATACCCAAAGTATAGTACAAACCAGCAGCAATATGAGCAAATAAAGTTATATTAGTCTAAAATGAGAGTAACAGAATCCATTGGACACCATATGGCCTTATTTGACTACGCTGCTAGGCGAACTTTGTATAGATTAGATTTAACTAACCCTAACAACGTTATTTTTGTAGATAACGCTCCTCAACCAGGGACCTTGGGTAGTTTGATTCAAACTAAGATGGCCTCTAAAGAAAAAGAAGCTGAGCCTTATAAGCCTGAACTGACTCAAGAGGGTTGGTATGAATCTGGTAGTAACACCACCTATGACCATAAGCAATCGAAGATTTCAGCCTTACAAGCGGCTCTCAATTTTTTAAAAGCCCCTACAGGTGAAAATCAAGAGGCATTAAGACAATTAGTTGCAGATAGAAAAAATAAACTGGATGGTTATACTGCAGATCTCTGCAGTGTGGCACTTAGAGGCGGAATTATTCAAAAAGAGATAAAAGCAGGTAATAGAGAGAGAGCAGAACAAAGTGCAGACAAAGTCTTTTCTGACATAGCTAGAGCGCACCAAGCTGAAGATGCAGCGGTACTACAAGAGAAAGAATGCAAGAGTGCCAGGCGGAAAAGTGAACGAGAGAACCGTATCGATGATGCAAAGCAAGGGGTTAATGATTTACTTGGCATAGAAGTATTTAAAACAAGAAAAGCACAGGCTCAAATTACAAGAAATCAAGCGAGTACTTACCGCCGATCACAAAGACGGTATAGTAATCCAGGAAGGAATGAGGATCACTCAGGAATGACGAAAAATTAGGGCGCCTTTTTAGTTAGGCGCCAGCCTTTTCTTCGGTTTTTGTCTCTTCTTTTGGGCATTGGAATTGTTGAGTTTGCTCGCCATTGCCGTTGAATGATTTTAAAACGACTGGGAATTTCCACAGTTGATAGAGGTGCTTTAGCACTTCTTCAGTGTTTTTATCCAGAGGTCGGTCGTTGTGCTGGATGTGATGAAGGGTCAGGGTGCGATCGCCTTCAACGTCCACTTGGTAGACTTGGATGTTTGGATCGATGAAGCTAAAGTTGTGTTGTCTAGAGAGCGATTCTCGGACGTTTTGATACCCCTGGCCATTGTGAATGGCATCGACCATCAGCGCTTCGTTTTTATCGTCGTCGACGATTTTAAAGAGTTTTAAGTCACGAATGAGGTTCGGTGAGAGGTACTGTGAAATAAAGCTCTCATCTTTAAAATTTCGCATGGCAAAATCAAGGCTAGTCATCCAATCGCTGCCAGCAATGTGGGGTAGGAATTCTTTGTCTTCTTCGGTTGGTGACTCACAAATGCGTTTTATGTCCTGCATCATGTTGTAGCCAAGCGTATAGGGGTTGATGCCTGAGAAGTAGGGGCTGTCATAAGAGGGCTGAAAGACCACATTGGTGTGGCTTTGTAAGGCCTCTAGCATAAATTCATCGGTCACTAAGCCTTCATCGTACATGGAATTTAAAAGTGTGTAATGCCAAAAGCAGGCCCAGCCTTCGTTCATCACTTTGGTTTGGCCTTGTGGGTAGAAATATTGCGCAATTTTTCGCACGATGCGGATGATTTCACGCTGCCAAGAGCGCAGCAGTGGCGCATTCTTTTCTAGAAAATATAAGATGTTTTCTTGCGGCTCTTCTGGGAAGCGTTTTTTTCGCTTCTCTTCTTCTTTTTTCTCGCTAACAGGAATGGTTCGCCATAAATCGTTTACTTGCGATTGTAAGTACTGTTCGCGGTTCTCTTGTCGTATTTTTTCTTCTTGTAGGGAGAGCTTTTGTGGGTGTTGGTAGCGATCTACCCCATGACTCATCAGCGCATGACAGGCATCAAGAAGACTCTCAACTTCATTCACTCCGTATTTCTGTTCGCACTCATTGATGTAGTTCTTAGCAAAGACTAAGTAATCGATGATTGAATCAGCACTGGTCCACATCTTAAAGAGGTAATTGTTCTTGAAAAAAGAATTATGACCGTAGCAGGCGTGAGCGATGACCAACGCTTGCATGGTAATCGAATTCTCCTCCATCAAATAGGAAATACAAGGGTTTGAATTAATCACCAACTCATAAGCAAGGCCCATGGCGCCACGCTTATAGTTTTTCTCAACCCCGATAAACTGCTTACCAAACGACCAGTGGTTGTAGCCTAGCGGCATGCCAACGGAAGAGTAGGCATCCATCATCTGCTCAGCAGAGATGATTTCCATTTGATTTGGGTAAGTATCGAGGCGAAAGTCGGAAGCGATGCGGGCAATTTCTGTATCGTACTTCTGAATTAAATCAAAGGTCCATTCGCTGCCACGAGATAAAGGCTCTTTTCGTTTCATGACGCTTTCCTTTTAAACAACTCTCTAAACACAGGGTAGATGTCACTGATGTTATCAATGTTCTCCATTGCGAAATTTTCAAATTTATCGGCTACACCTTTATAGACTTCCCACAAGGATTGATGATGTCGGGGCATGATTTCAACGTAGGAATAATACTGCACCAAAGGCATGATTTTCTCAATTAAGATTTCTTGGCAATAAGGGGAGTCGGCATTCCAGTTATCGCCATCAGAGGCTTGTGCGACATACACGTTCCATGCGTTTTGTGGGTAACGGGCTCGAATGACCGCATCGGTTAATTCAAGCGCACTAGAGACCACGGTGCCACCGGTTTCTCGGGAGTAGAAAAATTCTTCTTCATCGACTTCTTTGGCAGAAGTATGATGGCGAATAAATACAAGCTCGATGCGCTCATAGTTACGTTTTAAAAAAAGATAAAGCAAAATAAAAAAACGTTTAGCGATGTCTTTTTTAGCTTCATCCATACTGCCAGAGACGTCCATTAAGCAAAACATGACTGCTTGCGTAGAAGGGTTTGGCACTTTTATACGGTTGTTGTAGCGTAAATCAATGGTGTCGATAAAAGGCACCCGGTTGATTTTACGTTTTAAGTGCTTAATTTGTTCTTCAAGTTCTTTAACCTGGATAAGATCGTCTTGAGCTTTGGCTTTTTTAAGAGCAAGTTTTGCTTCACGTAGTTCTTTTTTATAAGGCGAACCCAACGCAAGTCTACGTCCAGTTGCTTGTTTCATTGAGCGCACCACATTAATGTTTGAGGGCACCCCACAACTTGTAAAGCCTGCACGAATGAACTTTTGGCTGTCGATGGTGGCAAGCTCTTTGCGAACCAAATCAGGCAGCTCTAAGTCCTCAAAATAGAGATCTAAAAATTCCTCTCGGGAGAGTTCAAAAACAAAATCGTCCTCGCCTTCGCCTTCGTTCGATGCCTCACCATCGCCACTGCCGCCACCCTGGCCACTGGGAGGGCGAGCAATAGTGTCGCCTGGTACAAATTTTTCATTACCAGGAAACACGCGTTCGACTCGACCACCTTGACCCATGCCAAAGCGAGGCTCAGAGATGTCTTTCGAGGGGATGGTAATGTCTTCACCTTTGTCGATGTCGGTGATCGAGCGATTGGTAATGGCTTTTTCAACCCCTTTTTTGAGTTGTTCTTTATAGCGCTTAATAAAGCGCTGTCGGTTCACAGCGCTTTTATTTTTACCGTTTAGGCGTTTATCGATTACTTGGCTCATACATCCTCTTACTGTGATTTTCTAACACGTAAATACCAATCAGAGAGTAGTCTCACTTGCTTTCTGGTATAGCCTTTCTCAACCATGCGAGCGATAAACTCTTCGTGTTTTTTCTTATCCTTTTCAGAGGCTTTGGCGTTAAATGAAATAACCGGCAACAGATCTTCTGTGTTGGTAAACATTTTTTTCTCAATGACTGTGCGTAATTTTTCATAGCTGTTCCACACAGGATTATTGCCTTGGTTATTGGCTCTGGCTCTTAGCACAAAGTTAACAACTTCATTACGGAAGTCTTTGGGGTTGCTAATGCCAGCAGGCTTTTCGATTTTTTCAAGCTCGAGGTTAAGAGATTGTCGGTCAAAAATCTCACCTGTGTCTGGGTCGCGGTAGTCTTGATCTTGGATCCAGAAATCAGCATACGTTACGTATCGGTCAAAAATGTTTTGTCCATACTCAGAGTAAGACTCAAGATAAGCGGTTTGAATCTCTTTACCAATGAACTCGATGTAGCGAGGGGTTAAGTGCTCTTTTATGAAGTTTAAGTATTTTTCTTGCACCTCTTGCGGCAATTGCTCTTGCTCGATTTGTCGCTCGAGTACGTAGAGTAAGTGAACAGGGTTTGCCGCAATCTCGCTGTGATCAAAGTTAAATACTTTTGACATGATCTTAAAAGCAAAACGGGTTGAAATGCCACTCATGCCCTCATCAACGCCTGCAAAATCACGATACTCTTGGTAAGACTTTGCTTTGGGATCGGTGTCTTTTAAAGACTCGCCATTATAAACTCGCATTTTTGAATAGATGCTTGAGTTTTGAGGCTCTTTTAGACGAGTTAAGACTGAAAATTGCGCGAGCATGTCTAGCGTACCGGGTGCGCAAGGGGCGTCACACAGCGAGCTGTTCTCAATTAATTTTGTGTAGATTTTTTCTTCTTCAGAGACTCGCAGGCAATAGGGGACTTTCACGATGTTTATTCGGTCTATGAAAGCCTCATTATTTTTATTGTTTCTGAAAGACTGCCACTCTGATTCGTTGGAGTGAGCAAGAATGATTCCTTCGAAGGGGATGGCTGAAATGCCCTCTGTGGCATTGTAATTACCTTCTTGTGTGGCGGTTAAGAGAGGGTGCAAGACTTTGATGGGGGCTTTGAACATTTCAACAAATTCTAAAATCCCACGGTTTGCACGGCAAAGGCCTCCAGAGTAGCTATAGGCGTCGGTGTCATCTTGAGAAAAGTCTTCTAATTTTCGAATGTCGACTTTACCCACCAAAGAGGAAATGTCTTGGTTGTTTTCATCACCTGGCTCGGTCTTGGCAATGCCGATTTGTTTTAGGCGAGAGGGGTGAACTTTAATGACTTTAAATTGACTAATGTCGCCGTTGTATTCTTCTAAACGTTTTACCGCCCATGGTGACATTAAGCCCTTTAAGTAGCGTTTTGGAATGTTGTATTTTTCTTCTAATAGATCCCCATCTTCTGCATAAGAGAAAAGGTTCAGAGGGGATTCAAACACTGGTGAACCTTTAATGGCATAGAACGGTATTTTTTCCATTAAATCTTTTAACTTCTCGGCAACGGATGATTTACCACCACCTACGGGTCCTAGGAGGTATAAAATTTGTTTGGTTTCTTCAAGGCCTTGGGCTGCGTGTTTTAGGAAGCCTACGATTTGATCGAGGGGCTCTTCAACTCCGTAGAATTCATCAAAATTTGGGTAGTGGTTAATAACTTTGTTTGAAAAAATTCGGCTAAGAACCGGATCGTTTCGAGTGTCAATTCGTTCTGGCTCGCCGATGGCTTTTAGCAGTCGCTCGGCGGGGTTAGCGAAGGCTTCTCTGTCTTTTTTACAAAGATCTAGGTATTCATTGAGGCTTAGTTCTTCTTCTTTACTTTTTTCATAACGCTCGCTGTATTTATTTAAAAACTCAACAGTGCTCATAATCTTACTCCCTTAAAGCTATATTTTTGTTGTTTTAGTTCATAAAGCGTAGTTTTTTTACAAATGATCCGTTATCAATAAATTATTTGTCGCTTAATTTAATTATAGCAATCATGCCACTAAAAGCTTGTTAAAAAAAATAAAAATGGCATTCTTTGGAGTATAAAAAATTCCGTTGATTAGTTGATGGTCGTTATGATTTAACAAGTTTCTTTTTGTTAAACATGCGCCCTAACTGTGCATGAGAGAAAAGTGATGAGCCAACAAACAGCCGCAATGACTTACCTTAAAGATTACTTACCACCAAGCTTCGAGGTGAACAAGATTTTTTTAACTTTTGAGATCTTCTCTGATAAAACTCACGTTCGCAATGAAATGAGTCTTAACTGTTTAAAAGAAGGCGAAAGGCTTATCCTTGATGGTGAAGAGTTAGAGTTGTGCAGTATTATGCTTGATGGGCGAGTTCTATCCGAGACAGAGTATTCTCAAACTGAGTCACAGCTTGAGATCAAAGTGCCCTTTAAACAAGCTGAAATTGTCATTGAGACGGTAATTTATCCTCACAACAACAAAGCGCTTTCAGGTCTTTATCAATCAGATGGGTTGTTTTGCACCCAATGCGAAGCAGAAGGCTTTCGACGCATGACCTACTATCTAGATAGACCGGATGTCTTAAGCATCTATACCACCAAAGTCATTGCTGAGAAACGAACAAACCCTGTCTTGCTCTCAAACGGAAACTTAATCGAGCAGGGCGAACTTGAGAATGGCCGGCACTTTGCGACCTGGCACGATCCTTTTAAAAAACCCAGTTACCTTTTTGCTTTGGTTGCAGGTGATTTAGCGGTGGTTGAAGACACTTTTACCACTAAGAGCGGGCGCTTGGTTGATTTAAAAATGTATGTTGAGCATGGCAATGAGCAAAAATGTCAACATGCGATTAACTCCCTACAGGCTTCGATGAAGTGGGATGAAGAGCGCTATGGCCGAGAGTACGATCTGGATATTTATATGATTGTCGCAGTTAGTACTTTCAACATGGGCGCTATGGAAAATAAAGGGCTTAATATTTTTAATGATAAATACGTACTAGCACGGCCTGAGCTTGCCACCGATCACGACTATGCGGGCATCGAAGGGGTGATTGCACATGAGTACTTTCATAACTGGACTGGCAATCGCATCACCTGTCGCGACTGGTTTCAATTAAGCCTTAAGGAGGGGTTGACCGTTTTTCGTGATCAATGTTTTTCACAAGATATGAATTCTAAAACGGTCTGTCGAATTCAAGACGTGGACATTCTTCGCACTCACCAGTTTCCAGAAGACAGTGGCCCGACGGCGCATGCGGTCTACCCGGATGCGTATCTAGAGATCAATAATTTCTACACCAGTACTATTTATAATAAAGGGGCCGAAGTAATTCGCATGCAACATACCCTGCTCGGAGAGGAGGGGTTTCGCAAAGGCACCGATCACTACTTTGAGTGCTTTGATGGGCAGGCAGTGACCATTGATGACTTTGTTGGCTCAATGGAGGCAGCCAATCAAGTGGATTTGCGCCAGTTTCGCCGTTGGTACAAGCAAGCAGGTACGCCAGTTGTGAGTGTTGATGAATCATTTGTTGATGGCACCCTTAGCCTTAAATTTACCCAGCACTGTGCAAAGACGCCAGGCCAAGAGAAAAAAGAGCCTTTTCACATTCCGATTCGCTACGCGCTCTTTACCCCCGATGGCGAAGAACTAATTCAAGAGTCCAGCATTATTGAACTAAAAGAAGAGAGCGAGACCATCGAGATAAAGGCCTTGTCTGTTAAACCTCGGGTGTCTCTCCTAAGAGACTTTTCAGCCCCCATTATTTTACAGCGCCACCTGCCACTTGAGTACCTCATTGATTTAGCAAGTTTCGAGCAAGATGGGTTTGCCAAAAGTGAGGCAGTTAAGCAAATTGCCAAGTCACAAATTTTAGCGCTTGAAGAAAATCCAGAGCACGAAGTGCCAAAAGCGGTCCTAGAGCTTTATCAGCACCTCTTAGAAGAGTCGCATCAAGACAATGCCCTGAAAGCCCTATTGCTTAAAACACCAAGTTTTGAGTATTTAGTCAGCGGCCAAAAAAATCTTGAGGTTGATGCTATTTTGAGTGCTATTGATGCTTGGGAGAGCCAAATTGACAAACTTTTAGAGAGCTTGTTCATTCAGTGGTATGGCATTTTAGAAAGTGAGAGCAGTGCTGAGATATCGGGGGAGCAAGCAGGGCTTAGAGCTCTTAAGAACCAGTGTTTATATTATCTGACCCGCAGCGATAAAGGCTTGATGTTGGCTCGAAAACAACAAGGAATTGCTAAAACCATGACCGATGAACTAGCCGCCTTTAAGCTTCTTTGCGAAAGAGACAATGAATTTTTCCAAGAAGCGCGCGATGCTTTTTATCAGAAGTGGCAAGATGAATCATTAGTGTTGGATAAATGGTTTTCCGTGTTGGCCGCAAGTGATCATGAGAATATCCTGGCGGACATTGATGCCTTGAGTCAACATGAAAAATTCAATAAAGACAATCCGAATAAGGTGCGTGCTTTGATTGGCGCCTTTGTTAAATTAAACCTAAAACACTTTCACAAATCAGATGGCAGTGGCTATCGTTTTCTTGGTAAGTGGGTCAAAGACATTGATCCTCAAAACCCTCAGCTGGCGAGTTGGCTGGTGCAGGAGCTCACTCTTTGGCAACGCTATGAACCAAAAAGACAAGCCTTGATGAAAAAAGAGCTGGAATCTTTAAAGGCACTGCCAGGTCTTTCTAAAGATGTGTTTGAAAAAGTCAGTAAAGCTCTTTTGTAATCCACTTCAAGACGAAGTCGGGCTGGCGGTGTCAGCCCGGTTTCGTTGCTTAAAATAGTCGTAAAAAAAATGGTTGCAATTTATTAGAAGGGGGGTATTATTTGCCTTTGATTTTGAAAGGCCAGTTGATTTAGGTGCCGAGTCAATTTCTTGACCCGGCTGGTAGAACCATCCTTGTTTAGGAAATCCTTTGTCCTTTCGTCATCCTTGACGTTCAGTTCCCTTTGATTAACAAATCCTTTTGTTAAAGCTTTCTATTCCTTAAAAGCTTGAGTTAACTCTATCAAGGGGATCTTCTTTTTTCAAGCGCTCATTAAGGGCTCATCTCTTTGCTTTTCTGAAGCAATACTTAGATAAATCCTTTAAAAACAATAAGATATGAATTCTAATGGGTCCCTTTAGGCCTGAATTCGGCATTTTTCCTCAGGCTTTGTAAGAAATTTCTTACAAACATGCTTGTCTATTAAGTCTTTTTGTTTGAATTTGATGCAAAAAGTTAGCTGTTTTAGCGAGCGCTGCTGCTGAAAGTATGGGATAATACGACAATTCTTAACATCGTTGATACAAATTATGACTAACCCCAAAAATGATCTGCAGGACGTTGTTGATTGGCTTGTTGAAACCTTCCCTGGCGCTTTTTTTAAAACCAAACAGGAAGTGAGGCCTTTAAGCTTAGGGATCATGGACGATTTACTAGATTTTTATCAACGGTTAACCGTTCCTCCCTTTAGTAAAAAACAATTGCGTGCAGCGCTTAATTTCTATACTTCCTCGGGCGCTTATTTAAAGTCGCAAAAAATGGGTGCGATGCGTCTAGACTTAAGCGGCGAAGAAGTTGATGTGGTGGACTTTTCACAAGAGTGTTATGCCAAAGAGACCCTAAAAGCGCGCAAAGAGCGAGCACAAAGCAAATAGTGACTCTATATTTTTGGCTTCGAGGGCAGGCGCTCTTTAGCTTGGGGTTTAATGTGCAGTTTTATTTCTTATGCTTTTAGTAATTTGATCTGATTGGTCTGGCTGTTGTGCCTTTCTTAACTTTTTTATCGCATCTCTCTTTTCGGTTAATGAGGACTCTGAATGTCTTTCACTTGAGTGGTGGCTGTCCTTGTTTGGACCTTGTGTGGACGACAATCTATCGTCATTTGTGTCTGGTTTTATGGTGGAATCAACATGCCTAGTACCATCCTTCGTGGGGGGGGGATCTTGCTCATTTGCGCGAGAGTTGACCCCAGTGATCACTTTCGCCGTGGAGGAACCATGATTGTCATCAAACTCTTGCTCTGTGCTAGAGTCGACACCAGTGGGCATTTCCGTCGTGGAGGAAGCATGTTTGTCATCAAGCTCTGGCTCTTCGCTAGAGTTAACCCCAGTGATCATTTCCCTAAAGGTAATTTTATTTTTTTGGTAGGCATCCCACCTTGGGTTTAGTAAGCCCTCACCATTGTACCAAGCTCTTAAATTGTCAAACCACGGCTTATTCAACCAGGCACGAAAGGCTTGCCCATAATTCTCATAGAGTACCGGTTTTCCAGCAAAGGCTCGGTCATACTCTTTGACTACTTTGGGGCGAGACCTCTCTGGATGAGATGCAGGAACTTGTAGCGTACCTAAAGCTGGTTGAGGTAAGTTGATCGTTGGCTCTTCTAGATGACTTATAAGTCTTTTATCACTTAGTGCATCTTTTGTTTTTGCAATAAGAAGGTTCCACGAGATGGTAAGAGTTTCTTGATACTTAGTAAGTTCCTCATTTACTTCATCATAATCAATTGTCTTCTCAAGTAATAGTGCATCAATGGCTTCTTTGTGAGTATTTAAGGCATCATCACTCTCTTTTAGGAAGTTTTTCCAGAGGTCTTGGATGTTTGTAAGCTCTGTATCATTAGCGTGATCATACAGTTCTTCTATAAAGATCCCATGAAATCGATGAGTATAGTTCATGCACACATTATCAATGTAGTTTGCAATTTGTCGATGCTTTTGTTCATGACTGTCAGCAGCACTTTGCAAAGCCTCGAGTTTGGCCTCAGTCGTTAGAAATAGCGAGTCATTAGCCGAATCTTTTGGAAGTTTTTCTCTGTTTAAAATAAGCCTGGTTTCACCTTCTGCCCCAGCGCGACCAGAGCGCCCAATCATTTGTTTGTAGTCTCGCTCTCTAGGTAAAAAGGTTGTTAACACTTTAAGCCCTTTGTTTTTTTTAGCTTTGCCAGACTCATCCGTCTTATCATGAAGTTTTATGTCAGTACCACGACTTAACTTTTTAGTGCTGATGGTAATCGAGCCAATTTGACCTGCTTTCTGTTCAACATGTTCTTGTTCCTCGCTAAGACTGGTACTAGCATTTATCTGTTTTAATTGTGCCTTTTCTTGTTCTGAGAGCTTGTCATTTAGATAGTCAAAAAGCGCTTGGCTTTCTTTATCATTTTCACAAAACAGTAACACTGACTGATTATTTGCAAGCGATAAGCGAATTTCTTTGATAATTTCATCTCGTTGTCGGTCTTCATTACGCATAATGAGAGCAGGTCTTGTGATGCGCTTTAGTTCGTTATGTTTGGGCACCGTTAAAAATTTCATCTTTTGTAAACTGTTTGGATCCCCGTTATCATATCGATAGAGCTCTGCTGCCTCTTGGCGCTCAAGCAAAGAGCCTGCTGTGCCTGTGACGCCTAATAAGGTACTTTGTTTGTAATCACTTAGTAGAGAATTACTAGAAGAGGAATAAATAATTTGGTTTTCATCACTGATATGAAACTTATTTGTGTAGCGAGGATCTTGGTTTAGTCTTGCATGAAGACACTGCTGTACACCTAGGGAAAATTTAGAGTTAGTTAACGCTCTACCTCCTTGTAGAGGGTTTGCTTCCCGGCATAGTTTTTGACCACTGGGGGTCATGACAGCTGTGTTGTCACTGCTAATATTAAAGTGAATACCGTCTATCATTTGGCGCGCAGTTAAGGCCGATTGCAACCAGATTTCAATTTGTAAATCGGGTAATTCTTGTAGCCTTTGATAAGTTTCTTGAGAGAGATTACTCTCAGCATTATTTCTAAATTTTGCAAGACACTCATCTAGATCTTCTTGGTAGAGTGTGCCATTTACTGGATCTTCGAAAAAATTGACTAGCACGGTGTAGACATTTGCCATGTTTTGCAAAGTCTTATTGACAGATGAATAATTGTATCTTGTTCTAGAGGAATCATAATAGGTGGTATCGGCTTCATCTAATAACAGAGCGCGATGGTTGTAATCTTGATTAATGACTGTACTACCACGACCTTGGGAACGGGCGCGATTTCGAAACAAAGCAAGGTTAGAAGCATCAGAAAAGTTAATGCCTTTGTTTAGATATTGATTAAAGGGCGTATGCTCTGAAATTAAAGAGGTTTCAGCGCCGATGGCTTTAAAAAAAGCTTGGTACTCTAAGTAGTCCCGAGAGGCGAGTGCGACATCACTGGTGACAAAGTCAACCGTATTGCCAAGCGCAAACTGACAAGCGGCCGTTAGCATCATAATGCGAGACTTTCCCTCGCCGGTATCTATCTGGGCCGTGGTATGGGGGCCATTGGTCAATAGGGCATGAACAGAAAGGTATTGCGTGGTATTAATTTCAAACGAACGACCGTAGATCGGTTTTTCATCAGAGTCACTTTTTGCCTCTAAGCCTTTGGAGCGATATAGAAATTCAGCCATTAAAGCGGTTAAGGCTTCTTTATCAACGGTCTCAGCATTTTTTAGTGTTGTTAATTTATCCTGTAACTCTTCAAGCGTGCAGTCTTGGTACTCTTTGGAATACTTAGAAATGTTTGATAGTTGTGTCACTAACTCAGGATCTAGGGGCTTTCCATGTATTTTCTCTGCTTGTGAGATTGCTTTTTCAATCTCAAAGCCATTTACCTCTTCTCGTTCTACAGGTTTTTTGCTCCACTCTTTATAGCATCCCATTACTGCTTCTTGGTTATTTTTGGTTGTGTCAAACCATTGGTTTAGTGTTTCTAGACTAGGGTAGGGGGGGGATGCGTATAGGGCTCTGAGTGTTGCTGGAGTCTCAGAGGTTTTGGCTTTATCAAGCAGCCCTGAGAGTGCTTTATCACTCACCTCGATGCCATTATTTAATAAATTAATCAGGACTTCGATGACGACTTTTTTGTCTTCATTGGCAAGGCTAGAAAACCTTTCATCATCTAGTAGAGAAAACAGATCATCGATGTTCTTTTTTGTGGTTTTAGTTCTTGAGTTGCCATAGTGTCTGCAGATCCCAAGCGCTAAGTCTTTAGAGTTTAGTAAGAGCAATTCACTCTTTAGCCTCGTCATTCTATCAACCATGGTGGTGAGTCTCGGCAGCCCTTGGGACTCCTTGATGATTAAGGAGCTGACAGTCATTAGGTCTGTTTTAGCTGCAGGGTAGCGGTCTATTAAGGTTTTAGTAGACTGAAGAAGGCGTTCTCTTCCTGAATCAAATGTATTTAATTCAACTTTAAGTCCTTGTAGATAGGTCTTAGTACTCTTTAAGTGCCTTTTTAACTCTAATGACGAGGGTGACTCTTCTGGTGTTGGCTCTCTTTGTGTTTGCTTGGTGCTTGCTAATTCCGGTTTTGGTGTTGCTTGAGAGCCAAAGCCCAACCATGAGCCAACGTAGCTTAATGTTGACCAAAATCTAGAGGGTTCTTTTTCTGTTGCTTGTGCAGGCGTATCAAGGGGGGATTGTTGAGTGTATTTTTCTTTTTTTTCTTCTATGGATGATGGTTCGTGCTCGGCACTCTCTAATTTACTAAGCACACTCGCAAGCTCTTTTATTAGAGGGTTTTCTTCTAGAGAAGGATAGTATTGTGTAATTTCTGTGAGTTTGTGTTTGAGTTCTTCTTGATCTTTATCCTCAATTGCTGTGATTAATCCATCAATGCACGCCTTTACTTTGTTATCAAAGCACTCGCCTTGGTTAGGGATGGCTAAATTTAGCGTGTTGACCAAATCGAGTGAAATTTGACAAATTTGAGGCTCGTTAAATAGCTCATTGCTTGTGACTCTAGGGAGTCTGTCTTGGCTTTCTTTCTTTGATGTTACGCTTTGTGGGAAACCATTTAAAAAGGCAATGGCTTTTTTGATTTCAGCTTCGCTGTTTTTAGTGTTGTTCTCGCGCTTAGCAAGATAGAAAAAAAATCGATTGCCTCCAAAAGCTCTAATGGTTTGTATCAAATTTAAACAGAGCTTTTGATCATCGGTTGAGAACGTTGTTTTTAAATGTTGAAATAATTCGGCTTTTTCATGGGGTGCTAAGTTTTTACATAATAAATGGAGTTCTTTTAGCACGTCGTTTTTTTGCTCGCTACTGCATCGTAATTTTTGTAATAGGGTTTCGACTGTGGCTCGATCATTGATTGAAAATAGTTTTTCAATATCACTGATTAAAGAAACATCCTGGCTTCTTTTAACTTCTTCATTAAAATAGCCAGTTGGGAGTTTGTGTTTGAATTTCTCGACTTTCTCGAATACACGCTTAGTAAATGCCACTCCGGCAAATTCCACGATGTATCGTGTGGTGTCTTTTTGATAGATTTTGGCAACAGACCTTCTTGACGGATCTAGATAGCGTTCTATTTTTCTTAGCTGCATAGATATTTGAAAAACCCTTTCTTGCTCTTCTTCGCTTTGTTCGCTATGTTTTTCATTGAGAGCATTAAATTCGTCTCTTAGTTTGTTTAGTGATTCTTCACTAAAGAGGTTGTTTATTTCTTCAAGCAGTGTTGTTAGGAAATTTTTTAAATCTTCAGAGGTTAAACCACTATTGTTGTCGATGTCATGCAAGCTAGAAAGAACGTGTTCAAAAACTATTTTATGGGCGGGAGAGGCCTTGTTTATCTCTATTATAAGCTGATTGATTTCTTCAAGGTGTTCCTCGGTATTTTGTAAACCAAAATGGCTAATTACGCCAATAATGGTGATTGGGTGTTTGCTCTCTTGACGTTCTTCCAAGGTCTCTTCGTCGATGTGGTTACTCGATTGCTCATTTTCAGAGTTTTCTTTATCTGCTGCACCGTTTGATGGAGCCTTCTCTGTTGGCAAGCATTGCTCGCATTTTGCTAGATACTGATCAAAATCAATCTCATCGCCTAAAAAACGCATGCCTAAATACACTTCTTCACCAACCGTTTCTAATAGTTTCTGTAGTCGAGCAAATCTTCTCTCTAAAGCGGATTTATCTGTTAATTTTTTAAAAACAAGTGTTACTATTTGATTGCAAATGTCAGCAGGTGGCGGTGGCTTTAGTGAGCTTAGCTTAGAGCAGGCAGCTTCTTTAATTGTTTCTTGAAATAACAAGGATTTAAAACCACTGATTTGTTTAACCATCGCATCCCAACTTTTTTGTTGCTTTTTCCTGTCTTCAGGAGATAAGTTTTTGCAGTAATTGCCTGTGGTTGTATCTAGTAGTAAGAGTACTAAGTTTGTTTTGACGCTTGCTGGCAGTTCTCCACCTTGTATTTTTTCATTAATCGTCTTGACTCTTTCAAGGTAGAATTCCATGTCTTGTCGGTGTTCCTCAAAGGCGAGTGTTCTGTAGATAAGTTGAAGAATTTCTTTTTCATTGATGCTTCCTCGAATCTCTTCTTTATATTCTTCCATTGATTGTTCTTCGAACCCCATTGCGCGACTTGTGTCCCAATAATCGTAGACACGTGTTGGGAATTGAACACTTACCCCTTCAAGTTCAGAGGGAAGAGGAATCACCTCTTCAGGGGTCAAGTTCATTTCTTTGCAAGCAAAGCGACAAGCTCGTTCCTCACTTTTTTCTGTCATTGCTCGTATGGCCCCAAATTGGGATAAGTCTAATTCTGCTACTTGCTCCCATTGTGCTCTTTTATCTCCCTCATTTGCGCATTCTACGATTTCAATCATTCGTTCGCAGCCGACTCGTAAGTTTGTTATCCCAGAGAGTGCATTAGCAGGTAGGTCATAAAGAGGTAAATTTAAGTCGTTTAATGTTCTCTTAAATTGATTGAAGGCGTCGACTAGCTTAGTTAGATCGTCAGTTTTAGGTTGGTGCTGTTCATAGAGTTTTTGCCACCACGCCCGTTCCTGGGGGCCAT
>JASBUC010000061.1 GCA_030148065.1 Legionellaceae bacterium | reverse complement strand
AGATCAGTGATAAAGAAATCCAAGTTGTAGTAAATAAGATTAACAACCGACCAAGAAAGTGTTTAAATTACAAAACGCCGGCTGAAGAGTTTGCTAGGTTAGCTGTTAACAAGGGAGTTGCACTTCGTATTTGAAATCGCAACTGAATCAAGAATATCGAACACAACGAGAGAATATTTCTAATTATCATCACGAAGTAGAGCACTTTTTGTTTCCAAACTATGACATTACTGGGGCCAAAGAGCTTGGTAATTTTGATGACTACATCGAAAAAGTCATCATTAGAAACAATGCAGAGCTTAATGTCTTTTATGACTACCTAGCGCTTTATCGTAAAATTGAGAATAAGAGAGCGATTTGTTATTGGGGGCAGAACAACAAAGAGGCCAAAACAAAAGACAATGCTACAGTGGTCAATGCACTAGAGCAGGCACGATTTTCAGTGCTACGAATCGATGAGAACCTAGATCACGGCGCCCTGAGGGTAACCGATGTCATTTCAAAAAAGGAACACTTATTAATTGATAATGCGCTAAACAGCTCTCAAAAAGAAGGTTGGTTCTTTGTCTGCTCCCTTCTTCAACTTGATAATTACACAATGACTAGTGGTGGCGGGATCCCACTTTGCCCAAAGTCAGCAGCGAGCAAATCTGCCTTAACGCTTCTTCAAAAGCATTTGGTTAAATTAAGGGGTGCTAAGAGGCCTCTAAACAAAGCTGTTAATGCCGCGGTTTGTGAGCTGTATGGATTTTGTCTTCGTGGTGGGGCCTTAGAGAATATGACCATACGTTGAGTTCTCAATTACCAACGTGACTCTTCTCAAATATGAGATCATAACCTTGAGCTCGTGGTGAGTTAACTTTTGGGTCTACCTCAAACTGACTAAGAATACTGGTATCAAAAGCCTCAATTGAAGATTGAGTAACTCTGGAGAAATGAGCTACACTTAACCACTTGGCAATTTGGTCTTTGGTCAACAAAAAAGGCATTCGGTGGTGAACCTTGTTAATGGGGGTAGGTGCCTCTCGCGTTAGGATAAGCCCCGTTGTAGATTCCCCTCCATTTTGGACAAGTCCCGCAAACGCCAAAAGCCTTCCATCTTGCCTGAAGTGATAGAATGGCCTTTTTACCTTGTCTTCCCTTTTCCACTCATACCAGCCATTAGCTAATATGACACAGCGCGATGTGGAAAAAAGGCGCTTAAATGATGGTTTTTCATGCACTGATTCTACTCTTGCATTAATCAATCGCTTTGAAGATTCTGGTTGCCAAACTGGTTGTAGGCCCCAGCCAACGGGTTTTGCTTTAATTTCTTGCTCTTCGCGAAGAACCGCGATGATGTTTTGCTGAGGACAAATGTTGTAACTTGGCTCAAACTCAAAGCTTAATTGCATCGAGAATTGACGTTGCACTTCTTTTGGGGTGCCATAAAAAACAAATCGACCGCACATGATAATTATTTTTTAGTTAATTATAGCAAAAGGTTTAAGAGATGAGAGGCCTATATCATCCATGACCGAGAACATCAGTATCTGGTTTGTTAGGGGTCTCTTGTGAGTTTATCATATCTAGGTGATCCCCATAAAACCTTTGTGTTGAGGGGTATCTTCCATAGCCAGGGTTCTCTAAAGCATGCTGTAGAGTCGCCCTTGCTTCATTTAATAATGAAGCATAGTCGCGAACTGTATTTTCCTCAAAACCCATTAGGGCCCTATATAACTGTTCTACGTGATGAGGAACTTTTTTGCTCTTACCATCAATCATTAAATCTATTCCTCCCCACAACAAACCTTTGCCCACTTCAAATCCTTTTTCAGAGCTATGAATCCTCTCAATATCACTTTTGAGCTTTTGTAATTTCTCTTTAGCAAAATACTCGTGTGGCTCTAAGCTCACTTCCCCCCCATCTGTATTTGATGGTTTCTCAGACAGCACGGATGTGCCACTCTCTATTGTGGCGTTACCTGATATACTTGCACTGTCTTTAAGAGTGATTCTGCCTTCACCTAAGCTAAAACTTCCTGTGCTAGAACTTTCTGAATCCGATGGAGACATGACATTCTGAAATAGCTCTTGAGAGATAGAGTCAAATCCCTGTAGGACTATTAAAGAAGCAAATGCAGCTCGTCTCATCTCTGCATTATTTTGATACTGCTCACTATATAATTCACCTTTTAAATCTTCTGAAATTTTTCCATCAAGTTTTAACAATAAAAAATTAAAGTCTGCTCTAGTTGCTCGCACATCATAGTCAAGCTCATCATTTACATCTTGCAATGAGATTTTCTTATCCCTCGTTTCTGTGATTAAGTAACTTAAAACTTCTAGCATCAAGTGATGAGTTACTCCTCTTACTTCATCTTCGTTAAGGAGAAATGAGTACAGTTGAGGTTCAAACTTATCTTTATTTTCCCTTAAAAAATGATAGTATTCATGTAAAGAGCCTTGTTCTTCTAAAGAATCAATGCTTTCATCATCCTCAGGCTCAAAGTGCAGATTAGTCCTGGCTTCTCTTAATTTAATTTGGTTCTTAATTAGCTCTACTATTTCAGAGCCAGAGTTTTCCCCAACCGCAAAAACCAAATCTTTTATGGAATCTCTAAATGCTTCATGTTGAACTTTTAAAGTGCTTTTCTCAATGATTAGTGTTTCCAAACACAACCTTAAAATTAAATTAAATTGCACATCATCAACCAGCTTTATAAGCTCATTATAGAGGCTATCTTCCAGGTGGTGGCGTACAGATTCAATATATTCTTGGAAAGCTTGTGGTGAACCATATAATTCTTCATGCGAAGTGGACATTTTCTACTGTAATATATTGGGCTTGTTGGTTAATTATAGCACATGTATTAACATTGGCTTTGTTGCTAATCGTCAAGAATGTATTGATTCTTGTATCCCTCTATTTTAGAAACTTTTCTTGCCCATTCTTTCTCCCAGCTAGAGGCTGGGTACATCTTGTGCCAAGCAAGCATCAGCCTTCTTTGTGATTTTGAAAGCGGGATTTGATAATGGTCACTCATGAATAACGTTGCTCTTGCCACAACCCCCTTTGCATCATCACTTGGCGTGACTTTCCTAGCTTTCTTGTCTACCCAAAAATCACAGCTCCCTACCCTCTCACCACTGGCTGGTGCAGAGAATCTATAATTAGAGCGCATCTGATTAACCAGTCCGTCAGCAGGCCATAGGTTGTATAGCTCGCCTTCCATTAAACTGAATTGCGCCGATGTTTTTTGGCAGCACTTTCGGCCTCGATATGGTTTACCCTTGCTGCTGATACAAATCTTTTCTCGCCAACACTGAAAATGGCGCCCGAAATTTTCGCTTGGCATCATGTGTTCCGCCTCGACTCGCCTAGCTCTAGAGTTGTTTGCGAAAACTTCTAACCCACAGCTTTTTAAATCCACCTGTTTTTTGTTGTTAAAGTCGCACTGGCAATAGAGTGTCTTTTGATGGTTAGCAAACAAAGCCGGCATCATTCGTTTTGCTTCTCGGAAATCATGTGGCCGCTCAGCAAACGAAGATGAAGCGAAAAAGGAGCAAACTAGAGCAAGTAGAACAATCCTCATTTTGCCTCCCTATCCAATTTTTGAAGAGCCTTTCCAAGATAAGGAACACTCAAGAGACCAAATATAGTCACCAGGTATTGGGAGATTTGCTCTTTTCCCCAAACGCCCCAGAGAAAATAACAAGCCAAAGATGGAATTAAGCATAAGAAAAAGAAGGCTTTACTCACTTTTGTTAAGTTAATAGCATCATTTACTATGAGTCTTTTTATAAAATTTTCCATTGCCAATACCTTCTATGTGCCTTTATCATTTGTCTTATGATCGAACACTACCACTTTAACATCATGAGAATCACTGAGCACGAAAAACAATTAATCAAAACTATTGATGAGCAAGTTAAAATGCTACAAGAAAAAAATGCCAGTGACGAAACCATCTTGTGTACCCTCGTTGATTTTTTCCCTGAGATGAAGTGCCTACTAGAAAGCAGTGAGCCAAAAGAATTAGAGCATTATCTTTCAGAAAATAATGGATTCTCATACCTCATAAATTTGATATCTTTAGAAAGTGGCAACTCTATCTAAAACACTTTTTTTAATTATAGATAAAGAGATATGTTATAATGCTACAGCTAATTTACTAATTCTGAGGAAAATAATGAACGCAAAATCAAAAAGCACTGGATGTCCCGTTAAAGAAGCTGTTGAAGCTTTAGACAAACACCAAGCCGATTTCATGAAATACCTTGAGAAAGAATCGGCTTACTGCAAAAAAACCATGGCTTCTTTAAAAAAGAAGAAAGCCAAAGCATCAGAGACTAAGGCTAAAGCTTCTTCAAGAAAATCAGCTATTGCAACTAAAGTTAAATCAAAACCCACAGCCGCCAACAAAGCTCAACTTGAAAAGGCCAATGATACTCTTAAAAAGGCCTCAGATGACCTAAAAACAATCTCTGAAGAAATGGCAAATATGAAAGTGGTCACTGATAGAATGACTTCTCTACATAAAGAAAGAACTGCTGAAGCCAAAATGCTTACTAAAT
Source organism: Legionellaceae bacterium (assembly GCA_030148065.1). Classification (GTDB taxonomy): domain Bacteria; phylum Pseudomonadota; class Gammaproteobacteria; order Legionellales; family Legionellaceae; genus JASBUC01. The sequence continues at coordinate 6,598 of JASBUC010000061.1, read as the reverse complement.
TTAGAGCAGATAGAGCTAAAGAAGAAGCTAAGAAACTAGCTAAAAAGAAAAAGTCTCCTAAAGCAAAGAAGAAAACTACCTCTGTACACGAAAAATAATTTTCCCCTATTATTTAAACATCATAACTGTATGCTATATAATTTAACTTAAAGCATACAGTATGAGCAATATAATTGGACAAGCTTTGCTGTTCCACGCTTGATTTGGTCGGTATATGATTTAAGAGAAGGTCTTCATTATTTTTTCAACGAACCGATCCTTCAGTTTTTTTCTACTCTTTGTTTTCTTTGTATTTGATTTAGGCTGGGTAATTTCTTTTTTCTTTTTAATTCGAGTTATCTTTCTATTTAAGTGAGAAATGGGAAGCTCCTTGCTAATCGAAAACCCTTCTATTGATTCTCTGGGCAAGGTCTTCTTAATTAGTTTTTCAATCCCAAGCAATTTCGGATACTCCTCAAAGGACACTAATGATAACGCCAACCCCACACAACCAGCTCTGCCTGTTCTCCCAATGCGATGAACATAGTCTTCAGAAGCCTGAGGAAGTTCATAATTAACTGCTATAGGGAGTTTATGTATGTCCAAGCCTCTAGCTGCTATATCTGTGGCAACAAGAATACGTATCTCCCCATTCTTAAACCCTCCTAATGCTTTTGTTCTTGCTGATTGGCTTTTGTTTCCATGTATTGCTGCTGCACTAATCCCCTCTTTACCCAGTTGATCCACTAATCTGTTTGCGCCGTGTTTTGTTCTGGTGAAAACCAATGCTTGATCCCAGTTTCTTTTATGGATTAGATGAGCAAGAAGTCCTGCTTTTCTTTTTTGATCAACTGGGTATACCAACTGTTCTACTTCGCTGGCTGTACTGTTTGGTGGAGAGACAGAGATCTCAACAGCATTATTTACAAATGTATTCGCTAAAGATCTTATTGACGTCGAAAAGGTTGCTGAAAAAAGCATCGTCTGTCGTTGCTTTGGTAAAATCTTGCAAATTCGCCGGATGTCAAAAATAAACCCCATGTCAAGCATCCTATCAGCCTCATCCAATACTACGTACTTACATTTAGATAGGTTTAGTGATTTTTGTTGATATAAGTCAAGTAGCCTTCCGGGAGTCGCAACTAGGATATCAACCCCTTTCTTTAAACGAGCAATCTGCGGCCCTATTTTTACACCGCCAAATACAACAAAAGATGAAATTGATAAGTATTCTGCATAATCTTTAATGGCTTGCTCTATTTGGGCTGCCAGTTCTCTAGTTGGAGCCAGAATAAGTGCTCGAATCAGTAAATTATTGTGCTCAGCCTTTTCTTGAGATAACCGTTGAAGAATTGGTAAGGCAAAGGCGGCTGTTTTACCCGTACCAGTTTGCGCTGCCGCTAATACATCTTTTCCCTCAAGGAGGGCAGGTATAGATTTTTTTTGTATTTCTGTTGGTACAAGATGGTTAAGTTCCGATAACCTCTTTTCAAGAGGTGATATTAATTTTAAAGTTTTAAATGTCATTTGATTGCCTGAATAAATAGAATGAAGCGGCTAAGCAATACGTTACGTTGATAAAGGTAGAACATATCGATAGATCGACCAAAAGTGACAAGCACAACCAGCGATCACAAACAGATGCCATATAGCATGGCTAAAGTATAAGCGCTTCCATAAATAAAAAATAACGCCAGCGGTGTAACACACTCCGCCAGCGATTAACCAATAGACCCCTTCATGCTGCAGATTATGAAAAAGAGGGTTAATAGTGATAATGGCTAACCATCCCATTATCAAATAAAATAATGTTGATAGCTTTGGATAGTGATATACAAAAAAACATTTATATACTGTTCCAATTAATGCGACTAACCAAATAATGCTCAACAGGGTATATGAAAAAATACTATGTAACGTTAATAACATGAACGGAGTATAAGTTCCTGCTATCAGAAAGAAGATGGCGCAATGATCGAAAATTTTAAGATTTTTTTTCTTTTCGGGGTCTTTTTCAAAGTGATAGAGGGTTGATGCTGTAAACATTAACAGTAAGCTAACACCAAACGTAAGTACCGAAACCCATTTAAGTAGGCTGCTGGAACCCATCACCATTAGAGACATTAAAACCAGACCAACAATTGAGCTTAGAGCTCCTAACAAATGTAGTGAGGCATTACCCCACTCTTCTATTTGGACTTGGTTTCTATTAATTTTTAAAAGTTTCATGACTATTTTGTTATATTTTCATTGAAGTTTACCAAGGCTTATAGCCACCACCAGAACCCTTTTTCTTCTGTGCTTTGGTGACTCGGATCAACCAGCCATCAATTTTTGAGCCATTCAGCTCAAGGGCTTTGGAGGCACTAGAGTTTGAAGTAAATTTAATGAAGGCAAACCCTTTGGATTCACCTGTGTATCTATCTTTAATTAAGTTAACTTCTTCAATAGAGCCAAATGTAGAAAAAGTTTCTTGTAGTGTTGCTAGTGTTGTTTCAGTTGAAAGTGAACCAACAAATATTTTATTATGCTCCATAGTAACCTCTTAATAATTTTATACCACCAAAGAGAATATCTTTATTTATAAATGGTTTTTTTGGCATTATTTTTAACGCTTGTTAAGAAGTCCTGACGAGCTTTACTGTCTGAGCGTGAATTGATAGAAGCGAGTTTTTTTGAGCATTGGTTACATAAGCGATAGTAAATATACTTATCGCCTTTAGTCTTATATTGCCCATTAATAGCCATATCATTTTTTTCTTCTAAACAGAAATGGCAAATATTTTTGCTCATAGGAACCTTATCTTAACAGTCAAATTCTCTAAAATGACTAATAAAGATAATGTGAAGAGCTTGAAAAAACAGCCGCTCTCATCTGATAGGCATTGAAGAAGGCATTAGTTTGGCAAATCGCCTTATAACCCTCAATTAGAGTTTATCAATAATTTATCATTTATGCTATTTTTTTTTCAAATGATGGCTCTTAAAAAGCTTTACACGAGGTTAATACCCTCTCCTGTAATCAAAAGTCATAGAGCACCTTAGCCGCACTATCATCAAACGCTCTTCCCGCTTCTACATATTCTACTACCGTGCTGGTAGTTTTCCAGCGACCGTGTTTTTGGATTGCTGGCATTGAGGCACCTCTTCTTGCTGACTCTGTTGCAAAACCACGCCTTAATGAGTGGGCTGAGTAGCCTGCCGGGTTTTCTAGTCCTATTGCTTTAACGACGGATTGAACCACCGTACAGATGGCTCTGCCTGAAATCCCAGTGTTCAACAACCGGCCAGTCTTTGAAAGCCTTCTAAAAACAGGGCCATCCCATTGCTTTGCTGCTTGCCGCCACTCAAGCAATGCTTGCACAGGGCAACGACCTTCATTGCCAAAAGGAATGATACATTTTTGACCTTCACCTTTGTTGTCAGTTTTGGAATCAAGCAAGGTTAGCACTATCCCCTCTCTCTCAAAGGAGACATTCTCCCATTGAAGCTTTGCAATTTCAGAGCGTCGAAGAGCGCCAAAGTAGCCAACCATGATGATTGCCCTATTTCTCTTTGCCGTCATCGTCTCTTGTTTTAATAGATACTCTGAAATTTTGTCTAAGTCTTTAATCGTTAAAGCTAGCGCCTGACATTTAGGTTTGCCATGCAGCCTCGATATGCCTTGCATGGTTTTAGTCACCAACGCATTATCGGTTGGGTCACCCTCCCCTTTCAGCTCATGCCATTTCCTAATTGATGTTACGCGTCGTAATATGGTTCTTGGGTTTAGCGTTTCAGCGCTTAACTTTAAATAATTGCACAAAGCTTCTGGGTTACTCGGCAAATCAAAACCAAGAGACAAAAAGTGCCTAATGTCGGATTGATAAGCTGCTCTAGTGTTATCACTCGTCGCAGCGTGAATATAATTGGTATTTTCACTAACTACTTGCTTAGATTTAACTGAAACGCTACTTATCTCATCCATTGATCCCTCTTTTGTTCTTATTTTTGTCAATTTCAGTATAGCTGTCTAAATTGTGGATTTATACTTATAATCGCCATATTCCGCTTCAATACAATAATCAAACACTTTGTTGAAATGAGTTTTTGCTTGCAGCAACGTTGCATCAAGGGCTCGGCTAAAGCTCTAAAGGGAGGCGTCAATGAGCATTAATTACCCTTATCCCTATGGACTAGCTTGCAATATAGTTTGGTTTGTTGGCACCATACCATTATCTTTGGCAGATTTTCTAAGTGCATGACTAAGCTTAGGATGCAAGTAACTAGCGTCATTTTCGAGAACAACTAAGCAATTATAGAGTTCATCGAGCATGGTATCAGTTTTAGCGAAAATTCTTGCGGTGCCATAAGGATTGTTATCAGACATTGCCTGTTCGTTTTTCAGTCCACTTGAGACAAGAATGATAGCTTCAAGGTTTTTCCGTTTAGTAAATAGCTTTTTTATGACTGAGCGCATCTGGCTTGTAGTTGAAGAGGTTGTATCAATAACCGCAATTGTATCTTTGGGATATATAATATTTAATATGCTATCTTGCTTTTTAACTTGCATCGCATTGCAATGATTCAAATCAAAAAAACCAATATGTCCCTTTTTCCTTCCATCATAGTTTTTATTGGTATCAATAGGAATTGGATGCCTAGTTATAGCATCATCAGTTTCATAATACATGCTTTTAGCATCATAGCTAACAGCCAGGGGGTCAATTTTTTTATCTGCCATATGCGTCTTGGCTGCATTATAACTAAGTTGAATGGCTCTCATACCCGTTGCTGTAATCAATTTTTTTGCATAAAGCGTTATCAATTTTTCATTATCTAACTCTAACTGTTCTTCTTCTTCTGAATCTGAACCACAACCATCTTGTAGATCATCATAGGCATAAGGTGAAAAACAAAACTTATGAGACAAATGGTCTAATAGTGTGTGCAAATGTGTTGTACGACTAGAATTAGCTATATTATCAACATCCTCTTGAGGTAAACGCCATACTTTGAAAATTTTTTTGATAATTGACCAAAAGCCAGTGTCTTTAATCTCTGCTTCATCCTTCCACTGATAGGATTGCAAATTATGGGTTAAGTTAAAGCCTAGACTTTTTCCCGTACACTCATAATTTTTAAATAGCTTCATCAACGGTATAGCAAAACAGCTTTTAATTTTTTCTCTATCTGAAAAGATTGTTCTTAAATCATCTTTCAACAATTCATTTAAAATGAGATCTGTCAAAGTCTCAACTGTATGTGTTTTTCTAAATACTTGACTTGCAAACGAACGCCCACTTTTATCACCTGGTGCCCATAGGCTATCCCATAAATTCTCTTTTGTACTTATGTTTGAGTCGTTAAGATTGTTATATCTATCAAGATTATTGCTTAATTCATTTACTTCTACTGGAATTTTCCAAACAGGGATATCATCCTCATTATGTGTATTGTCAAGGGAAATTAAGGTGTTGATATAGCCTATCGCTTCAACGGCACAATTGATAAACTCATTGGGCACTACCCCTAAAGACAGGCGAAGGCTATAACCACATTCAGCAATAGAAGGTCTATACGCACTAAAACTAGCTCTTAAGTGCGTTTCTATATTGATACCATTTTCCATGACAAGCTTATTGATGATAGCAACATAAAATATGCCAATTAATGATGTCCATGTTTTTACATTTTTTTCAGCTGCAGGCTTAGGGAACGCAACCATAACACATGGGTAGTTGTTATCGGCATTAACCGATAAGTTTGGCAGTTTTGATTTAAGCTTTTCGGCTAGCATCTTAGCTTGGTTTTGCTGTCTCTTTAAAAGCGCGTCATAAATGCCTGCATTACTTAGGCCAGGGCTTTCATCCTCCGTGTATTTGACTGCTTCTTGATACTTAGAAAAGTGATACGGATTATAAAAATTACCGGTTTTTGGAAACATCCGAGGAACAACTTCTGTCTGATTACCTTCAAAGGTAAAGTCTGATTTTTTAACCCCAGCAAGACGTTTAGCGCTGCTGCGATGATAGGTATCAAAAACTTCTACTTTATTCATGTCAAAGGCACAGCCAAAACGACTATGGAATTCGCTGCGAGGAAAATATACAACATCCTCTTGTGTCGGAATATTATAAATCAGTGAATTATCTGCTGTGAGCTCAGTAAGAGTTGCTGCATTATCAATATCTCTAACCGTTGTTTGAATCATGGAAGGAGGAAGAAAGTTAACTAGCTTTCAATATTATCACAGTGGTCAATTTATATCCATGGCGGATTGCAGGCTTGCAGGGCAAGAACAATTATTTATCAATAGGCATTCTCTCCCCTTTCAAATGCTCCCGCTAGTCCCAAAATTGATTTGGCCAATAGAAATTCAAGGTAACGCTGCTCATCTCATCCACGGAGTCCTTTTTTGTTCTTATTTTTATCAACCCCACCGCGCCTGACCAAATAGTGGATTTGCGCTCATAACTTCCATTATGGGCATAAATGATTATGCTCAGTATTTGAACATGTATACTGGGTTAAACGTCTTTTTTTGTGCTAAGCTAAAAGCATCAAAAGTTCACCGGTGAACTCGAAAAGTTTCTCGTGAAACGAAAACGGACAATTATGAAAGATATAGCTCACAAAC
>JASBUC010000053.1 GCA_030148065.1 Legionellaceae bacterium | reverse complement strand
GAGGCACCACCGACGGCTGTTCCCACTTGCTCGTTAGTACAAGCTGAGAGAGTGATGGATAAAAAGGCAATGATGCTTAATAGTTTAACTTTATTCATAACAATCCTTGTTTTAATGTCCACGAATCATGTACTAGAAAGCTTACGCTAATCTATTTTGTATTCAATTATAGTAAAAATTAGACATAATGCGCAATATACCTTCTTTTTGTTGGTTAACTAAATGATATAAAGATATTTTTTCCTATTTGTGATTCACCATAATAATGAATGACTTTTAGCCCCAGCAGAGGTATATTCACAGAAAAAAATAGATAGGTTAGCGATGTTTTCAGGCAGCATGGTTGCGCTAGTGACCCCTTTTGATCAGCAAGGTAATATTTCATTTGATGACTTTGAAACACTTCTTGAGTTTCATATAGAGAAGGGAACAAATGCCATTGTGGTAGCAGGGACTACAGGTGAGTCTGCAACACTCAGTACCCAGGAGAAATTAGATCTTTTTAAAAGAGCGGTTTCACAGGTCAATGGGCGTGTGCCGGTGATTGCTGGCACCTCAAAAGACTCTACCAAAGAGACGATTGCATTTAGTCAACAAGCCGAACAACTTGGGGTTGATGGGTTATTAATTATGACGCCAGCTTACATAAAGCCCACCCAACATGGACTGATTAAACACTACAAACTTATCGCTGAAAACACCAATTTGCCAATTATTCTTTACAATGTGCCAGGGCGTACAGCCTGTGATTTATTACCTGAAAGCATCGCTGCTTTAAGTGAGATTGAACAAATAGTGGCCGTTAAAGAGGCAAGCGGCAACTTTGAAAGGGTTTCTGAAATTCTTAGCTTGAGTAAAGGCAACCTATGTGTTTTGAGTGGGGAAGACTCTTTGACGCTTGAGATGATCAAAAAAGGTGCCAAAGGTGTTATTTCAGTGACGGCTAATGTTTTACCAAAGGCGATGCATCAAATGTGTGCTCTAGCGCTACAAGGGGACTTTGCCAAAGCGAGACTTTTGCAAGAGACAATTCAGCCATTGCATGAGGTTTTGTTTATTGAATCAAATCCGATTCCTGTTAAGTGGCTTGTGGCACATTTGTTAGAAATTAATGGTGGTTTACGATTACCACTGACAGAGTTATTAATTGAAAATCAAACGACTGTACAGGCTGTGTTTGAGAAAGTTGTTGAAGCGTTGTAGGGGAGAGTTGTATGCGCCTTTTTTGTATCTTTTTGGTTTTGTTAGGTCTTATCTCTTGTAGTGCTAAATTAAACACCGAATACTTATCTGCTAAAAATGGACGATTGGTGAGTGTGCCAAAAAATTTATCCAGTGCAGATATGAGTCATCAGTATGTTTTAAAACCGAGTAAACAACCAATTAAAGTAAATTATTTACCTCCTAAAGTAGGTTAAACCTTAATCCATCGGTACTTTTAGCTTTAATTTGCGAGATGACAGATCATTTTATGCTTGGACCTATTTTTGATAGGTTTGGACTCTTGCGTCGGTTGCAAGGAACAGACCGATACAAATATCTTCATGACTGTATTGAGCAGTTTCGTGCAGCCGGTATTGCTGCACAGCTTCAATATGCCCGCTACTTAATAGAAAATTGGCTTGATAGTCAACCAATTGAAGAAGAAGCTCAAAGACTTTTTTCAGAACGAAATGATAATTCTCTTCCCTATGAAAATTTTGAATTAAATCCTAGACAGGTGTCTCAAACCAAGAAAGTCATAAACGCATTATTTCTTGGTGAAAAGGCCGTCTATGAGCTTGAGAACATGAACATAGGCTCTATTAGCATAGAGCAATTATTAGCCATATTTATGGATGTCTCAAGATCGATACAATTGGCAACACACTTGGATCTAGATTTTGCTGATTGTTTTAGGGATCACGAAAATATTTTAATTCCAATTAAAAATAAATTTAGTACCTTTTCTGAGTCTAATCAGATTAGAGCTGATAGGTTTATGGCAAAAATTTCTGAAAATAGCTTGCCAGCTCTTCTGGGTGAGGGTGTCGGCCAGGTGATTGATTCAATGGGTAGAGGAAAAAGAGCCGATGGTTTTTTTAACGATCAGGCCCTTATTATGAATTTTAGTCGCTGGATCAACAATTCCCTTGATCTAATTACTGATCATTTAATTGGTCAGGAAGAAGAAAGCGAATTAGTCAAAGCAATTAAGCTTGACGCTATGAACTTAATGGAAGAGCTTAGTGATATCTGTAATGAAGGTCTGTCTTTCACAAAGTTATTAAAGCAAATCAAACGTCTCTTGCAAATCAAACAACGATTTTTAAGTTTGTGTCATCAAGGAGGGTTGTTAAATGAGGAAATTCAGGCAGCCTTGTTTGATTGCTTAGATCAACTAAAACGCAAATGGGCGCCACTTCTCATTGATGTGGCCTTCCGGCTAGAAGAGCTATTGTTACTTGAGCATGGCAGTTACTCTCTTCCATTAATAAATTTGCTTGAAAGTCATTATAAGGAGTACTTTCCATATATTAATACCCTTATTCCAACTGAAAATGATGAGAATGCACATTACCAAACAATGATTGATCATTCCTTTTTAGCTAACTGTGCAAAATACCCATATCAGCGATTAAAAGAGCACCAAGCAGCCCTTAGCAAAGTTCTTTTGTTAGCAAGACTATGGGATAGAGATTGGGCGTTAAGAACTCTAGAGAAGATTAGTGGGATCGAAGAATCAAGCCAAGAGGGGGTTATTCATAAATACTCCAATAAAAACTTTAAAAATCGCAATATTGCGCAAATGTCAGATAGACAATTAGAGGAATTTATTTCCTATTATCAAGCCTGTCAATCGTATATTAGAGAGGTTTCACCAGATCTAGATGAAGAGATATTCCAGTCAATTAAAGTGCGTTCTACAACCTCTCAAACACTGTGGCAACAAATAAGAAGTAAGGTTGGCAGGGGTGATCTGGACAAATTGTTGTCATTGGATTCACAAGTAAAAAATAAGTTTCTTAAAGACGCCAAAAATTTATCTTATTTAGTGTCATTTAATCAAAAACAAATTAGAGGCATTTATCATTCTCAACTGGGTAAAGTACCAGATGATTTGCCCCTAAAAAGTATCGATCTTTACAACACCCAAAGAGAGTTTTCTGCAGATGATGTGCAAATGGAAGCTCTCAGGATTTTTCGTAGAGATGACGAAACAGAACTTCAAGGTGAGCAAGAAGATAAAAATACCACGATCTGTAAGCATGTGGGTGAGCTTAAAAAAAGGGCTGTCAAAGTCGACATATCACTTACATACTTCAATCTGTTTATAAGCATATGGGATCAACAAAATACAAAGAAAAACAAAACATTCACACTTGAGCAGAGGCGCCAACTTAGGAAACACTATTATTATTTTAGAACATTCATATTAGAACGGTGCTTTACTAATGATAAACAAAGATTTATGGCAATTGATCAGGAGGTCTTATTACTAACCAGCGAAAAAAACTATAAAAAGAAAGCTCTGCAAGCCAGGTCCTTCTTTGCCAATAAAAGTGAGATTGCCTCAGCGTTTGAGTCAGCTTCACTAGAGCTTAGGAATGCTCGTGCAAGTCTTTTGAATAAAATCGAAAAAAACTTATTTGAAAACAGGGTTTTGCCTGAGAACTTGAGTGAGCCGATTGAGAAAGAGTTTAGATATAGAGTGTTAAAAGAAGCCAATATATCAGAAGATTTATCGGCATTTAAATTTCAACTTTATAATTGTATGTCATTCTTTTCAGATACGATACAGGAGGGGTTGAGACCTTATAATCAAGGCGTACCATTTCCTGAAACTGAAAACCCAATTGATGATCAAAAAGAAACAGAGCATTTTAAGATCCTAAAGCGTCTCCATAATGCTGTCTACTATCTAGAGCAATTGGCTCGTTCCTTTGAAGAACTAGATGACCGAGCATGGGAACAAGGTGAAAGGATGGGCCTATGGAAACCATATTGGCAGATTGCTTATTTCCATAATTCTATTTTTATTTATCTATATTACGCAAAGCTTAAATCGATAATCACAGATCTTGTTTTTGATCCTTTTTTTAAACAGTTGTCAGATGAAATTCAGAAGCAGTTCAAAGTTTTTTTACAAATTTTGAATGCCCATGGTCAACCTTATTTAATTAATGGTGTCAATGACAATAACAATGGATGTTATGAAATAAAATATGAAGGACTATTCAAAACCATCAACGCATTATTCTATGCACCAACTCATATAAAAAGTTTAAATTATCACTTCCAGGTGAGTGATAATGAGCGTCTCGAGGTTACTGAGAAAGCAAGAACAGTAACTTATCATATTGAATGGATTAGTTCAGCCATTAATCAATCGCCATGGTTAGGCGTTATACTATCGTCTCCAAAAATACTCTCTGTTTACCAGCAGGCTGCCAAACAACTCACAATCCTAAGAGATGTCAGCTATGATGCCGCCATTTCACGTCTTTCTGAAATAAGAAGCGATTTTTTAAGTACACTTGTAGACATGATTGATCAGTATGAGGAGCGATTTGCAATTAAGCCTGTTGTTTCTAAAAACTTTTCAGATCTCAGCGTTTCTTTCTTTGATGGACTGGTTTCTCAGCTTGCGATTGCTCCTGATGACAGATTAAATATTCTATTTGATGGTTCGTGGCTTGACCGTCGCTTGGACTTGCTAACAAAGAGACGGTCTAAGTTATTAATAGAGCTTAGTCTTGCTCGAGAAAAAGTATCTTTTTTTGAAACATATAATGAAAAAATTGCAAGTTTACTGAAAAATGGAAAATTTGCCACAGATCTAACTACAAGAAAATTAATAGCTGAAATTTCATCATTTTATTTAGAGCATTACTTAACACTACAGCGTTTTGATTCATCCTTAACCGAGGACTATCTTAACTCATTCTTTAAAGGTGAAGAGCTGTTTGAGGGTGAGAGGCTAAAACCTTTGATGTACACCTCGACAGAACTCTCATCAAGCTATCTTGAGGAAAAAGAGGATAAAGATATTAAGTCAAAATCCATAAGGGTTTTACCTTTAAAGAGAATAAAGGTTGCAAATTATATTTATCAAGGTGAGTTTGAGAAACTGACAAAAGTTTCTAATGCCTTTCAATTACTCACAGCAAATGCCCAGGGGAAAGTTCAAACAATTCTGATGACACTTGCTTTATATGATGAACGAAAACGGTTTCTAGAAACACAACAGCAGGAATTAAGCGCGGCAAATGATGAAAAACGGATTCAATTTGTAGAAAGTAGTTATATAAAAATTTCACAATTATTAATCGTAGAACTGGAGGGGCTCTCTCCGCATTTAAAGCAACAATTCCATCACAACTTTAGACAAAAGTTAGATAAAAAGAAGACATTGATAATTAAACGTGCATTAGAGAGTCGGGCACCTTTTAGTGAGTTAGAGCATCAGATCAAGCTTGAATTTGAACGCTATAAAGAAAGAGAATTATTGTCATTTATAACCATTAATAAAGTGCAAAAGCTTGCAATAGAGCTTGAGGCCTATTTGAATGATGCCCGTCATATACATGATACAGGAGTGGGGTATGAGACGGCTCAGTCTTTGTCACATAAAAGAGCGTGCTTGCGAAAAATTTGTTACATTTTAAGTCTTGTGCAAAATGAAAGCGCAAGTTCTGTCTTAATGAGGCTTCAAAAAGCCATCTATCAACCCAATTTTTTAATATTAAAAGAAGCTGATAAAGGGATTAGTAACCCTTTTTTCAACAATTTCTCAAAACTTAGATACATACTATATGACTCATCGAATTTCTATAGACTCACCGGAGAACACTTTCTAAGTGACTTTAAAGGTGAAATTGAAAGCCACCATAGCCTAGCAAACAAATTTACACTACCGAGTGCTGGTATTGATGATGCTTACCCTATTAATCAAAATCAAATGATTCAACCATTTAACTTATAACCTTATTGGTTATCATTCATTCTATACCCAAACTAGTTCATTTTGCGAAGTCTGAACTTCGATAAAGTCGCCTCATTAATACTTTGCTCCTTGCCAGGTAATAAACATGCCGGCGTCTCAAAGCATTAATGAGGCGACTTTCTCTTTGCTCAGATAGAATCTGAAATAACGTTATTCACTAACTCTCAGCACAACTTTGACAACAGCAGAGCTTTGAGGTTTGTTTCTCTCGATTGATGAATAGTTTACACTATTGAGATTGAGAGAGGGACGAACCTCGGAGCTCTGATTAATTCAAAGCTTCGCAGAATGAACTAGTTTGGGTATATACTAGTTTGGCAATGTGGCAGAGTGATTTTACAATGAATGCCCGGGCCATCCATAAGACATTGCGCCCTGTAATGGTTCACTGTTATCCTATACCCAACAGTGCAGAATGTGGGGATATGGATGTCTACTGATAGCGTGCTTGCTGAAATAGTACTCAGAAAAGCATTCTTTGATATGACCAAGGGGGCAAGCCTAGACTTCGTTAAAGAGTCAGCTAAGTCTCATTTAGATTCTATGGTGCGAGGGGCTTTTTCTTCCGATCAGCAACTGCCGGTAATGAATGGGCAAGAGCTCTTGATTAGAGGAGGTATTAAAGTTGCACAAAAATTCTATGAAGTCTATACCGAGAAGAATGAAGAAGTTGGCCAAAAAAGATTGTCTTTTGATCGAGAAGTCATTAGTCACATTGCTACAATGTTGGTACGGCAAAACATAGAGTCAATTCATTATTCAAATGAAGAAAAGCTGTTTCAGCAATTTATAAATTTGTTTCATGAAAATGGGGTAGAGTCAGAAGTATTTCCTTATTTGGGGATTAAAAAATCTCGAGTAAGAGATGATAGCATTGGCGTTGATGGTGATTTTTACTCTGTTTCTGAGTTTTATGAAATGAGCCGAATGATAGAGCAGCCTTTGGTCAGTGACTTACCAAGTGCTAAGACTTGTAGAGCCATTTCCCTTTTTTTTAGAACACAACTAAGAATTTTTCTGGATGAAATTTACAATGAATTTAAAGCTCGATGGCGTGTTTTTGATGTCATTAGGGCACTTCGTAAGGGCAAAACCTTTCTATATGGCCTAATGGTTAGGAGATTTATTATAATCTCATTGTCTAATTTACTATGGAGCCTACAATACCCAGTTGATACTGAATCAGGATACAGCTTAGGACTTGATAAAAAAATTTCGCTTTGTACGATTTCACTTACGCTGATCAACCGGTTGCTTGATAAAAAACATGAGCCTGATATTAGTAAATTAGGTCCAGATAACTCATTAATGAACTTTGTTCGACAAGTAGAAATTTATTTAAGAGAGCTCTCGGACTCTTTTGAAGAGGAAAAATTAAAATCTCTTAATATGAAAGAGATAACTTCAAAGTCGCAAGCAACAGCCAGAGTATTGAATGAAAATATTTTTAAGCTCATTTACAAGAAAGAAGGCAACACGGAGTATTTAGCCAATCAAGTTTATTACTTAAATTTATTGCTTAAAAATAACAAAGAAATTGCCAGTGAGTTTTCTAAATTTGACATTCAATCTTCTGAAAAGAACAACCCACCTAAAACCGTCATTGATGTTCTAATTGTTTTTTCACATTTATCAAGTAAACAACGTGAAAGGATCGTCAACAAACTCTCTAGATCTAAGTTTACCTCCAAGCAAGCTTTTGGTCGTACCCTTAAAGAAATTGATGAAACGTTTATCGAGCCAATAGCTGAGTCCTGTTTGAAGGCCATTGAGGAAGGCAATCTTAGTGCAAAGGCAAGTGAAATCGATAAAGTAGCCGCTCTTAGGTTTTTACCTTTGCTGTCCTTAGTCGTTTTGGATTATAGAGTTGAAGTCGATTATGATGAAACGTCTCGCTCCAAAAGAATTGCTAAAAAAAATGAGACGGAATTTCATACAGGTCATGAGCAAATTGAGACCATTTCTAGAATCGCTTATGGAAATGAGCGAAATCTTGCAGATCGCTATACTTGGGATTTATCACCTTATCTCCAACTTCACAAAAAAATAATTCAACACATTAATCAATTACCTAGAAGGCAATATAAGCTTGGGCAGTTAACTACTCTTCTAGACTCATTACAGGCTTTCATTAGTCAGTATAAGACTTTCTTGCTTTACCCAAAATTCAAAGAGTTTGTGATTGAATCACTGAATCTAATCAGCATTGAATTTTCGAGTTTAAAAAGAACATTGGATGAATTAGACGATAAAATTAAAGCAGATACTAACGAGGATAGAAGTGTCGTTGATACCATTCGCACCATGGATCAATCTTTGATGTCAAAAATTGATGTCTTTAAAACGTCTATTGATAACTTAAACAGTAAGGTTAACTCAGCAGACTTTGAAGACAATCTAAAAGAAGACATGATTTCAAGACTCTCTGAACTCAAGGAAAAATTTTCAGATGCATTTGGTAGACAACAGTTAGGGATGGTGTCTATTTTGGAAGAAGCAAGTCCCATTCTTAAAAAGAAAACAATGATGACGGGCTCTTTTCGTGAAAACAGTGCAACCCCTTTAGAAGAAGAGCCGGATGAGGCGGAATGTAAGCCTCGTGAGATAATTGCCTTAACAAACTTGGTTAATAAATGTCTCTGGAATCTTAGCAGCCAGTCCCAGTACTCAAAAAAAGGTCAGCTTTTGCGCCAATTACTGCATGATTTATCCAAAAAGAAAACGGTCAAAAAAGAAGATGCCCGAAAAATTATTTCTGAGCTTGCTAGAGTTACCTGTGCTTATCAGCGAAACCTTTTTTTATTTCATAAAGAGTACGCTAATACACGGTCAGGAAATATTTTAATAACTGAGATTAATCGTAGTATTTCAAATCAACGATTGCCTACGGCTGAACTTTTATTTGGTAAAGCAGGATTAGACAGAGCAAAACATTACCCTGATAGAAGAGCTTGGTGTCAAGATGAACTAAGCAAACTAAGAAAGCATAAAAACTGGTCAAAAGAAGCAGACGATCTTAGACCCATTAGTCGACGACTGTAGGGATAGGTGAGGGTCACAGGTCTAAGTTATTTTTTTATGAGCAATCTGTTAACGAAATCTTTTTGTGTTCTTTAAATTTTCCCATTCATGAACATAAAATGACTTATAAACCAGTTGGTTATCCAAATTTAAAACAGTTAAACAAAAAATAAGCTATAGTTAGAGACGCCATAGTAAAAAAAGGAGGGGACTATGGTTCGTCCAACACTTGGCCAGCAACTAAGTATAGGCTTGTTTACAAAAAAAAGGAGAAATCAACAAGTTAAGATTATATTGCAAACCATTCGTTCATTTTATGACAAAGAGACCAGCAAAGTTCTTTATGGTAAAAATCATTCTTTGCTTGGTGGCATTCTTTGTCATCAAAAACCAAGTTTTTTTTCTTTTACTCGAAATAGAACAGAAAAAGTCAGCCAATATCTTGTACTGATTGATGATGCAGAACAGATCATACGAGATAACCTACGAATTTTATCGAGTAAGGAAATAAGCTTAACACGGGTTGATAGACAGGCTTTGGAGGAAATGAGAAATTCGTTACTCGTAGAGTGGGGGATCAACCAAGATGAATTATTGGATTCTCAAGCAGGACGAGAATTATCTGCCGTGATAGAGGAGCTTATTGAAGAGCTAACCAAGTTCTTGATGCCAAGTAAGGAGGAGTTGTCAGTCTCTTTAACGGCCCCGCGCTAAATCCTACCCATTTAGTTTTGATGCTAATTGTCAAAACTAAATGGTATTCTTGGCATTTAAATTGCTTTTATCTAGGTTAAAGATCACTGAGTGGCTGACTTTGATAAGACGATGCCGTTAATTTTTCAATTTAAAGTTGCAGAAACTTACCAAGATGATTTAATTGCCAGACGAAACGTTTGGATTGGTGCAAAATGCAACCTATTTGTGCTAAATATCAACCACTCCTACTTAGATAAGGAAATGTGGTGGACATGAAAGTATGCATTGAACAATTAAAACCATGCAAAAAACACAGAGTTATGAATCCGTTATGATAAAAAAAATGACAGAATTTGTTGGCAGTATATTTATTTTAGTGGCGCCTTCTGGCGGTGGAAAATCGAGCCTTATAAAGGCTGCCTGTTCCACACTTGAAAATCTTGAAGTCACAGTCTCCCATACAACTCGTAAACCAAGGGTGGGTGAACAAGAGGGAGTGCATTATCATTTTGTTGAAAATCAACAATTTAAAGAGATGATTGCCAAGAATGAGTTTGTCGAACATGCAAGAGTTTTTGATGATCTTTATGGCACATCTGTACAGACGATAAACAATAAAATTGCACGAGGGACTGATTTAATTTTAGATCTTGACTGGCAAGGTGCGAAGCAGATGAGTCAGTCGTTTGCGCAAGTTTCTACCATATTCATCTTGCCGCCGTCGACAGAGTCTTTGTTAGCTCGCTTGAAATCGCGAGGCCAAGATAATGATGAAGTTATAGACCGACGAATGGAAAAAGCCATTGCTGAGATGTCTCATTATCAGGAATCAGACTATCTCATCGTTAACGACGTCTTTGAGAAAGCCTTGCAGCAATTAATTCACATCATACAGGCTGAACGTTTAAAACAAGTGAAGCAAGCAATAAAATATCGTAAGTTACTTTCAAACTTGCTAAAAGATCAGTAAAATGACTAATTTTTAACAGATAGATCAAGAGGTAGTTATGGCACGTGTAACTGTAGAAGATTGTTTAGAACACGTAGATAATCGTTTTGAGTTGGTGATGCTTGCAAGTAAAAGAGCCAGAGACATTGCCACCAATGGTGAAGAACCCTTTGTTGACTGGGAAAATGACAAACCAACAGTCGTTGCCTTACGTGAAATTGCCGAAGGACATGTTAATCCTGACTACTTAAAACCCAAGAACTCCGTACAGAGTTTAATGAATGAAGATCAAACAGAGGGTAACTCTTAAGCCTCTGTTACCATTGACCGACTAGGGGCTAGACACTTTGATGCATGGGAGAGTAGTGAGTGGAAAATGAACTTAGCTATTTTAAGTCATTAGAAGAAGAGCTTGGATCCTACTTATCTCAGGAGCAGATAGCCGAATGCTTCAAAGCCTTTAAATTTGCAGCTGAAGCTCATCATGGCCAAAAAAGACGCTCTGGTGAGCCCTACATTACCCATCCGGTTGCAGCCAGTGTCACGCTCGCTGAAATGCGGATGGATCCACAAACCATCATGGCAACTCTCCTACATGATGTCATAGAAGATACCAGTGCCAGTAAAAATGATTTAATTGCCGAGTTTGGGCAAGACGTTGCGGAATTGGTTGACGGTGTTAGTAAGCTAACTCAAATTAAGTTTGAATCAAAAGCCGAGGCGAATGCGGAGTATTTTCGCAAGATGATTTTAGCCATGGTGAGAGACATTCGAGTGATCATCGTAAAGCTTGCTGATCGTTTGCATAACATGCAAACATTAAGCAGTATGCCAAGTGAAAAAAGGCGTCGGATTGCGGTTGAAACTCTGGAAATCTACGCCCCTATTGCCAATCGTTTGGGGATGCATAAACTCTACATTGAGCTCGAAGATCTGGGCTTTGCGGCACTTTATCCTCTTCGCTATAAGGCTCTAAAAACTGGTGTGGAGCGCGCTCGAGGCCGCCAACGTGAAGTCATGCTTAAGATTCAAAAAGACATTGAAGAAGCGGCTACAAAATATGATGTGCCATTCATTTCAATCATTGGACGGCAGAAACACTTATACAGCATATACAAAAAAATGTTGAAGCGAAAAGCCTCTTTTTCTGAAATTATGGACGTGTTTGGCTTTCGAGTGATAACAGAGGACATTGATTTATGTTACCGAATGCTTGGCGTATTGCATCGTATGTACAAACCGGTTCCCGAACGATTTAAAGATTATGTTGGGATCCCAAAAGCGAATGGTTATCAGTCCTTACATACAACCTTGTTTGGCCCCTCTGGAATTCCTGTAGAAATTCAAATTCGCTCCCAAGACATGGACCGAGTGGCTGAAAATGGGGTGGCGGCGCATTGGATTTACAAGAGCGAGAGTTCAGAAGTTTCACAAGCACAGTTACGAGCCAGGGCATGGGTTAAGAGTTTATTAGATCTAGAGCATTCCAGTTCTCTTGAGTTTATTGAAAACGTTAAAATAGATCTTTTTCCTGATGAAGTGTATGTTTTTAGTCCAAAAGGACAAATTATGGAGCTTCCTAAGGGGGCAACACCGGTTGATTTTGCATACATGATTCACTCAGACATTGGTAATAGCTGTGTTGCAGCTAAAATTAATCGTCGATTAGCACCATTGAGCATGAATTTGTCTAATGGGCAAACAGTCGAGATTATAACTGCGCCAGGTGCCAGTCCCAACCCTGCCTGGCTTAATTTTGTCATAACGGGCAAGGCTCGAAGTAACATCCGTCACTATCTAAAAAGTCAAAAGCAAGCACAATCAATTGATCTAGGAAAACGCTTATTAAGTCAAGCGTTAGAAGAGTTAGGCGCAAGTTTGGATAAATTACCTGATGAGAGTTTACAGGTACTGCTTGGAGAACTTAATTGTTTAGATGAGAATGACTTATTCAAACAATTAGGCACAGGAAATCATGTTCCAGTTGTGGTAGCAAAGCGCTTGTTGCATGAAGACTATCAAGCACTGGATCCAGTGACTCTAAAAGAGAAACCATTTGCCATTAAAGGCACAGAGGGCATGGTTCTACACTATGCTGAATGCTGTCGTCCTATACCGGGCGACTCAATTGTGGGTGAAATCTTGCCAGGGAGCGGCATTTCTGTTCACCGAGAGTCGTGTCCGAAGGCAAAGCGTCTTAGTAAACACGAGTGCCAAGATAAGCTTATTTATCTTGGATGGTCTGACGACGTGCATGGAGAGTTCTGGACAGATATTACCGTTGAAGTTGCTAACCAAAGAGGCGTCTTAGCAGTTCTTGCCAGTGCTATATCTGATGCAGAAGCAAACATTGGTAACATTAATGTTGATCCAAGAGATGGCCGTCATAATGATGTACAGTTTTTGGTTTCAGTGCAAAATAGAGCCCATTTAGCGAGAGTTTTGCGCAGAGTGAGAGTACATCGTGTGGTCTCTAAAATTTATAGAAATGGCGGGGGGGAGGCTTAATAAAACTGATGAGAGAGACCATGGTAAACATTATTGCAACACCAAAGGCACCTGCTGCTATTGGTTGCTATTCTCAGGCCGTCTTAGCCGGTGAGACTCTGTACCTTTCTGGGCAAATTCCTTTGAAAGCAGGGGAGAATGAACTCATTTCTGGCGATTTGTTAACACAAGCAAGACTTATCTTTAAAAATATTTCGGAGGTATGTCAGGCTGCTGGTGGTAGTTTGAACAATCTTGTTAAACTAACGGTTTATTTAACCGATTTAAGCAATAGTACGCTTGTCAATAAGCTCATGGAGGAGTTGTTTGAGACCAATTATCCAGCTCGTGCTATGATTGAAGTAAGCGCTCTTCCCATGAATGCTAACATAGAAATTGAGGCAATTGGGTATATTCCCTTCAGATAGGACCTAAACAAATATGTGGTCAGTTAATGGACTAAAAAACTCATTGATCAATTGGCTGATGAAAGAGCCAAGTCACCGTGTAGGCTACCAGCTGTGTGATTTTGAGCGGATCAAATATGAACTACGACCCTGTGACGTAATTTTAGTTGAAGGCATGAGTCGAGTGAGTGAGACAATTAAGTCGATTACTCAAAGTACTTGGTCCCATGCTGCATTGTACATAGGTCGTGCCTATGACATTGAAAACCCTATAAGTCGTGAGCGAGTTCTACAGTACTATGATGGTCCATTAAATAATCAGTTATTAATCGAAAGTGTGTTAGGTAGCGGCACGATTATCTCCCCACTGGATAATTACAAAAATAGCCACATCCGAATTTGTCGTCCCACAGGCATTTCAATGAGAGATGCCCAATCAGTTATAAAGTTTGCAATTGGCCGTTTGGGTACCGAGTATGGGATCCGTCAAAATTTTGAATTAGCACGATTGCTTTTGCCATGGCGCTTTTTACCAAGAGGGTTGAGATCCTCCTTTTTTTCCAATGATGTTTCAACTCCGGTGAGAGAAATTTGCTCATCGATGATTGCTGATGCCTTTAGTACAGTTCATTTTCCAATTCTTCCCATTATGAAGATGGAAGGTGATACCAGAGTTAAACTCTATAAGAGAAACCCGCGGCTATTTACACCGAGGGATTTTGATTATTCTCCTTACTTTGAAATCATCAAATACCCTTTTATAGCGATAAACTCTGGAAGCTATAAAGATTTACCTTGGCAGGAAGGCATGGCTTCAGAACATGATTTAGAAATAGAAGAACTTGAGCCTTCCCCTTATGTTAGTAATGGCTCTACGGAGAAAAGAGACAATTAACTTGAAGAAAAATGGCAGAGCCTTTTTGTATTTGATTGTTTGGATCCTTTTTTTTATTGTTTTGCTAATTGGTTTTAATCTTTGGGTTAACAGTCAACGAAAGCCAAGTCTGAGTGTGGTAAGTCATCAAAACGGCGAGCTAATCATTCGTTCTGATCCTTATCACCATTATTCCATCAAAGGATCCGTGAATGGGCAAGATACGGTGTTTTTTGTTGACACTGGTGCGAGCTTTGTTGCTGTTTCACCAAAGCTTGCGGCAAGTGCTAAGCTTATCAGTCGACGCATTGTCTCTGTTAAAACGGCAAATGGCCAAACGAAAGGGGCTCTAACCCGTATTAAGGTTTTAAAAATAGGCCCTTATCAACTACATAATATTAAGGCCGTGATTCTTTCAGATGACAGCGCAGACAGTTTACTGGGGATGAGTGCTTTAAAGTACTTTGATTTTGAAAAAAAAGGGGATCATTTAATTTTGCGAGCAAATAATCACCCATCTGAACCATAGAATCTGAACCTTTTGGAGTGCATATGTTTTATTTAACCATCGTTGTGTTTCTTGGCGTCATAGTGACGCAATTTCCTAAGGAGCTAATGCAAGCAGCGGCCTATATTTGGAAAAGCGATTTATATCGAAACAGTACATTATTGTTCATTCTTACTCTATCGGTTCACCTGCACATTGAGACCTATGGTTATTTACTGTTTAATTATGCCAGTGGTGGTCATATTTTATTAGCAAACTTATTAGATGCTCCACTTCGTTCTGGGGGGCTGTTTATAACCGTATTTGGGATTTCGCTGGTGTTGATACCGTTTGTGTTTGCCAGCATCATTAGTGTCATTTATACATTCTTAAGAAAAAGTAGACTTCAAGTTATCCTTGAGTTTTTTTGGGCAAGCTGGCTAATTAGTGCAATGGCCTTTGTTTATTTCTTATAACAAGAGATATTCAAATTACTTAGAAATGCACAGCTTTAGCTTATTCAGATTTTCAAACTTAGCTTTTCTCTCAATCAGAAGACCAATGGGCATTATTCACTCGAGAAAAACTAAGCTTAAAAACCTGACATTACTAAAATGTCAAAAGGCCCTAATTTTGCTGAAATTGTAATCTCATCATCACAATCTTACAAAAGCAGGTTTTAAGTTCATTTTTTTTTGATTATGATAAGAGCCAGCTTGAGGTAAACGTTAAGGGATTACAATGAGCACACAAGAAAGGGAGCTTGAAGTTGCGCAGCCATCTTCATCAGTCAGCGTCAGTTATTTCTCAGGATTTAATCAATATGTTTCTAATGCATTATCCACTCTTTATGAACGGGGCTCACTAAACGCTTTCACCTCTTGGGGGCAACAAACCATAAAAGAAGTGGGGGCTTATGCCCTAGAAGGCGGCCAAGCAGCAGGCCGTACCATTACAAATTTTTACAATAAACCTGAATCACGCAATAACGTATCAAGCTTGTTTAGGATGAGTCTTGAAAATGTCCTGCCTGTTGCTTTAATTTGGGGGGTGAGTCAATTCATCGAAATGAATCTAAATCCATGTCATGGAGAACTTGCAGAGAGTTGCAGCCCAAACATGAATTTAGCAATGAGCTTGTCCTTTATGATGTTAAAGAGTATTCCTTTTGCATTGTCAATTCCTTATCAAGCAGAGTTTTTTGTCCGCAATACCATTGTGGTTGCAAAATTGCCGGCGAAAATAAACGAGGATACCAATAAATTAAACACTCGTTCTGAGAACATCCATCAGGCCTCTTTGATTTGTGCCGACTGCAATAATTTCAAAGCCATTAAAAATGAAGCTTGGGAGCTTGCTAATTACTACCTTCAATTAAGTGCTATTGGTTTAATTGATTTTGTGCCATATGTAGGATCATACAGCTCTAAAGTGTTAAGTGTGCTGTTACATGGGCAGTTCTTATTAGGGCTTCGATTATCCAGTGATGGCTTATGTGGTAAACACCGAGAACAATATTTTCGGGAATATTTTTCATTGTCTTTAGCCATCGGCTTAAGTCATGACTTAGTTGCCAGAACTCAGCTTTCTGTCATGGAAGGGCTGCTTGGTTTATTTATTTCAAGAGTCTCTCTACAGTCGATTAACTGGCCACTTCGGATGCTGGACTCGTTAGCTTTTTTGTTGGTACTGCATCAAATGAGATTACCTAAACCGGTTAGCACTTCTTATAAAACACACCTTGATCCACTTTATGCCTTAAGGTTAAGTGTGAATGAGTTTCTTGAACTCTTTCTTCCTGGAATTGAGAAAAGAGTTAACGCCTTGTTAGCCAGCAAAGGGGAAGCCTTTACCTTAACAGAGTGTATCAGAGAGGTTGAGACGCGCTATGCACAGATGTCACAGACGGTTGTTGCAAGGGCCTTACTTCCAAGAACACTAAGAGACAAACAAGCATTTTGCACAGATCCGATTTTAAAAGATTATTTAGATCTGATTCGAGATCTAATAAGGCTTTTATATCAAATTCAACCCTATACCGATCTAACGCTGGTAACCGTACTAAATGACGTGTCTCATTTTAGTTTAGGTCAAGCAGTGATGCACACCGCTTTGGTTAGTGCGAACAAAGAACGTAAATTGACACCGAAAATTGTTGCTTATTTTAGTGGCTTTCCAGAAAAACTTGTTAATATATTAACCAATTTATTGACGGATGAAAATTTTATACTCGATCTTAAAGAACTAACAAAGACTCTAGAGGCCTTTGGTTCAACAGTCGATGACGTTGTAATTAAAGGTACGAAAGAAGCGCTTGCACTCTATACAGAAGGAAATAAAACCTTAAATCCAGGTTGGCACAGAGCAACGGTGTTTAAAAATTTGTTTGATGTCTATAAAACGTCAGATTCCGTAAAATATTTAATCTGCTTGGTTATTTCACTTAATAAAGACTCTTCTTCAATGACTCAAATGGTCACTGTAAAAATTGAAGAAGCGTTGGGTCAGAAAAACTACTTTAAAAAAAATGGCCAATCACTTTTCCAACGTTTTAGCGATAAATTAATTGAATTTCTAGAGTTAGAGGCAACCAGTCAATCTGGAAACATTGAATTGTCACAAAGAAGCCACTTAGAAAGCTCAATTCGACAATTGGCAACAGTGATCAACAAAAAATTAAAAAAAGTGAGTAGTGATTCAGAGCAACAAGTGGCTCTGGAGACGGTCAAGGAATTGATTGACGATTGGAAAGAAGAGGAAGTTCAGGAAATAAAAAAAAGGCTACAAAGTCGTCAGTCATTGCCTCAAGCAGCTTTTAGCAAACTATGTAGTAAACGTTTTGGCACAAGGGCGAGCGAGGTTGAAGTCTCAGTCAATCGAGAGCCAACCAGTTGGTTGACAAAACTTCACCAATTTAATGAAAAAGTTAGACAGGGCATTGCAAATTATCTTAGAAGTAAGCGCGGTGGTCAGTCAGGTAAGAAGAGAGCCATGGCCTATCAACGCATGTTTAAAACCCAAACCAGAGATCCAGAGGGTAATTTAACAGTGGCCGAAGTTCTTTTTAATAGCATTATTTCGCTGGCACTTTTAGGAGAGCAGCATGGTCAAAATATGAGAGCCTTTGTTGTCGAGAGCCTTGCAGAAGGAATTGGTGGTCAATTAGAGCAAAAAGCCTTGTTAGAAAAAATGTTGCATACTTATTTATTTAATGACGAGGCAAACAAAGTGCTCTTGTTTAATGCAGAGTTTAGCGCCAACTGTTATGAACTAAGGCAATATGCCAATGCAAAGCCCAGTACTGGCTTAAGAGAAATCACTGCTGCAATTTCTCAAACCTTAGATAAATATACGAGCGCCTTAGAGGCAAGAGTGGTCGAAAATTCAGGTGATAATAGTGATGAAACGACTGATTCAGAAAAGGATTTACAGAGTTCTAAAAAAGGGTTTAGGCAGCCTTATTTTAGCTAGTACTGCCATTAAAATAACGTTTGTTAGAACTTAATAATAAAAAGGGTTGTTTGCTAATTAAGGAAAACTTTCAATATTCCAAAGGCTTCTGCAATTTGCTATAATTAAAGGTGAAAAGTTCTTTAATATTAAGCTTTTATCGCGTAAGCTTTTCATTGATGGCTAATACAATTTGGAGAAGGAAATAATGCTTTACGGAAAACAAAAGGGTTTTACCCTAATTGAGCTAATGATTGTTGTTGCAATTGTTGGTATTTTGGCAGCAATTGCTATCCCTGCCTATCAGGATTATCTAATAAGAGCTCGAGTTACTGATGGCTTAAGTCTAGCGGCTTCGGCTAAAACCACGATATCTGAAAATGCAGCCAATGGCGCGGCTGATTTAAGCACTGGCTGGGTTGCACCGACTGCAACGGCTAATGTTGCTTCAGTTGCGGTTGCAGGTGGTACAGGGGTTATTACCATTACTTATACGGCCGCAGCAGCTGGTGTTGTACTAACCTTAACACCAACTTCTGGTGGCGCGGCTCTTGCAGGAGGAACTGTGCCGACGGGTTCTATTTCCTGGGCGTGTGCTGTGGATGCAGCAGGTAACAACCGATACGTACCAAACAACTGCCGAGTTTAATCACACATCAATTAAAAAAGCCCTCTTTGATGAGGGCTTTTTGTTTCGAGTCCCTAAAATGTTTAAACCGCTTTCCTTGTCTTTTGCTCTAAGATATACCGCCTCTAAAAAACATTCTGGTTTTGTCTCTTTTATTTCGCTTAGTTCGATGTTTGGTATTGCCATTGGGGTGATGGTTTTAATTACTGTTCTATCTGTAATGAATGGCTTTGATTATGAAATCCATCACCGTTTTTTTAGTATGTCACCTGAAATAACCATCAGTGATTACAGCGGTAAGCTAAGTGATTGGCAAATGCTTGAGAGCAAAGTTAATAGTCGCCCTGACATACAAGGGGTGGCGCCATTTATTGGCGGTCAAGGTCTTTTGAGTTTCCAAGGACGAAATCAGCCGGTGGTCATAAGTGGTATTTTACCGGCTGAAGAAGAAAAAATTATTCACCTCTCTGATAAGTTTGTGCAAGGAAATTTAAAAGGCTTTTCTAACTATGGCATTATTTTAGGGCAATCATTGGCCTCACAACTTGGCGTGTTTCTAAATGATAAAGTCACCTTAATGATCCCAGAACTTAGCACTAGTATTGCAGGCAGTGTTCCTCGTTTCAAACGTTTTACAGTGATTGCCATTTTTAAAGCAGGTTCAGGTTTTAACTTTGATTCCCGTCTTGCTTTTATTAATCTTAATAATGCACAGAAACTCTTTCAAATGGGTGAGTCAGTCAGTGGCTTACGCGTAAAAATTTCATCTCCTTATAAAGCTCCTTTAATTTCATATCAATTATCGAAAGAGTTAAAAAATGAGTATGCGGTAGGAAACTGGACTGAGCAGTATGGCGCTTTTTTTAAGGCCGTTAAAATGGAAAAGACGATGATGTTTCTAATCTTGGTCCTAATCATAGCAGTAGCTGCTTTTAACTTGGTTTCTTCCCTGGTAATGATGGTAAATGATAAGCAATCAGACATTGCTATTTTAAGAACGATGGGTGGCAGCCGCAGATTCATTCTTAAAACCTTTATTCTACAAGGACTATTAGTTGGAGTTATTGGTACAGTGCTTGGGGTTTGTTTTGGGGTGTTATTAGCCTTAAATGCCACGGCAATTGTTGATTTTTTACAGTCATTTTTTCACACAGAACTCCTTGCAACCAATGCCTACTTTGTGGACTACCTTCCCTCTAAATTGCAAATGAGCGACATTATTACAACCTCTTTAGTTGCGTTGTTTTTGAGTTTTATAGCCACTCTTTACCCTGCGTTTAAAGCAGCTAGCATCGATCCTGCGGAGGCACTACGCTATGAATAATCAAGTAGTACTTGCCTGTCGTAACTTAAAGAAAGTTTTTGATGATGGACGTTTGAAAGTGCCGGTCTTAAATGAGGTTACCTTAGAAATATTTAAAGGTGAGAAAATTGCCATCATTGGTCCGTCAGGCTCGGGCAAGAGTACCTTACTACAGTTGCTTGCAGGATTAGACACTAACTTTCAGGGGAGCGTTTTAATCAATGGCCATGATGTCTCTGGATTAAAAGAGCGGCAACGCTGTCAGATAAGAACGAAAAATTTAGGCTTTATTTATCAGTTTCATCATCTCTTAGCAGAGTTCAGTGCGCTGGAAAACGTTATGTTACCAAGGCTTTTGTCTGGCAGTAAGATTAAAGAGGCTAAGGATCGGGCCGAGGTGCTTTTAGCCAGTGTTGGTTTAGAAAAGCGATTGAATCATAAGCCTAGTCAACTCTCCGGTGGCGAGCGACAAAGAGTAGCAATTGCACGTTCGATGGTGAACCAACCCCAATGTATTCTAGCTGATGAACCAACAGGTAATTTAGACGCATCCACCGCTAAGAGTGTGATGAATAACTTACTCGATCTCGATAGAAAGAATGAGACGGCATTGATGGTTGTGACCCATGATTTAAGTTTGGCCAAGAAGATGGACCGAGTTTTACGTTTGGTCGATGGTAAGCTTATGCAGGATGTTGTGCTCTAATTGATGTTTGCTTTTCATTAAAGGCTCGCCGTTTGGCAATGTTGCGCTTGGCTCAATTTCTAATAAAGGAATGAGTGCAAAGTCTCGGTTTAATAGTTCTTTGTGCGGAATAACCAAGCGCTCGGTTTTAATTGAGAGTTGACCATAGAGTAAAATGTCAATATCAATAATGCGAGGGCCCCAATGGTAGCTTTTTTCCCGACCATGCAATCGTTCAATTTTCTTACAAAAACTAAGCAATGCCTCACTGTTCAAACTGGTTTGTATTTTAGCCACACAATTAACGAAGTTTTCTTGATTTGAGCCATCGACAGGTTTGCTTAGATAAAAGGATGAGCACTGCAATAGCGCGAGATCTTGCTGCCTTTTTAAAGCATTAACCGCTCTATGTATCTGCAAAAGTGGGTTTTCTAAGTTACTGCCTAGGCCTAAAAAAGCAATGCTCATTATTGTCAGAGCTCACTGACCATCTCTTGTTGCTGTTCATGACTGGCAAATTGAAACTCTGTCCACCAGTCAACAAGCTCTTTGTTGGTTTCGCCTATTTCAGCTCTTAGGACATACAGATCGAAGGCTGCTCTAAATCTTGGGTGAGAGATGAGTCTGTAAGCACGTGTCCCTTGACGTTTAGAAAAGCGTGTTTGTAGAAACCACATTTCGCGAATGTATTGGGTAAATCTCTTAGGTATGTGCGTTATTTGATTTTGCATACGAAAGACATCCACGATGGCTCGCTCATAACTTTCTAGGCGCTTAGCACCTTGACTGCGGTGATGCTTAGCATGCTCAAGCATTGGGTGCCATAACAGGCTTGCAAAAATAAAAGCAGGGGTGACAGGCTTACGAACTTTAATTCGTTGATCGGTATTCTTAAGAGTTTGCTGAATCAGTCCCTTACAGCGTATATTTGACAATTGCTCTGATGTTTGTGGGAATAGGTGAGGAAACAGGTTGTTTTCGATTAATGACAAAAAGACCTTATTACCTGCGCCAGAGTGAAAGAGCTTTACAACTTCTTCAAAGAGGCGACTATTAGAGGTTCCTTGAATTAGTTCAGCACATTGTTGTATTGCTTGCTCTGTTTTTGGCTCAATTGAAAAGCCTAGCGTTGACGCAAAGCGAATGGCTCGAATCATGCGGACAGGATCTTCGCTAAATCGCACATTAGCATCGCCTATAATGCGAATGGTTTTGCTCTCAACGTCTTTGACCCCCCCGGTATAATCAATGATTGCTCGACGGTTGGGGCAGTAATAGAGAGCATTGATGGTAAAGTCTCGTCGCCAAACATCACTCTCTAAGTTACCAAATTCGTTATCACAAACAATCATACCGTCATTGTTTGTTTGAGTCTTTTGAGAGCGCTCATCGCTATTTGAGCGAAAGGTTGCCACTTCAATGATTTCTTTTCGAAAATAAATGTGAGCAAGTTTAAAGCGCCGGCCTATTAAGCGAGCATTTTTAAAGATCCGTTTAATTTGATTGGGTGTTGCACTGGTTGCCACATCAAAATCTTTGGGCTTTTTACGTAATAAAAGGTCTCGAACACTGCCACCAACTAAAAAGGCTTGATGCTTGTTCTTACTTAAATGCGTAATAACTTTCAATGCATTGTGACTAATGTCACCTTGTGAAAGTGTATGGGCCGTTCTCGGAATGATCACTGCTTTAGGAATGATGGTTTTCTTTTTTGCCCCAGACAGACAATTTGATACAAAATTTCGAATATGATTTAGCAAGGTCGATAAATACCGTAAAGTTTGTTAAATATTTTAAAATGCTCCCAGATCATATACTGAATGATCATCACTTGCCAACTGCCAGTAATATTTTTTCTAATAACTGTTTAAATTCTTGACGATTTGTCTCGCCAACTAAACGTTCCTTGCTGATTTCATCCAGCCCTACAAAAAATAAGGTGGTTGGCGGTGCAACGACGTTGTAGTGAGCCATGATTTGTTGATTGCCTGGCGTTTGCTTAGTCAAATCCACTTCTAGGTAATTGAAATGGCTGAGTAGCGTCTGAATGTCTGCTGTTTCTAATACATTTTTTCTAAAAAGATGACAGCTGGTGCACCAGTTTGCAGAAAAATAGACAAGTGATGGGCGATTGCTGGCGAGCAGTTTTTCATTTAGTGCCATCAAGGTTTGAACCTTGGTTGCTTGAATGCTTCTAGGGGAACTTTTCTCATAACAGCTTGATTTTAATGGGGTGAAAAAGGACGAATTTCCCATTGCGCCACCAATAATTAGCAAAGCGCCGTAGAGAATGCTAGCAAACCCTAAAGTTCTATAGAGAGTATGGCTGTCGGAATTACGTGTCAGTGGTCGACACTGCCAGCCATAGCCAATTAGTAAGAGACCAGATAAATAGAGAGTAGTGGTGCTGCTAATGAGCTTTGACAAAGTATAGATGGCAAGCCCCAGCATCATCACCCCAAATAAATTCTTAACCTCATTCATCCAGCGGCCAGTGTTTGGTAAAAAGGCACCTGCACCAACAGCGACTAATATCAGTGGTGTGCCCATGCCAAGACTAAGCATAAAAAGCCCTAGCGCCCCAATAACTAGATTGCCACTCTGGGCGATAAAACCCAATAGCCCGACTAATGGTGCTGATACGCAGGGCGTTAAGATTAGAGTTGCTAAAGCCCCCATAATGGCAGCACCCAAGTAGGCGCCTTTGGATTGGTTTTGGCTCACTTTGCTCAGTCGGTTTGTTAAGCTCTCTGGTAGTTTCAAATCGAAATAACCAAAGAGTGAAAAGGCTAACAACACAAATAGAGCACTAAATAGTACAATCACCAAAGGGGTTTGCAAAAGCACTTGCAAATTTTTACCACTTAGTGCAATTAATAAGCCAATTAAGGCATAAGTAAGAGACATTGACAAAACATAACACGCTGATAATAAAAATGATTTTGTCTTAGTAACCGGTTTTTTTTGGCCAACAATGATGCCAGAGACAATTGGTATCATTGGCAGCACGCAGGGGGTAAAGGCAAGTAACAAACCAAGCAGATAAGATCCAAGTAGGACTAACGCAGGTGAGCGTTCAGCAAACGATGGTGTTTTTAATTCCCCTGTTTTGGTGAGCATTGAGTGCTTCTTTATTCCTCTAGCTGGAAGCTCTTTAAGTGATTCGAGGCCTAGGTGAGTATCGATTGTGAGTTGATAATGTTTTGTTTGCGGTGGGTAGCAAAAGCCACTTGCTGAACAACCTTGATAATTAAGGGATAAATCAGTGGTACCAGCCTTATCAAAAAGCAGGGGTAAATTTAAACTAAGAGTTTGCTGATAAACATCATAGGCACGACCAGAACTATCTTTAAAAACAATGGGTTTAGGATATTTTATTGGCCCAACGGCGCCGTCTTTCATGCCAAAATGTAGCCTTTTTTGATAGAGGTAATGATTGGCTAAGATGTCGAATTTAAAATTGATGGTATTTGGATCGCTCACGGAGGCTTCAACCTTAAAGACTTCATTCACCGACAAGGGAGCAGCCTCTATACTTGAAAACGCCAAAACAAAAAGGAAAAAACATAGTTGGGTGAGCTTATCTGACATGTTTGTTACTTTTAAAAGTACGATTAATACATAGTAATCGATTTTTTTTTAAATAAAACCTTGAATTCTAGATTTAAGTCCACATATCAGAGGTCATAACGCCGTTTGGTGTTAAGGTTTAGGAGTCTTTGCTCCTTTGTTGGACCACATCAAGTGGAATTTTTTAAGTTTAGTTGTTTTAGGAGATTAGCATGAAAATCCGTCCCTTACATGACAGGGTTGTTATTCGACGTTTAGAAGAAGAACGTACTTCAGCTGGTGGTATTGTTATTCCTGACAGTGCAACTGAGAAGCCTAGTAAAGGTGAAATCATGGCTGTAGGCCCAGGTAGCCGATTAGACAACGGTGACCACAGAGCCTTAGACGTTAAAGTAGGTGACGTTGTTTTATTTGGTAAATACGCTGGTACTGAAGTTAAAGTTGATGGCAATGATCTCATCGTTATGCGCGAAGAAGACATCATGGGTGTTATCGAAGGCTAGTAAAAGTTTTAATCTTAATATTTAAGAGGAATTAAATTATGTCTAAAGAATTACGTTTTGGTGATGAGGCCAGAGGTCAATTACTAGCTGGTGTGAACGCATTAGCTGATGCGGTACAAGTTACTATGGGCCCACGTGGTCGTAATGTTGTACTCGATAAATCTTTTGGTGCCCCAACGGTTACTAAAGATGGTGTGTCTGTTGCCAAAGAAATCGAATTTGAAAACAAATTTGAGAACATGGGCGCACAAATGCTTAAAGAAATTGCCTCTAAAACATCTGACTTGGCGGGCGACGGTACAACTACTGCAACAGTACTTGGTCGCGCAATCCTTGTTGAAGGTCAAAAAGCAGTTGCTGCTGGCATGAATCCAATGGATCTTAAGCGTGGTATTGATAAAGGCGTTAAAGCATTAACGGCTGAATTAGAGAAAATGTCTAAGCCATGCCAAGAGAAATTTGCGATTGAGCAAGTTGGTACAATTTCTGCGAACTCTGATCCTTTAGTTGGTGAAATTATTGCTGCGGCTATGGAAAAAGTTGGTAAAGAAGGTGTTATTACGGTTGAAGAAGGTAACAGTCTTGAAAATGAACTTGATGTTGTTGAAGGCATGCAATTCGACAGAGGTTACATTTCTCCGTACTTTGTTAACAACCAAAACAACATGAGTGCTGAGTTAGAAAACCCTTTCATCTTGTTGGTTGATAAGAAGATTTCTAACATCCGTGACATGCTGGGCATTCTAGAAAATGTTGCCAAAGCAAGCCGTCCTCTTCTTCTTATTGCTGAAGACGTTGAAGGCGAAGCCCTAGCAACACTTGTTGTTAACAACATGAGAGGCATTGTTAAAGTTTGCGCGGTTAAAGCCCCTGGTTTTGGTGATCGTCGTAAGTCCATGCTTCAAGACATTGCTATTTTAACCAATGGTCAAGTTATTTCTGAAGAAGTTGGTAAGAGCTTAGAAGCCGCAACACTAGAAGATCTTGGTACGGCTAAGCGAGTTGTGGTCACTAAAGAAAACACAACCATTATTGATGGTACTGGTGAAGCAAAAGAAATTTCTGCTCGCATCGATCAAATCCGTGTTCAAATCGAAGATACAACTTCTGATTATGATAAAGAAAAGCTTCAAGAGCGAATTGCAAAACTAGCTGGCGGTGTTGCCGTGATTAAAGTTGGTGCTGCTAGTGAAGTTGAAATGAAAGAGAAGAAAGCTCGCGTTGAAGATGCGCTTCATGCAACTCGTGCTGCGGTTGAAGAAGGCGTTGTTGCTGGCGGTGGTGTTGCACTAATTCGTGCTCAAGTTGCTTTAGACAATGTTAAAGGTGACAACCACGAGCAAGACATGGGTATTGACATTCTACGTCGTGCAGTTGAGCATCCAATGCGTCAAATTTCCATCAATGCTGGTTATGAAGCCTCTGTTATTGTAAACAAGGTTTCTGAAGGCAAAGATAACTTTGGTTTCAATGCGGCAACTGGTGAGTACGGTGACATGGTTGAGCTAGGAATTCTAGATCCAACTAAAGTTACTCGTACCGCTCTACAGAACGCAGCCAGCGTTGCAAGCTTGATGCTTACAACTGAGTGCATGGTTGCTGATCTTCCTAAGTCTGACGCTGGTGGTATGCCTGCTGGTGGCGACATGGGTGGCATGGGCGGAATGGGTGGAATGGGCGGCATGATGTAATTCATCGCTTATTCATCCATTTCCAAGAAAACCCGCCTTATGGCGGGTTTTTTTTAGCTAGGAAAAAAATGTCAACAGGCCCCAATTCTTATAAACTCAAAATACTTGAAAATGCCCACTTTCAAGTATTTTGAGTATAACTATTAATAAGCTTCTCCTGTGGTGATTTTTTACCTGTTTGATGATAATGCCCATCTTCATTGAGATGATAGGCTTTTGAATTGCGATCAAAGTAATTTAAGAAGGTTTCTTTTAAAATTCGGTTTAAGTTCTCTTTATCGGTGATGGGAAAGAGCACCTCGACTCTGTGATGTAAGTTTCGCTCCATTAAATCGGCACTGGAGAGATAGAGCGATTCAGATTTATCATTTTTAAAGTAGTAAATCCTAGAGTGCTCAAGAAAACGGCCAATGACTGAGATGACTTCGATGTTTTCTGAGATCCCTTTTAGTTGAGGTTTGAGACAGCAAAAGGTTCGAACCACCAGCTTAATTTTTACGCCAAAACTCGAGGCATGATAGAGATGTTTAATAATTTCTTTATCAGTCAGTCCATTAACTTTTATATAAATAAGGGCGTCATTTCCATTTTTCACACTCTCGATTTGTTGATTGATAAGATTAATAATCTGCTTGTTCAGGGTAAATGGCGAATGAAATAAAGACTTTAATTTCTGAATTTTTCCCATACCGGTGATTTGCTGAAAGATGGTCAAAACATCTTCTGTAATCAATTGATCGGAGGTTAAAAAGCCAAAGTCTTCATAGAGCTTGGCGGTACGCTCATGATAATTACCCGTTGCTAAATGTGCATATCGAGCGAGTGAATCATTTTCTTTCCGGATCACTAAGCTCATTTTTGCATGAATCTTAAAGTCCACCAAGCCATAAACCACCACAACACCAGCGGCTTGTAGTTCGCGAGCAAGAGATAAATTAGACTCTTCATCAAACCGAGCTCTTAGTTCAATTACCGCAGTTACTTCTTTGCCGGCGCGAGCCGCATCGATTAAAGCTTGTACCATTAATGACTTTGAATGAGTACGATAGAGTGTCTGTTTGATGGTAAGCACTTGCGGGCAAATAGTAGCTTGACGAATAAAATCAATCACATTATCAAAACTCTCATAAGGGTGATGTAATAAAATGTCTCGTTGTTTTAGGGTTTGAAAAATATCATTTCGCTCTAACTGTCTGAATGGCGTCGAAGGCATCAGTTTATTGTACTTAAGATCGTCTCGTTTGCTTAAATGATATAAAAGAAGATAGCGATTTAAGTTAACCGGTCCGTCACAATAATAGACGTCCTGATCATCTAGTTCATGAGTCTTTGTTAAAAATTCAACTATGTCTGAGGGGCAGCTTTTTTCTATCTCTAGACGAACGACATGACCAAAATTTCGCATGTGCAATTTGCGTTTAAGCTCTAAGGCAAGATCATTGGCTTCCTCATCGTCGACGTATAAATCACTGTTACGAGTTAATCTGCATTGATAGCACCCATTAATCGCCATGCCTGGAAAGAGCTTACTAACAAAAAAACTAATTAAATCCCCCAAGAAAATATAATTTTCACCTTGACTTAATATTTCTGATGGAATATGAATGACACGAGACAGCGCTCGTGGTGCGTGCACAATGGCAAAGGCACTCTCTCGTCCAAAAGCGTCTTTTCCTTGTAAAGAGACAATAAAATTTAAACTCTTGTTTGCAAGTTTTGGAAATGGGTGAGCCCTGTCAAGAGCAAGTGGGTTTAATAAAGGCATAATTTTTGTGTCAAAATAGTCTGAGCACCATTGGTAAAAGTCTTTATTAAAAGCAGGTTTCCTAAAATAGATTTTTTCTTTTTCAAGTAGCGGTATTAGAACTTGTTTGTAGAGGTAGTTAATATCATCAATGAGTTTATGGCATTTCAAGCTTATTTCATGTAAGAGTTCTTTTGGGGTGAGTCCATCAATGCTTGCTTTTTGAAGATCAAAACGCAATTTTTCTTTTAAGCCAGCAACTCGTATTTCAAAAAATTCATCAAGGTTTCTAGTGCAAATAAGTAGAAATTTAAGACGTTCTAATAGAGGAACTTTATCCGACTTTGCCAGAGTTAGTACATTTTCATTAAAGCTCAATTGGCTGAGCTCTCGATTTAGAAAACATTCAGTATTGTTGTATTTTTTCAACATAGACTGTCAGAGTGGGTTAAAACTAAGTATCTAAAAGTCTAGTCTATCTAAGGAGCGTTCGCCGACTCTTTTAGCTTGGCGAACGCACCCTTAATTTTAACTTGTTAATTCTACAGCTTTTTCTTCATGTATGGGGTCTAAGGATCCGTCATTGTCTGCGAGTATGACTTGTGAGATAACTTTTTGCTTAGACTCTTCTACAATTTGGAGGAGTTTATTGAGCTCTTCCGGTGAGAGCGTTAATAAGGTTTGTGTAACTCGCTCTATCTCCTCATTTTCCTCAAGGTTCAGAGGCGCACTTTGGTTGCTTTGTAATACCTGCTGAATACTCATTTCTAGTCCATCTCTATCAAGCAGCACTAATTCACCGGTTAATAAGTTAAGATTAAAAGAAAGGGCCTCGTTTTCTTCAATTAACGCCATTAATCTTCTAAGGTGCTCAATAAGGCGGCAGGTGGCTGCATAGGCTATTTCAATGGATAAGCCAGTTAAGGCACCAGATGCCTCACCAAGTCTGGCTGCAATTTCAGCACCAATCATTGCACCAGTTGCCTGACAAGTAATATTAATAGCACGCTCGGCACTTCGTCCTGCAAAAAGCATCGGGCCATAACTAGGGTTCACCGCACCTAGTGCGTAACTGAAGGTGCTGGTTAAGACAAGTTTTAAGGGTGTGGTGACAGCGGACTTACCAACCATATCAAATAAGACCATACCAAGTGCAATGCCAATAGGTCGACAGATGACTCTGCCTGCTCTTGAGAGAGTGCTGGCAACAGGGTGTGCGTAATTATTGCTATCGGTGGGAATTATTTTTCTAGCAATGGCTTTAATGGCATTGAATTCACCATTTGAAATCATCTCTTTATGTTGTAGGGCGAGTTCATTGTTAATGTGAATGATGTCTGCGTGGATGACTTTCTTTAAGCAAAGCTCCGCTGTATTGTCATCCATCTGGTTGTGATCGGAATAATTAAGAAATTCCTCTATGACTTTAGACAAATCCCCATAATTAAATTTTGGAAGCCATGACGGATTTTTTATTTGCTCTTTCACACACAATAAGATCCCAATCATAAACTGATATCGACCGACGACTTTTTGTGCCTCGCTAACGCCGGCAATTGGATCGTCAATCACTGCGAGTTTGGTAATCAAATTAATTTGTTTATTTCTTAAGGGCGCATCAGTTTTACCAGTATACGTTGCATAATAGGATTGATAGCTGTGTTCAGTTTGCCCTTCTAGTTGTTCTTTTGTTAACTGTGGTTTTTTTTCTAAGTAGCGATCTTGTATGAATGGTAAGGCTTTAAACAAATCAACTCGCGCTAAATATGGCATGGCTCATCCCTGATTGGTGTGTAATTTTATTAATTGATCTTTGGAGTCTCTCGGGGATAGTTCCAAACATCAATCCCATTTCGTCCCTTACTAATCCAGTTTACAAACCTTTTTGTACATTTCAATCCTTATCGGCTGGTATTGCTGTTTGCTAGGCTTGTTTGTGTACTTTTTGTTGTGTTAGTTGGCTCATTTTTATAGGATGAGCTTTCTATTTCTAGACAAGGAGCACAATTGAGTCAAGAAGACGGCCTTTTTCGTTGGCTTGAACAGCAATACCCCTTAATGGTTAAGACCTTATTTGCTTGGTGTGATCAAAACTCAGGCAGCTATAACGCCAAAGGCTTAAGGCTAATGGCAAGCGTAATTAAAGAAACCTTTTCAAGCCTCACTGACGATATAAGCTCTCTTAAAAGCATGCCTATACTAGAAACGAATCTTGCTGGTGAACGCCACACTCTAACCCTGTCTGATGCCTTGTTAATACGAGGTCCAAAGAGGGGGAAAAATGCTTTAAAAGTCCTATTAACAGGCCATATGGATACAGTTTTTGCCATAGACAGTCCTTTTCAAACAACAACTAAGTTGGAGGAGAATATAATCAATGGGCCAGGGTGTGCTGATATGAAAGGCGGCCTCTTGGTGATTTATTATGCTTTATCTGCCTTTGAGAAAAGCAAGTACAAAGATTTAATTGAATGGACAGTACTTATTAATGCGGACGAAGAGCTTGGCTCAATTGGCTCACGTCACCATTTAGCAACGATTGCTCGAGAAAATACCATCGGGCTAGTCTATGAGCCATCTATGGATTTAGAAGGTTCCTTTGCTGGTGAGCGAAAGGGCAGTGGTAAGTTTACCATTGCCGTGCATGGGCGGAGTGCTCATGCTGGGCGCGAATTTGACAAGGGACGAAATGCCATTTGTTTATTAAGCGAAATTATTACCGAAGTAAATCAGCTAAATGGGCAGAGAGATGATCTCACTCTAAATGTTGGTTTGATTCAAGGAGGCAGTGCCCTTAATGCCGTACCAGACATGGCCGTGGCGAAAATTGATGTTCGCTTAAAAGCACTAAACGATAGAGAGTGGGTGAATCAAGCCTTTTCTAGAATCATTGAGCGCTTTCAACAAAAGGAAGGGTATGAAGTTCTGCTCACTGGGGGCTTTTCAAGAACGCCAAAGCCATTAACGCCCAACACTAGAAAGCTTTTTAGCATTGTAGAGAGTCTTTCTAAAGCCTTGGATTTTCCCTACAAGGTGCGTGCTAGCGGGGGGTGTTGTGATGGCAATAATTTACAAGAAGAAGGCTTGGCTGTCATTGATACTCTTGGGGTGATTGGCTCAAACATTCACTCAAGTAATGAGAAAATGATACTAAGCAGTCTGCTTGATCGCTCAAAACTTTCTCTAAAGCTTTTGTGTCATTTGGCTAAAAAAGGACTAGAAAATGAGTAAGGTGTTATTTAGAAGGGTCAAAGAAGATGATTTAGAACAAGTTTATCAACTGGCTTTAGAGGCAGGCACTGGTCTAACCACGCTTCCTGCTGATAAAAGCGCTCTTAAACTAAGAATTGAACAATCATTGCAAGCTTTTGAAAAAGATGCGAGCAAGCCGGTTGATGAGTGCTATTTCTTCGTGCTTGAATCATTACAAGATAACCTGCTTATCGGCACCAGCGCGATTGAAGCATCCGTTGGCTATCAGCTACCTTTTTTTTCTTACGCACTATCAAAGAAAACGCACATTTCACATGAACTGAATCTACGATTGGATTTTGAGTTACTAAACTGTGTCAATGATTTACAAGGCAGCAGTGAATTGGCAACCTTGTTTCTTTCGAAAAATTACCGTAAAAATAAAAATGGCCTGTTACTCTCTAGAGCGCGATTGATGTACATGCGTTTGTTTAAAAAGCGATTTGACTCAACTGTGATTGCTGAGATGCGAGGTGTCTCAGATCAAGATGGTAATTCGCCATTTTGGAGCTCTCTTGGTGAGCGATTTTTCCAAATGTCTTTTAAGGAAGCAGACAAGCTATCGATGATAACAAATAAGCAGTTTATTCATGATTTAATGCCGGTTCATCCAGTGTATGTCAACATGTTAAGTATTGAAGCTAAGGGTGTTATTGGACACGCTCATAACTCAACCTTACCTGCGATGAAAATTCTTCAAAGGGAAGGGTTTCATCGCAGCAACTACGTTGATATTTTTGATGCAGGCCCAACGCTAGTGGCGGATTTAGATGACATTAGAACCATTAAAGACAGTCAAACCCTTACGGTTACAAATGTGTTAGAGTCAGTACACGCTGATTCCTATTTTATTTCAAACACCGAGAATGATTTTCGGGCAACGACTGGTGCTGTTATGGTGACAGAGAATGGTGCAAGTCTCTCAAGAGTCGATGCAGAAACACTAAACGTTGAGAAGGGTAGTCAAGTTAGTATCTCCCCAACCATCTGGAAATAAAGGACTAATTATAATGAATAATGAACTATTAAGTCGTGAATATGGTAATTATATCAATGGTGATTGGTTGCAAGGAAAAGGAGAGATCCTTTGTGCGACTAATCCTGCCAATGGTCAATGCTACTGGCAAGGGCAAGAAGCCAATGAACAAGATGTGAAAGAGGCATCTCTTGCTGCAATCGCGAGCCTACCTTCATGGCAAAAAGTTTTATTCAAAGAGCGTGTTGCCATCTGTGAGCGATTTAGTGAGGCGTTGGATGAAAAAAAAGAACACTTAGCTCAGATCATTTCTCTCGAAACTGGCAAACCTTTTTGGGAGGCAATAACTGAAGTCACTGCTGCCAGTAACAAGCTTAAGATTTCTATAAAAGCCTATCAGGAGAGAACAGGACAACAACAAACTGAGTTGACAGGCTTTAAGGGCGTACTAACGCATAAGCCCCTAGGGGTGGTGGCCGTACTTGGGCCCTATAACTTTCCTCTGCATTTACCTAATGGGCATATTATTCCAGCGCTACTAGCAGGTAATGTGGTCCTCTTTAAAGCCAGTGAACAAACACCTTTGACGGCCATTGAAATGTGCAAACTCT
>JASBUC010000036.1 GCA_030148065.1 Legionellaceae bacterium | reverse complement strand
TCTATTAAGATTGAGAGAAGAACAATCCTCGGAGCTCTGCTTAAGTCAAAGCTTCGCATAGTGAATTAGTTTGGGTATGTACCCAAACTAGTTCACTATGCGAAGTCTGAACTTCGATAAAGTTTCCTTATTAATACTTTGATCCTTGACAGGTATTAAACATGACTGCGTCTCAAAGCACTAATAAGGAAATTTTCTCTTTGCTCAGACAGGGCCTGAAAGTGCGTTATCTGCTGACTTTCAATACAACTTTGGCAACAGCAGAGCTTCGAGGTTTGTTTTTCTCGATTGATTAATAATTTATTCTATTAAGATTGAGAGAAGAACAATCCTCGGAGCTCTGCTTAAGTCAAAGCTTCGCATAGTGAATTAGTTTGGGTATGTACCCAAACTAGTTCACTATGCGAAGTCTGAACTTCGATAAACTCAGTTAAATCGTTAAACGCCTAAGCTTTTGTCTTGCCTGAATGCCCTCCTCATCCATCAATAAACTAAGAGGGCTATAGTCCTTTTCCTGTTTGCCATTCGTACTTGATAGTCCCACTAACTCATCTTCTTCACAGCCCTCCTCCTGCCCTAGGACTTCTTTTTCTTCTAAGACCTGCTCAATGCCTTTTAGTGAATTCATACTTTTTTCTGAGATGAGGATGCTTAGTAGCGATAATTCGTCACTGTTTAACTCTAACTCTGTTAAAAACGTTCTAAATTCTTTAAATAGCAGTTCTCGTCTGGCTTTTGAGCTAAAAAAGAGCAGTTTTGCAAAGGCCATAAACGTCGTTGGCCTTGCATCGATGGGTGCTCTATGAGCAACACTTAAATCATCCTCTAAACCTTCTTCATCAAGTTCGACTAAAAAAGGGATTAAGGTTCGATGAAGTAAGGGGCTGTCACTAAAGAGCCCAGTTAAAAGCTTGCTTAAAGAGCTACGACACTCCGATGACAGTGCGCCGCTAAAACTCTCAAGCTCTTCTAACACTTCTTGTTTTAATGAGGGCCAATCACTCTCATCCTTAGAAAGCCGTCTCTCTACAAAGCCTAGTACTCGACGGTGAAAATGATTTAAATCGGTTATGTAGAGTTCATAGGCATTGTCTACTCGCAAGGTATACGAGTTAATGATGGCATCAAATTCATTGATAAAATCACGAAGAGCGATATTTAAGTCTGCCTCACCATTTAACTCATTGATGTGGCTCTTTAAAAGCGTAAAAGTGCTTTCGTGTCGATAGAGAGCCATCAATGCTCTAACCTGTGAAAATTTATCTGGCCTTATGAGACTTAAACTTGCTGCCTGCAATCTTAAAAGCATCATCTCTTTAATCGCAGGCGCCCATTGCAAGCGACCTATGGCACCAAAGTGAAAGCTTTTTTGGGCAAGTCTCGGTAAAAAGGAGGGCTCATCTGGCAACCCTCTTAACAAATTTTCGCGCAATTCTTGCCGTACTTTTGTTACATTGACAACTTGTTCGCCTAACTCATTCTGACAGAGGGTTAGACCGTGAACCAACACCGATTCGAGTAAGATTCGGGCAGATCGCTCACGTGGAAAAAAAATCTCTCGTAATAATTGCTCCGTAAAAATACTCAAACCTGCGTGATACTGGATTGGAATCAACCACAGTTTTGCTTCGGTCGTCAAAGGCACCTTCGGTACCATTTGCCTAAAATACTGACTGGATTCAAGATTTTGAGCATACTGGCCTAGAATCACGATTAGACTTTCTAAATTATGACAGTCGCTCAAATCAATGCTCTTATGCAATAAACTACCCTCATTGAATTGATGACACCCTCTTTTCTTACTGTCACCGGGCACCGGCTCATTAGCAATCACTCGTAGAGGAATGTTTAAATCATTGAGCTTTTTAATGGCAAAAAAGGTGGTAACTGCTCCTCGGCTAAAGCCATACATTTCAATGGCGCTAATGTGGGCCAGATGACACCCTTCTGAGACCTCAAAATTATTCCATAAAGGCATTTCACTGGTATCAATGATGGAAGATCGAGGGAAATTTGTTCTGATTTTTTGAATGTCTAAGACCACACCATCTTCTGTCTCAAAGCAGCTACGTAATCGATCGGTACCATAATCAAGATAAGGATCAAGAAGCCCCAACAAAGTGGTGCGCCCCCCCACCTCTGGGTGCTGACAACCAGTAAAATATAGTCGAATAACTTCATCACCTTCTTGTGAACTTCTATTGCCTTCTAGCTCTTCACGAGATTTTTTTATCGTGCTGGCATAGCCTGCGGTGCCTGCAAAATAAAGCTTTAAGATTGCCATACTTGCGCTCTCCAATCCCTGGACAGACTAATAGGTATAGCAAAATTCATTAAAAATTCGAAGCCTTATTTTAGGCAAAAGACTCAACTGACTGCACCAGTCCTAGCAACAGCGTTTTCTGTTTCATCAAAGTGTTAGCTGTCTTTGCAGGGGTATAGCCCCATAGAGGAAACTCATCTGGTAGTTTGTCCATTTAATCATCCTCAAAAGGTAACCGTTGGGTTGGGCCTATAGGTTTTTCACCACGCGTTTAATTTCTTGAAAATTTGGTTGAATGGATAAGTCTTCTACCAGCTCAGCATAAGCGACTGTGTGGCTTTTATCTAAGACAAACATGGCGCGGGCTAAAAGTCCTGCCAGCGGACCATCCATGATGGTTAAGCCATAGTCAGCACCAAAGTTTCGTGTTCTAAAGTCTGATAACAAGGCAAAATTATCTGGCTTTTGAATATTATTATTGCGTTGCACATCTAATAAAGTCCGCTTGAGTGAAAAAGGTAAGTCCATCGACACATTTAAAAAAGAAACCTCCTTTTTATTAACAAATCTAGCGGCGAATTCTTGATGCTTTGCCCGATTCATTATCAAACCGACACTGTCAGCGAAGTAGGCAAGATCAACGCTCAAAAACGTGCTGATTATGACGATTTTATTTTTAAAGTCGCTGA
This sequence comes from Legionellaceae bacterium, assembly GCA_030148065.1. GTDB lineage: Bacteria > Pseudomonadota > Gammaproteobacteria > Legionellales > Legionellaceae > JASBUC01. Next base: position 25,485 of record JASBUC010000036.1, on the reverse strand, counting down.
GTTCGACGCACCGTAACTCTTCATCAGTTAACCTGAAACCAGGTGCCTTACTGCCCACCGAGGGGATCTCCCCATGGGTTGACATAATAACGTTCTCGACTTGAATTTTTGCCATAATTATAGTCCTTTAACCGTTTCCTGATGACATTGTTGGGATTGGAATATTTGCTTGCTCAAGTTGAACGTTACTTTTTCTTGTCGACTCCTGAAATCCTTCATGAATTGTATTTAAAGCATTTGAAAATTTTTGTTTATGTGTCTTAAATCCTTCAAGTGTCTCCAACACGACTGCTTGTGACCTTTCTCCTGAACCTGCTTCTCGAACCTGAAGCCAAGAACTAACCGTCTCATCTTCACTAACATTTGAGAGCTCACTCAACCTTTGAACCATCTCATCCTTTGGTGCTACCACAAGCTTATCAAGGGAAGGGTTGTGTAGGCCTTGTGCTTGCTCACTAGAGAGCCTTTCAGACTCAACACTGGATAAATCAGCCGGTCTATACTCATCTTCCACATAAGCCTCGCGTAATTCTTCTGGCTGGTTTTTTTTCATTTGTAATGCGGCCTCTGCGGCTGCTTGCAGACCCTCTGGGCCTTTCTTAGAGCTTCGAAACATTCTTGGCAAATCATACCATTTCGCTTTGTTATGAGATTGTAATTTGCTGGACGATTTATTTTGACAGTTTTTCATTTCAGGCTCACAAGAGAGGTTTGTGTCATAACCTAGCTTGTTTGCAGAAAGCGCGCTACCACCTGCAGCAAGGCCATAAGCACCGAACGCCCCGGCAACCGTTGAGCTTGTCATAACACTATAAAGGGCAGCCCCCCCTAAGGCCAAACCAATGGGGCCAGTAAAGGCGGTGGCAACAGCAGTGGCCGCAGCTAACAAGCCAATGCCGACAATGATGGCGGCTCTAGTTAGAAGAGAGCCTGTTCTTTTTGCTCCTGTCATACGGGTTGCAGTTCGCATCATTGCTTTTGCCTTGTCTAATGACTCTTGCTGTGTCACTTGTAATTTAGAAGGACCACCTTGATCAGCGAGGGAATGCGCATTCGAGTTACCATTGGCATTGGTTTTATTAGTTAGCACTGCAAGCGTATGGCGAATGGCCTCTGCTTTATCAGTAATCGGTTTTTTAGTGACTGAGTTTGTCTTACACATTACCTCAGTCTCTTGAAGTTCTGTAAGCAGGGCTTCTTCTTCAGTCCCAAGAGCTTCTCCTCTTTCTATTTTTCCATCTAAGTTCACCAAGGCGGTTACCCGTTTTTGCACATCTTCGTTTCGCTCATTGGCACTCTTACAACCAGAGACGTATTTCTCTTCGATGAAAATTGACAGTGCTTGTACGAGATTGCCGTATTGCTCTTTTTTGTCATCACCATTATGGTAAAGAGTTTGTAGTTTTTTTTGTACCAAGTCTTTAGGAGAATCTTTGGTTGTTACCTCTGGCGCCTCAATCTCTCTTGCTTGATCAATCAGTTTTCGAATGTTTTTTCCTTGCTCGGAATCATGCAAATAGTCTAAGCTCGAACCTGCTTGCAAGAATTCATGATACTGATCCACCACTTCGTTATATCTTGTTCGAAGCGGACTACCTTCGGCTGAGTTATTTTGCAAAGTGTAGAGTAGCGCTATTTCACTCATTAAGGATGCTTCTGCTAAGACCTTATTGGCATGAAGAGGATCTAAATCTTGGGTAAAGTGATTCACCCCAATGTTTTGCACCCAGAAAAAATTCTCCCTCTTCTCTGTGGAGAGCGTTTTATTGTACTGATGAGCACCTAATAAAATTCGCCTAGCTGATTTGTTTTGTTTGTTATCATCGAGATCGGCATCATCGTGCAAAGAGGTTAGGAGGTTATAAACCGCAGGCTTATTATCTGCTTTGACGGCATTAAGCGTTTCATAGATAGATTCTAGAATTTTGCTAATTTCAGTAACGTCTTTTTCGTCATCTTTTTCTTCAAGATTGGCAATGGAGGGAACGCGGCCTCCTGCTTGGCCATTATAGAGCTCTACCGTCCCCTCTTTGGTTATTTGATATTTTAAATCCAGCCGAAAGGCAGAAGAGCCCGAGCCATGCTTGCTCTTCCACAAGTGCTTATTATGAGAGGTGCGCTCGCCACTTTGGCTGATGAAATTGATGCTCCCTTGTGCTAAATCGACGCCTAGCGAGTCGTGATGGTGAGCAGCCGTTGTTTCATAACTTCTTGCAAAGTCCTCATTAGTGATTGCTTGTAAGTGCCCTTCACTTAAATGCTCAAACGACTGGGTATAAACGCCTTCGATGGCACTAGCTGCCTTCGTTCTTCTTGCATCTAAGCGTTTATTTAATTCTTCAAAGTCATCAGGATCTGGCGTGAATGTACCCGCCTTCCTTTCCTCTTCTAAAGCCTCCGCAACCTTTATTAATTCTTCTTGTATTTGTGCGCGAGCTTTTTTATAACCATCCTCTAATCTTTGATACTTCTCATCACTTTTTTCAAGTTTTAAATGTGTAATCACCGCATGATGCTTGTGATCTAGGTTTGCTAAAAGCTCTTCATAAAGTGCTGTGACACTGAGATGTGTTTCTGGTGTAATTTGTAAGTTTGAGAGACGTTCTTCACCGAAGGTTCTCTGATATTGAGTCTCAAGGCTTTGACGGAAACGCTCAATATTCAGCTCATTAAGTGGCACCTTTGATTGAAGATCTAGTGCACAGCGAACGCCTTCTGCAACCTCAATGCCCGTTTTTTCCTTAATGAATTCTTTTAAAGCGGCCTTATCTTTTTCATCTAGTGAGTCGCCTAACGGTGAGATTGCCTTTGCAAGTCTACGTAAGGTTTCCTCATTTAATTCCAAGGTGTAGATAGCCCGGCCACGTAGGTCAAAACCAACCTCTTCTAAATTTGCTGCCGCCTCTTGATAAGCGAGCCCAATGAGCGCTTGCTGATAACTCGCTTGCTGAGTTTGCTTATCTGTTGGACTTGACATCTATTTTCCTTCTTTTTAGCTTGATTGAGCCCTCACAGCCTCTGCTTTTAGCTCATAGATCTTTATTATAGCTCAAAGTGACTTATTTTTTTCCTCTATCCATTTTGCCATAAATCGGGTGCTTGAATGTTGGTGATGATGCAGTAATTGGCCTGTAAAATTCGCTTGTCGGTGAGCGCTAAGATTTTCTTTTAATTCTTTTAACTTGTTGATAAAAATACTATTCCATTTTTTAGCATCAAACTGTTTTAAAATTTCTCTGCCTTTTTCCTGAGCTTTATTAAAAGCCTCTTCTGATTGATAGAGCGCTACCGCTGCCTCTATAAACGCCTTATCATCCTGACAAATCTCCCCAGCCCATGATTTATTGGGTGCTAAACCCTCTGCTCCGACACGCGTGGTCACCGTTGGGGTGCCGGCTCTCATTGCTAAGACGCACTTACTCTTAACGCCTGCGCCAATGCGAAGTGGGGCCAAATGCACCCGCGCTTCACTCATGGCCTTAACATCATCCTCGACAAAGCCTTCTACTAAAAAGCCCTCTTTCGGGTTATGCAGCGCCTTTGCTTTAGGAGGAGGGTATGAGCCTATAATTCTTAAGTTCACCCCATTTAACTTTGTACGAATGTGAGGCCACAAATCGGTTTTTAGGCGACGTACCGCATCCCAATTAGGCGGGTGCAAAAAAGAGCCAATGGCAATGAAGTCTACTCGCTCTTTATACCCTTTTGAGGACGAGTCATTGACACCTTTGACGGTTAAAGGATGGTAAAAGAGTAGTGCCTTTGGCACGCTAAAGTGCGCTTTGACAAGCTCTACTTCATAGTCTCCAACAAATAAGCTCAAATCACAGCGATAGATGGCGGCAATTTCCCGAAGACTCACCTCATTTTGCAAGATAAGCGCCTCAGTCTCCGCTTTTATAGCCAGTTTGCGAGCTTCACGCAGCGAGTGTAAATCGATGGTATCGAGCACCCTTAGTGCATTGGGGCAGCACTCGTGAACACGCCAACCAAATTTTTCTTCGGTCATGAAGCGATCAAACAGAACCAAATCCGGGGTTTCTTCTTGCAAAAAGGCATCAAAGGAGCTGTGGTTTAATTCTATGGCTCTGCATTTAACGCCTAGCGCCTCTAGATTGGTCGAGCGCTCACTCTGTTTAGCACAGCCTGCAACCGTGACCGAAAAACCTGCCTCTCTCAAACAATTTATGAGCTGTAAGACTCTGGTTGAGGCACCAGAGGTTTGTGCTTCGGGCCAGACTGACAACAAATAGAGTACGTTCATAAGTTTATGGGCAAAAGTGGCCAGTTTAGAAATCACAGGCTAATTGTCAATACCCACCCTAGTTGATTACTCAGGGCATAAGCGTACAAAAACAAGCTCAGACCATGACGTAGTATAACGGGGAGATCGGTAAAACGCGCGCATGCTGTTGCTTGAGGTTAGCTGGTTTGAAGCAAGCTTTATGGTGTTTCTGCCGTAGCGTTGATTGATTTTATCGTAAACGCCCATTAGTTTTTGACTCTTTTCAGGGTTAGAGAGGTGCTCTTCTTGCCAGAGAGAGAGTTGTACATTTTTCTTGTCTCTTAAGTCTTCTAGGCAAACTCCTACTTTCTTATAAAAAACGCCTTCTTTAAACAAACGCTCTAAACATTGTTTGGCAAGCCGACTAATTAGACGAAGATCATCGGTAGGAGACAATAGTGTTCTTGCTGCTTGTGATGGCAAACAACCATGCTTGCTTCTAAAAGGATCTGTGCTTAAAAAAACGCTGATTCTTGTTGTGAGACTCTGCTGAGCACGTAGTTTTGCAAAGGCTAAATCACAATAAGCCATTAAAGCTCCATGAATGTTTGCAAACGAGTGCTGTGGGGTTGCAAAAGAGCGTGATGAGCGAATGCTTTTTCGAGGCTCTGGTGCCTCTAATAAAAAACAAGGCTCTCCTTGTAGTTCCCAAACGGTTTTGGCAAGCGTGATGTTGTAGTGTTTTTTGATAAGTTCTGCAGGCATTTTTTTTAAATCAAAGGCTGAGAACACCGCACTTTTTGACAGACGTTCAGCCCAACGTCTACCAACCCCCCAGACGTTTGCGGCCTTCATTGTTTTTAAATGATAAGGCGCGCTCTCAATGTTAAAATAACGGCTGTTAAAGTGTTTTTTAGCAAGGTAGTTGGCACATTTTGCCAAGGTCTTGGTTTTACCAGCCCCAATGGACACCGGAATGCCGGTGCTTTTTTCAATGGTTTTGATTAGAGAGTGAGACAATCTTTCGATGGCGGTGCTTGAGAGTGTTGAGACCTCTAAAAACGCTTCATCGATGGAGTAAATCTCAAGCGTTGGCCAATGTGCTTCTAGCACACTCATCACTCGGTTGGACATGTCGCCATATAAGGCGTAGTTGGATGAAAACACCTGCACGTTTTGCTGCTTGCAGAGCGTTTGTACTTCAAAATAAGGCTGGCCCATGGCAATGCCTAAGGCTTTTGCTTCATTAGAGCGCGCAATAATGCAGCCATCGTTGTTAGAGAGCACCACAATAGGCCTCTCTCGTAAACCAGGCTGAAACACCCGCTCGCAAGAGGCATAGAAGTTATTACAGTCTACGATTAAATACATAGCGCTCCTCTTGCCTGTTAGACTTCATGAATCACATTGGTCACAACGCCCCAAATGACTGTTTCGAGTTCTGTGTTAATAATGATGTCGGGAAACTCAGGGTTTTCCGGTTGTAATTTAACCACCCCGTCTTTTTGATAGAGCCGCTTAACAGTTAATTCACCATCGAGTGCTGCAATTACTATCTTGCCATGGCTGGGCTCTAGGCTTTTATCAACCACTAAAATGTCGCCCGAGAAAATGCCAGCATTAATCATCGATTGCCCCTTGGCTCGCACTAAAAAAGTCGCTGCTGGGTGTGGAATAAGATACTCGTTTAAATCCAAATGTTGCTCAATAAAGTCATCCGCCGGTGAGGGAAAGCCTGCTTGCACTTTGCTACCATAGAGAGGTAGCCGGATGGTTTTTAAAGTGTTTTTTTGAATAAACTCTTTGACTAGTTCAACTTTTGAGCAAGGAACTCGTATGACTTTGCTTGCTTCAGTACTAGCACCTTTAGGACGACCTGCCCCAACTCTTTTTCCCCCATGGCTCATCTTTGCCTCTTTTTGAATACTGTTACAATAATTCAAGTGTAGCCTCTTTTAAAACCGTTGGCCAATAATTTGAGGATGAGAGAGCTTGTGTCCTACAATGCTAAAAACATGATAAATGGATCTCATTATGCTCGCTCTTAAATGCCTGATACCGACTTTTTTTCTTTTTCTACTGCTTGATTATTTATGGCTTGGTCACCTTGCAAAGCCTTTTTACCTTGAGCAGTTAAATACCATACTACTGCTCAAGGATGGTTCCATCGATGCAAGGCTGCTGCCTGCCTTTATTGTCTATGCGCTCTTTCTTGTGATGGTATGGTGTATTATTCTCCCTCTAGCCGGCAATAGCTTAACACAAGCACTTTTTTACGGTGCGCTGCTTGGCTTTGTGCTCTATGGCATTTATGACATGACCAACTTAGCTGTATTAAAAGATTGGCCTGTTAAAGTCGCGGTGATTGATTGGCTATGGGGCATTTTCTTATGCAGCACTTGCAGCCTCTTTTGTGCCTTTTTAAAAGCTACTTTTAGCAAGGCCCCCATATGAAGACTCTATGACTGGCAGGGTAAAGAAATTGCACCGTAATCTACAAAAAAAAGGGGATAAGCGTTTTCGTTCTGGTCACATACTCTTTATAACCGGCGCGATGTTTGAGAGATTGCTGCTCGGTTAAGGGGATGGTAACAAACCACATGATGCAAAATAAGGTGATAATTGAGAGAAACGACAAAAGGCCCAATCCCAATGAGCTACCCATTAATGAAAACCCAAACCATAGCAAGCATTCAAAAAAATAATTTGGGTGGCGAGAATAACGCCATAAACCAATGTCACAATAAGCTTTTTGTGGGGATTTTTTATAGCGATATAACTGCCAATCGGCAAGGCTCTCCCCAAAAAGACCCACGATGATGCAAAAAGCAGCAAAACCATTGGCAGTGGTGAGGTTCCCTTCGGGGGTTAACATAAAAAAAGGCAAGGCAATTATCCAGGCAAGAAAGCCTTGTAACAGGTACTGCTTTAAAAAGCCTATGCGTTTTTTTGGCCAAGCTGCTGCCATGCTTTCATAGCGTGTGTCTTTTTTACCCTTTATAACTCGAGTCAATAGTAAGTACAAAGAGAGGCGACAAGCCCAAGTAATTAATAGTAAAAAGGCAAGCAGCACCAGTCCTTCTTTGTCTTTCGGCCAGAGATTAATACTGCCTATCAAGGCAATGTTTAGGCCCCAAAAGACATCGATGATTGCCGCATTTTTTACCTTCAAAAATAAAAGCCATGCCATAATCATCAATAAAAAACTGCCCATAAGACTGATGAATAGAATCACTAAAGCTCTCCTTCTATGGCAACCGCAAGGGCTCCCTTGCCAGCATGGAGTTGAATAGACGTTGACACCTCCGCAATCCCGAGAGAGGCAACCTTCAGCGCGCTCTCCAATTGAGATGACAGCGCTTTTGCCTCCTCGACATTGCCACTGTGCAAAATGAAAAAACGTTTTATACCTTTAGCCTCATAGCGCTTTTGTATCAACTCTATTAAACGTGCTTGTTGTTTCTCACAACTGATGGTTTTTGCAATCACCTTCCCATTGCCAGCAGAATCAATGCCAACAATCGGTTTTAAATTAATCGCCTTAGCAAAGAGTGCCTTACCGCGGCTTATGCGACCACTGCGAATCATGGCTTTAAAGTCATTTACCAAGACAAAGATCTCGCAAGCTTGGCGGATTTTATCCATTAAAGTGAGAATGGTTGACGCATCATGGCCTTTTTCAATTCTCTCAGCCATCATCGCGGCCATTAGCCCCTGCGCACCGGAATTCTTTTTACTGTCAATCACCGTGATGTTTGAATAAGCATTCGCAACTTGCGAAAATGTTTTATAGGTTGCGCTCATTGCAGCACTAACGGACAACACTAATACCTGCTCATACTGCTTTGACAACCATGAAAAGGCACGATCGACCACGCCAAAAGAAGGGGATGCCGTCTTTGGGTAATCAGAAAGCGTCTTAATCCTAGACATTAAACTTGCAGAATCAATGCTTAAGCCATCAAGCATTACTTGAGAGCCTTGAGTAATGGTAATGGGGATGGTGTGTACTAATTGGCTGTTGGATAAGCCAGGGGGCAGATTCACTGAAGAATCACACACAAGCGCTATTGGTTGCAGAGAGTTCGCCGCTAGGTATTGCTGGCGCATGTCTTCAATTTTGATGTCACTTACCACCGCAAAGCTCATTAGCTTAACAAATAAAGGCTTAGGCTCATCACTGTGGACGTGAAACCGACATTGCTTGTCTTGAAATAAGCTAAGCGAGCAGTCCCCTGCTTCTGAAAGCACCGCCTTTAAATGGGCGCTCTCTTTACCAGAGAGCTCCAGGGTTGCTTGTACACAGTAGCGATAATTAGGCGCCTCACTCTCAAATGAATGTTGACAGCTTTGTGAACGTTCATCAGTTAGCACGTCATCAGGCTCATTGAATACTGGCTTACAAAGCGTGCTTGGATATAACATGCCCATTAAGTAATGGTGTAGGCCAAGAGCACCTGCATCAACTAGCTTCTTGTCACTTAAAAAAGGATTGTCGGTGGCGGTTTTCTCAAGTGACTGTTCTAGTAGCCTTTGAATCGATTCATCATTGTTACTTAAGCCTTCTTCGTTCGCCAAGAGCTCGGCAATGCTTTCTTCCAGATAAGAAATAAGCGTGCCAGCTTGAAAATTATCAATGTCTTCTTTCGTTTGAAGGCAAGCAAGATGCAAGATCTGCAAATACTCTTTCTCGCTTATGTCGTTAGCCTCATCGAGTAGGGTTGCAAACCTTGAAACCAGCATCGATAACATCATGCCTGAATTGCCACTTGCCTTTAAAAAAAGCGCATGAGCATACTGTTTTATCGCTTCATTAATAGTTAGAGTGGGGCAAAGAGTGCTCGCAGCGCCTCGAATGGTATTATACAAGTTGGTGCCAGTATCATTATCAGCAACAGGAAAAACATTGATTTTATTGACTTCCTCTAAGTGCGCACGCAAAGAGGCCTCTGCCTGGTTTAAAGACATAATCAGTTTAGCAAGCGTCAAGATGGTTCCCTATTTCGTAAAGCGCAAAATCTCCATGGCATTATCATAAGCCATTTTTTGCTTTTCTTCTTCCGAAAAGGGAATCGACTCGAACCATTGACTGGCTTGCTTTGTGCTTTCATAAGGGTAATCAACTGAAAACATCACCCGTTCGATGCCCATCACTTTTGCGGCGTGAATTAAAGCATTGTCTTCAAAATAACCACTGGTGGTGATGTAGAAGTTGGATTTTAAGTAATCTGTGACCATTTTTTTACATGGGAGTTCACTTAAGCGGTTTTCAACTCGCATGCGATGATCAAGACGCCATGCCCAAAATGGGAGAAACTCGCCCATATGCCCAATGATGATCTTAAGGTTTGGAAACCTATCAAACACCCCAGAGAGCATTAAGCGTAAGCAATGTTCGGCTGTTTCAACGTGAAAGCCCCAAGTAGAACCCTTGAGCGCTTCAAAGTCTTGATAGGCCGTCTGACGCGATTCAGGCACGCTTCTAGGATGTAGGTACAGTGGTAAATTAGTCTTCTCCAAAGCCTGCCAAAATGAATCATACTCTGGTAAATCTAAGTATTTAGCGCCTAACTCACCACAGCTATCAAAACCATTAATCATGCAACCAACCACTTCACTCGCTGGCGCCACCCTGAATAGTTCAGTTGCAGCGTCCTCCCCGGTCACCGTGGGTATTGAAACCAAGGCACTAAACCTGTTTGCCTGCTGACTAACCGACTTGATGAGATAGTCATTCCACTTTTTGGCCACCTCTTTGGCGCCATCTGTGGTCGCAAGCCCTTGTAAACCCGGGGTTGTCACCGATAACACTGAACGCTCAATGTCATTATCATCCATGACTTTTAATCGCGCCTCCCCTAAATCAACTAATTTAGCAAAGTTGTCATAAAACTCTGGATGATTGGCGTGCTCTGGCACCAAAGACTCAGTACCTGCTTCTAACATTGCTTCTTCTAGGGCTATTTTTTTCATCAAGATCTCGTTTAAAAAGGTCTTTAAAAAGTGTAGACCATGCTCTAAAAAACAGGAGCAAACGTTAGATCCCTTTATTTTTTATGAACGTAGTGTACTTTAAGGCGCTTCGTAAGATGTTTTCAACGGCGCAAGAGATCGCTTGCCATCATAACAATAGTCAACGGAGAAACCTTCTAAAGTTAAGTATTCAGCTGTAAACTAGGTAAACTCCCAATCATCAATAATCAATAATCAATAATCAATAATCAAAAGCTTTGCAGAACTCACCCTCTAACCTTCTTGAGAATTATCGTTCGTAATTAATATTGTAGTCCAAACGCTAGTTGGTATAATGTCTGGCCAGTTTTTAAACGAAAATACCCATGTTTGAGTCTGTTTCCCACCTTCTAGAACAAAGCAGCCGCAAGAGGTTGACTCTTGGCAACCTCATTGGCAGCAGTAGTGCTCTTGCATTGTCTGAGTACTGCCAACACCGGCAAAACTTAAGCGTTATTGTCACTCACAGTGCAAAAAAAGCACATGAGCTGCAACAAGAAATGCAATGTTTTTCGCCAAACTTGGTGTGTGAATACCTACCAGGACTTGAAACCCTACCCTATGATTTATTCTCACCCCATCAAAACATACTCTCTCAGCGCATACGCCTACTTGCAAGACTCGATTTAGAGCAAGTTGAAACGTTAATCCTTTCCATTGAGACCTTGATGCATTACTTTCCTCCAAAAGAATTTATCAGCTCTCAATGTTTTTTACTAAAAACCAATGACACCATCAATGCTGAGTACTTTATTCAAAAATGCTTAGCCAATGGGTATCACAAAGTTAACCAAGTGCTGGATTATGGCGAATTTGCGGTTAGAGGTTCGATTATTGATGTGTTCCCAATGGGATCAAAGACCCCTTTTCGCCTTGATTTATTTGATGATGAAATAGAGTCCATCCGTACCTTTGACTGTGAGAGCCAAAAATCCATTGCCAACGTCGATGAAATAAATTTATTACCCGCTCTTGAATACCCCATGAACGATGAAGCCATTAGTCGCTTTCGGCAAAAATGGCGAGATACCTTCTCTGGCAACCCCACCCATTGCCCACTCTATGAGCAAGTAAGCGAGCAGATTACGCCAGCAGGGATAGAATACTATCACCCTCTCTTTTTTGAAAAAGTCGTCCCTTTATTTGATTATTTTTCAAACGACTCTGAATTAATTTTTATTGGCGACATTGACACGCGAGGAGAGGACTTCTACAAAGAAGCCAATTTTCGATACGAGCAAAAATCGCATGATGTAACTCGGCCCATTTTACCACCAAGCAACTTATTCATCTCAGTGGATAAAGTAAAAGAGCTGGCCAATTCGTTCAAACGCTTAGATCTTAAAAAAGAACAATCCTCTCACTACAACGCAACGCTAGAGCCGCTCGATGAACTAAGAATTAATCGTAAAGCACAAGTCCCCCTAGAGGCCCTCCGTGCTTTTATCAACAACCATCCGGATGAGAAGATATTACTCTGTGCTGAGAGTGCTGGCCGCTTAGAAGTACTACTTGATTTATTAAAAGAAGCCTGCCTCCATCCGGTGGTACTAACTGATTATCAGAGTTTTTTGCAAAGTGATGAAAAACTCACTGTGATTATAAGTCCGTTGCAAGAAGGCTTTATTAACCTTGAAAATAAAAGCATCCTCATTCCAGAGTCAGCAATTCTTGGCCATACCAATACCATCACAGAGAGCAAAAAGTCCTTTGATCCCAACACCATTATCAAAGACTTAACTGAGCTTAAAATGAATGCGCCTATCGTGCATCTTGAGCACGGCGTTGGTCGATACTTAGGCTTAACGCACATTGAGACCAATGGTCTTAGAAATGAATTTTTAATTCTTGAGTATGCCAACGAAGACAAAATTTATGTGCCAGTGACGAATCTTGATTTAATCAGTCGCTACACAGGAGGCGATCTTGAGCATGCCCCTCTCAATCGCCTAGGCAGCAGTGAATGGGGAAAAGCTCGTAAAAAAGCGCAAGAGAAAATTTCAGATGTGGCCTGTGAACTATTAGAAATCTATGCCAAACGAGATGCTAGGGTTGGCTTTCAAATAGAGAAACCCGGAGAACTCTACCAAGATTTTGTCAATGAATTTCGCTTTGAAGACACACCCGATCAAGCAAAAGCTAGTCTTGATATTATCAACGACTTTTGCTCGACAAAACCCATGGACCGCTTAATTTGTGGGGACGTTGGCTTTGGGAAAACAGAAATTGCGATGAGGGCGGCATTTTTAAAAATATTGAATAAACAGCAAGTCTGTTTGTTGGTGCCAACCACCCTTCTTGCCAGCCAACACTTTGAGAACTTTCGAGACCGTTTTGCCAACACCGCCTGCAAAATTGAGTTAATTTCTAGGTTTCGTACCAAGAAAGAAACAGAGGACGTTATTAGTGGTTTGGAAAATGGCTCAGTTGATTTGGTCATTGGCACCCACAAACTCTTACAAAAAGGCATTCAGTTTAAAAATCTAGGTCTATTGATCATTGATGAAGAACATCGCTTTGGTGTTAAGCAAAAAGAACACATCAAAGCAATGAGAGCAGAAGTCGATATTTTATCAATGACCGCCACCCCCATTCCCAGAACGCTTAACATGGCAATGAACCACCTAAGAGACATCTCAATCATTGCCACCCCTCCCGCTAAAAGGCTCGCAATCAAAACCTTTTGTTATCAAAAAAACAAACAGTTGGTGTGTGAGGCCGTTCTTCGAGAAATCATGCGTGGTGGGCAAGTGTTTTACCTACACAACAGTGTTGAGACCATATTGCACGCTAAAGAGGAATTACAAGAATGGCTGCCTAATGCAAAAATTGAGATTGCCCATGGCCAGATGCGTGAGCGCCAATTAGAAAAAATCATGTCTGATTTTTATCACCACCGATTTAATGTGCTGCTTTGTACCACCATCATCGAAACAGGCATTGACATCCCCACAGCCAACACCATCATCATCGACCGAGCCGATAAATTTGGACTGGCACAATTGCATCAACTAAGAGGCCGTGTGGGTCGCTCACACAACCAGGCTTACGCCTATTTATTAACGCCTGATCAAAAGCTCTTAACACGAGACGCGCTAAAACGTTTAGAGGCAATTACCACCCATGAAGAACTTGGCGCCGGTTTCTTGCTGGCAACACACGACCTTGAAATCAGAGGCGCGGGTGAAATTTTAGGAGAAGAACAAAGCGGTAGCATGCAGGCTATAGGCTTTAATCTTTACATGGAGTTACTCGAGCGCGCTGTAGGGCAACTTAAAGCTGGCAAAACCCCTGAACTTGACACCCCCCTTAATCATGGTGCGGAAATTAAACTTCCCATCTCAACCATCTTACCAGATGATTACATCCATGATGTGCACACTCGTCTTGTCCTCTATAAACGCATTGCAAGCTGCCATGATAAAAAATCCCTAGATGAACTGCAAATTGAGATGATTGATCGCTTTGGTCTACTGCCTCCTAGTGCTAAAAACCTCTTCAAAGTCACCAAGTTGAAACAAATATTAGAATCTCTTTCTGTGACTCATTTAAGTGCTAAAGGTGAAAAAGGCACGCTTAGCTTTTCTGAAAGTGCCAGTCTTGATCCAGGCTTAATCATTAACTTGATTCAAGTCCATGCCAAACGATTTAAGCTAAAGAGCTCAAACAGCCTGCACTTTTTCATTGATCCTGCACAAGATTTATTGGATGAACTATTTAAAATGCTACAGTTTTTTGATAAAAGTACAGCGAGCTAAAATAATAGGATGGATTTCTGATGGGCGAGCCAAACACACATGATGCAAAACCAGTGAGTAAAACACTAGAAGAACAGTTAGAGAAAGTCTTTAGCCAAGACCAGGAAGAAGAAAATGATGCTCATTGGCAATCCCTACTACAAACTCATTATTCGGATGAGCCCAAAAAAAACGATCAATCCTATAAACAGACTTTTATAGCACTAACTGCAGAGATGATTCAAATACAGCTTAGCATCGAGCGTCTACAAAACGCCCATGAACGTCTCCAAAAAGCGCTTACGCTTTATAACAAACTAAATAAACAACCATCTGAGCAAGCGCCTACTGCCAGTACAAGTACCGAAGAACAGAGCCCAACTAACTCGTTGCAAGCTTCTGTCAACACACCTGAGTGTTTCATCCCTAAGACGCTTTGTGAACACCCACGCTTTATGCATTTACTGCTGAGTCAAAATGGTAATTTATTAAGAATTGCCTCCCCGGACCTACAGCGCAGCCATGCAATTGCTAAGTCTGCCCTACGCAATAGTGCAGGCGCTTATCGCTATACGCATGCCTCCTTAAGAGATGATGAAGAGTTGGCATTGCTTGCAATTGCTCATGGATGGTACGCTCAAAATTTTGAACTCTTTGCAGAGTCCTTGCAACGTAATGAAACCTTTATTAAAAAGGCATTGGAGAAGAACTGCAGCATCTACCCCTATCTTCCCAAGGAGCTAAAAGCAAATGAAGAGCTCTTTGACTTATTTTATAAGAAGTACCCAGCACTCATTTCTTATGCTCCCGATCATCTTAAATATAAGTTATCCTATTTAATCGATCTATTTGAGAAGCGCTTCTCTCTCTACATCCAATTTGATGATAAACAGCTAAGCCTTTTAAAAAAACATTATGCAAACGCACCTTACAGCTATCGCTACCTAAATAACCGCTTATTAAACATGGCACTACCCATACTCGGTGGCTTTCTAGGAGCGTCCATTGGTATGGTCTTGTTTGGACCTTTTTCATGGCCCTTGTTAACAGCGGCCATCGCCGTCTCTGCCTTTTCAATTTTTTGTGCTCACCGACTTATTTCTAATTTAGCCAATCAGCGCTCCTTTCATTGGAAGACTTTCTTAGAGCACCAGCTCTATACTGGCGAGAAGCGCACGACTCTACCAGTGGAGACCTATCTCAAAGATCCAAGTGAAAAGCCTGTGGTCATTGCGCTGAAAAAACACTTTGAAAGGAAAGAAGAATATTACGGTGATAAAGCCATTGATCTGGTTAAAGCAATAAAACAAGACCGAAGTGAGACGCTTGCTGAAAAACTCCAAAAACAAGAGAGTAATCTCTATAAAGCATTGAACCAAAAGAGGTTCTTGTCTTTCACCTTTTTCGGGGCAAAACATTGGTTTAGTGAAAAATCTGCCTCCTTACAGAAGGCAGAAAAGTCTCTTGAAGAACTTGCTAGCAAACGTGCGCTAACGCTATAAACTCAAAGATTGCTGCAGGCTATCTGAATCAGCCTCTTCTGCAAACAGCCACGCAGGAATGTCTTCAAATGAGTCATTGTCATTTTGAGAGGCGGCATTAATTGCAGCCTCCTCCAACTCCCTTGGTTGGAAAAAGAGAAAGGTCAATCGAGGTCTTGCGCGGCTAGGAGCATTTTCAAGTTCGGCTGTTACCTCATCCCTTTCGACTACATTAAACGCATGCCCCTCTGCACTCGACCGAGACGCTAAAGATTGCTCACTTGTTTGTTGTTCTTGTTCTAAAATTTCCTCATTGACCTCTGAGTCGGCATCAGCCTCCTCATCAAACTCGCATGGAGCGCCATTACCATCATCAACCAAGACGGAAATGTCATACTCCTCATCACTGTCTTCGCTGATAGCTGGCTCTATTGTTTCTTGCCCCTCTTCTAGTTCAAGTTCAGCTGAGTTCGAATCATTGTCGGTCTCTGGCTCTTCTCTGACTTCTTGTCCATCATTGTTATTATCAGAGGCTTGTGACTCATCGGTCAGCTCAACGGCCAGATCTCTAGCTAAACTTGGAAACAGCTGCCCTGTTAAGCGTAGAGCTATTTGTGCTATCTGATCATTAGTTTGAATTTCAGATAAGAACACCAAATAAAGCAGTTGCTGATGCGCTTCATTGCCTCTGGTGAAGCTTAGCCGTAATATTTGGCTGTCAATGATTGGCATCTTCTTATCCTGCGCCTTAATCTCAATCTGATGTTTTTTGGCAAGTGTCTTGATGTGTTCTCTGTCTTCTACTGATAACTCTTTACTGCTAAATGGATCTCTGAAGTAATCATAATAGTTAAAATAATCAACAAGCAGCTTCAAATTATAGGCACGGCCATTGGCAAGATAGACGATGATCGGCTCATCACTCGTTTGCCCAAGATCACTCCCATCCTCACTTGTTTGTGCTAGCAAAGAGTCATCCTCTCTGACAAAAAGAGTGTCCAAGGTAAAAATACAGTCATTATTTAAGGGACGTTCACAAGCTAACTCCAACAGCAGCGCATGAATTAGGGCTCGAGCGCTTTTGCCTGTTTCATCAATTAACTTCTTTGCACTTTCATGATCAAATATCTCGAGTAAGCTCTTTCGAATGCTTTCATAGTGCGGTTCATCCAGAGCTTGCCGCTTCTCTGAGTCAAAGACATCAGCCAAGGAACTTGGCAATTCAGCCATTGAGAGCGTTTGATCTTTATGGATAGATTCGATCCATTTTTGTAATAATAGGAGCGAGTTGCTGGTCATAATAAGCACTACCTGGTACGAAGATGACAAAAGTATACCGCAAAGCTTGTTTATTTTAAACACAGTGGCTTAAACATACCCCAAATCTTTGTATGCGAGTTATTGAAGGTCAAACCTTTCTACATTGGAACAATATCAGAGTTTAACTGCAGGCATTACCCTATCTCTTGTTTACAAAACTAGAATTACGGAGGAAGGTTGATTTTGAGTGCGTATTGGATAAAAAATGCGAGAAAAAAGCGCAGCATACACCAGTATGTGAGCACTTTTTCGAGCTTTTTTTATTCAATAGGCGCCAAAAGCAGCCTTCCCATGAAATGCGTAGAAGATTCAACCCCATTTTAGGGCGCATTATGATTAACGACGGTGCTGGAAAAACAACTCTTTATCACCGTAGTCAGAGGCCAGTAACTCACTCTCTAACATCAATGTGCCAATGTGGAAGCTCTCACCTTGAAAGAGGCCGTATACATCATAGAGTGCTCCTGGCTGGATCTTTAAAAGAGAGAGTCTAAAGTCCTCTCGAGAATCTTCTGCAATTAAATGATGCACACGTTCTGATGGTTGGAAAAAAATCTGCTCTGGACTGATGGGATCTTTGACAATGGTTGCAGAATCATCCATTTCAGCCAAGTGCGCAACGGGCAAATCATTGGCGGGACTTCTTGTCCATTCAAAAATCCCTTCAATGGCTTTTAACAACCAACCATCAGGGTGGGCTATTTTGTTCGATAAGGTTTTTTCAAAGAAGTTCCAGTCAGCCCCTTGACCTTCTAAACTATTAATTAGATGCAAATTAAGAGATGGCCCACTGGGCAATAAAAATTTAACTGCCATGCCTGGAATATAAGAGTCATCACTGGCAGCTTGTGCTAATGAGAGTCTTGCAATGCCTATCGCACCACTTTGATAAATGCCAGTAAATGGGTGACCAGCACTTGGGACAAAACTTACTTTGGCAACCGAGCCGTTCGGGTGAAGAATTTTCTCACGCCCTTTGGGTAGTTGATCGCTTTCGTGATCAAAAGAGGGAGATAAATTAAATAACCCCGTTAGAAGCTTATAAGCTTTACTAAACCCGCCTGTATCAACCTCTGGCAATGGATTTTCTTGATGACTATTAGTCACCTTCTCCCAGAGTATGACTTGCTTTTCATCACTCGATAAGCTCTGGTAATTATCAGGCAAGGCCGCAAAGACCGTCGCACTGGCACTAAAAGCTAAGCCAAGTAGCGCAAATTTTATTCCTTTCATCAATCCTCTCCGTTCGATCAATAGAACGGCCGATGCTATGCTCCTTAAATGATAAAATCAACTTTTTACGACAATGCTTTTTCACAAAGCTGCGGATCAAACTCTTCCACTGGCTCTTTATCAAGTTCAAAAGCAGAGTGTAGAGCTCGAACCCCCAGCTCCAAATACTTCTCATCAATCACCACTGAAATTTTAATCTCACTAGTGGAAATTAATTGGATGTTAATGCCTTCACCTGCCAGTGCTTCAAACATTTTGCTCGCAATACCTGCATGACTTTTCATACCCACACCCACAATCGAGAGTTTGGCAATTTTAGGATCGCCAATAACCCCCGTAATGCCAAGCGGCTTTTCAATCTCTTTAAGCTCGGCAAGTGCTTTGTCATATTCATCACGATGCACGGTAAAGGTAAAGTCTGTTTTTCCATTATCGCCAATGTTTTGAATGATCATATCAATGTCGATGTTGTGATTACTAACCGCCCCCAAGATCCGGCTGGCTATCCCCGGTTTGTTCGGCACATTCAGTAGAGTAATTTTTGCTTCTGTTCGATTAAATGCAATGCCTGATACTACAGCATGTTCCATGTCTTTACCCTCATACGTAATTAATGTGCCAGGTCCTTCTTCAAAGGAAGATAAGACTCTTAGCGGAATGTTATATTTGCCGGCAAATTCAACGGATCGAATTTGCAATACTTTTGCTCCAAGACTTGCCATTTCTAGCATTTCTTCAAAGGTAATCTTACTAAGGCGCCGCGCTTCCGGCACCATTCTTGGATCGGTGGTGTAAACACCGTCCACATCAGTATAAATTTGACACTCTTTTGCCTTAAGGCTTGCTGCCAAAGCCACTGCTGAGGTGTCTGAGCCGCCACGTCCTAAGGTGGTAATATCGCCGTCCTCGCTCACACCTTGGAAGCCTGCCACCACCACCACTTCACCATTTTCTAATGCTTGTTCGATGCGAGTGGGTTCAATGGAGTCTATGCGAGCTTTCTTATGACCTGAGTGCGTTTTTATGTTCGCTTGCCAACCAGTCATTGAGCGCGCCTTAATGCCTCGCGCCATCAAGCTCATGGCCAGCAATGACATTGATACTTGCTCCCCTGTCGAGACCATCATTGAATACTCTCTATCCGGGATCTTGTCGTTTATTTGGTGTGCAAGCTTTATAAGCCTATCGGTTTCGCCTGCCATCGCCGAGACAACGGCAACAACTTTATGACCACACAGCACCGCTTGTTCGATGATCTCAGCAGCACGAGTAATGCGCTCAATACTGCCCATCGAGGTGCCACCAAATTTTTGCACTAAAATGCTCATTTGAGTTATTCCTCTAATAAGTCCTTAAGGCTTGCCAACTGCGTTTTTAATTCAGCTGTTACCTTTCCACCTCCTTGTGCTAAATCAGGCCTACCACCACCTCGACCGCACAAATGCTTAACAAAACTACTGGCCTGTAGACCGCGCGCTTGTGCTTCTTTCCCAAGGCTTGCAATCACCGCCATTTTGCCATCATTTATCCCAACTAACACAATCACGCCTTTGGCAAGTTTACTGCGCAATTTATCACTCATTGCTCTTAGTTGATTGGCATCAACGTTTTCAATGGTTTTTGCCAGCAATTGAAAACCATTGATCTCGATGACTTCATTCAAGAAATCATCGCTTGATTGTTGCGACGCCTTCGCTTTTAAGCGATCAATCTCTTTCTGAGCCGCTTTTAAGTTCTCAATTAAAGCTTTGGTCTTAGCAATCAGCTCTTTGGGTGAGCCTTTTACCAAGCTTGCCAGGCTTGCAAGCTCTTCCTCCATGCTCTGTGCTTTACTAACTGCTAATTCACCTGTAATCATTTCAATTCGGCGTATGCCAGAGGCACTTGCTTCTTCACTCACCAGCTTACAAAAACCTATGTCTCCTGTTCTTGCAACATGCGTGCCACCACAAAGCTCTTTAGAAAAGGAACCCATGGTTAACACCCTAACTTTTTGTGAATATTTTTCACCAAAGAGTGCCAAAGCCCCAGATTTCATCGCCTCTTCAACACTCATTAATTCGGTGCTTACTGGATGATTGGCTCGAATTTCACGGTTAATTAAGGTTTCAACCTGTTTTAATTCATCATGAGTTAGCGCGTGGCGATGAGAAAAGTCAAAGCGAGCCCTTTCTGCATCAACTAATGAGCCCTTTTGTTGCACCTGCTCACCTAAAACGTCTTTGAGGGCTGCGTGCAAGAGGTGGGTTGCTGAGTGATTGCAGCGTGTTTTTTGACGCTCTTTAGCATTTACACTTGCTTTAACAGGCGTGCTAACGACAAGAGATCCCTCTTCAACCAGCACAAAGTGAACAATTGCTTCTTTTAATTTTTGAGTGTCTGTTACCAACAGTGTGCTCTCTTTTGAGCTCATCGTACCCTTATCACCGACTTGCCCACCACTTTCAGCATAAAAAGGTGTTTTATCTAGAACCACTAAAGCCCTATCACCTGCTTTAATCTCATTAACTTCCACCCCATCTTTGTAAAGACCGAGTACTGAGCCGTCAGAGGAAAGCTGCTCATAACCGATAAACTCTGACCTTAAGTCCGTATTAATTTCTGCAGCTTCTGCCTTAAAGCTTTGAGCTTTTCTTGAATCTTCTTGCCGTTCTTTCATTAAACGCACGAAGCCCTCTTCATCGATGGTTAACTGTCGTTCTCTGGCAATGTCTGCGGTTAAATCGATTGGAAAACCAAAGGTATCATAGAGCTTAAAAACAGTCTCACCTGAGATAACCTGACCTTGCAGGCTTTCTAAATCTTCTTCTAGATGCTTTAAGCCATTGGTCAGCGTCTTAGAAAACTGCAGCTCTTCATCTTTTAGCACCGCTTTAATATGCGCTAATTGCTTATCTAAATCGGGGTATGCCTCTGCCATTAACCGACTCAAGGTATCTGTAATGTCATAAAAGAAGGGCAGCTCAAAGCCAATTTTTTGACCATGGCGTAGTGCGCGTCTAATGATCCGACGAAGCACATACCCCCGCCCTTCATTGCTAGGCAGCACCCCATCGATGATTAAGAAAGCACTGGCACGAATGTGATCGGCTATCACTTTCAATGAGGGGTTGTTTTTGTCAACCTTAGGCACTCGTTGGTGAATGCTGTCAATTAGAGTTTTAAATAAATCCGTATCATAATTGCTAGTAACCCCTTGCATCACTGCCGCAATACGCTCAAGGCCCATGCCAGTATCCACTGACGGCTTAGGAAGAGGCGTTAAATTCCCATCGACATCACGATTGTATTGCATAAAGACCAAGTTCCAGATTTCAACATAACGGTCCCCGTCTTCATCAGGGCTGCCAGGAGGTCCGCCAGCAATGTTCTTGCCATGATCATAGAAAATTTCACTGCATGGGCCACAGGGTCCAGTATCACCCATCGACCAAAAATTATCTTTCTCGCCACAACGAGAAAAACGACTCTGATCGATCCCTAACTCATTAAACCAAATCTCTTCGGCTTCTTTGTCGTCTTTATAAACGGTTACCCACAATTTCTCTTGAGGTAGCTTTAAAACCTCTGTTAAAAAATTCCAAGCAAATTGAATAGCTTCTCGTTTTGAGTAATCGCCAAAACTAAAGTTTCCAAGCATTTCAAAAAAGGTGTGATGTCTTGCGGTGTAGCCAACATTATCGAGATCATTGTGTTTACCACCTGCACGAACGCATTTTTGCGAAGTCACCGCACGGGTGTAATCACGTTTTTCTTCACCTAAAAAAACGTCTTTAAATTGCACCATACCGGCGTTGGTAAACAATAGGGTTTTATCATTACCAGGCACCAAAGGACTCGATGCCACCACTCGGTGGCCTTGTCGCTCAAAAAACGCCAAAAATGCCTGTCTAATCTCTGCTACATTCATCACTTCTCACCACCATAAAAAATTTCTTAAGGAGCTCCTGCCCTTTCCCCCCTCTCTCTCCCTCAGAGTGGGTACATCAAAAAAACACTATGATAATTGTGCTTTGGGCACAACCATCTTACTCCTCATCTTTAAACAATCGAGTCACACACTCGCTTTCAAAGCAATACAAAACAGGCCCAGGATAACAACGTTATCCTGTCCTTTCCCCCCCTCTCCTTCAGAGTGCGGGTATCAAAACCTTAGAAGAATGTGAGAGCTTTAATTTAAAAGTGTCCCGGCCATGGATGGCAAAAAGGGGCCAAAGGCAGGATGCCTGTCTTTTAAATTAAAGCTCTCACATTTTTCCTACTCCTCATCTTTAAACAATCGATTCACACACTCGCTTTCAAAGCCTTTGTAGAGCATAAACCGTTTTTGTTTTTGCTGAGTTAAAAGATCCACCGATCCATTTGAAAACTTTTTAGCAAACACGCGCCTGGCTTGCTCCATCCAATCAACCTCAGCCTCATCGAGCGCCTCTCTAATGAGTTCATTCTCAATGCCTTTATGAGACAGGGCTTGCTTGATGTGATTTGGGCCATAGCCCTTACTAATCTGAGAACGAATAAAGCATTCCGAAAAGCGCCTGTCGCTTAAGTAATTTTCATTGGTTAATTGCACAAGTACCTGATTAATAAGTGCTTGCTCAAATCCTTTTTGGCTTAGTTTGGTCTGCAGTTCTTTGGTAGAGTGTTCTCGTCGGCGCAAAGAATGTAGCGCCGACTGGTAAATTTTTTTGTTTTGTTCACTCTCAGTCACTACGACTCTTCTTCCATTTTTTGAGTGCGCTCTGGCAGTAACTCTAAGCGGATTTTTTGCTCAACTTCCGCTGCAATGTCTGCATTCTCTTTCAAATAAAGGCGCACGTTCTCTTTACCCTGGCCAATTCGCTCACCTTGATAAGAATACCAAGCGCCGGCTTTTTCAATAAAGCCAAGTTTGACACCCAGTGCGATAATTTCACTCTCACGTGAAATCCCTTCACCATATAAAATATCAAACTCTGCTTGTTTAAACGGTGGTGACACCTTGTTCTTAACGACTTTAACTCGCGTCTCATTGCCTAGGATTTCATCGCCCTTTTTAAGCCCACCGATACGGCGAATGTCAAGACGAACCGATGAATAGAATTTTAGCGCATTACCACCGGTGGTCGTCTCAGGTGAACCAAACATTACCCCTATTTTCATTCGGATCTGGTTGATGAAAATAACCAAAGTGTTTGAACGTTTAATGTTTGCTGTCAATTTTCGTAGGGCTTGTGACATTAGACGCGCTTGCAGACCAACATGAGTGTCTCCCATCTCGCCTTCAATTTCTGCTTTCGGTGTGAGTGCTGCAACCGAATCCACCACGACCACATCAACCGCGCCTGAACGAACCAACATGTCGGTGATTTCCAACGCTTGTTCACCAGTATCAGGCTGCGAGACCAGCAAATCATCCACATTTACGTTTAACTTATTTGCATAACTAGGATCGAGTGCATGCTCTGCATCAACAAAAGCCGCAGTACCTCCGGCTTTTTGACATTCAGCAATCACTTGTAAGGTGAGGGTTGTCTTACCAGAAGACTCAGGACCATAGATTTCAACGATTCGCCCTTTTGGCAGCCCACCAATGCCCAGAGCCACATCTAGGCCTAGTGAACCAGTGGAAATGGCTTCAATGTCATGAGGGGTTTGATTATCCCCAAGTCTCATCACCGAGCCCTTGCCAAACTGTCGCTCAATTTGACTCAATGCCGCACTTAGTGCTTGTTCTTTATTATTATCCATCTTGCGCTCCTAATTGTTTTAGCAAGCCCCCCTTGGGAACGCAAACTGTGCGTACCGTTAACTTGCGACGATTATTAATTGTTGGATTTGACACTCCAAGCAAACGAACCATTATCCCATTGAATGACCTAAGACTGCAAATGTTTGCATTGCCTTTTTTCTGCTCATTATTACCAGGAGTCGGTTAAGTTTTATGCAATGGTGCCGCTATAACCACTAAGCCACAACCTAGAGGACAGCTTGTACAGTGATCTCAACAAAGTTCATTTTATGAACATTGGTGACTGTGCAGTTAAGTTCGTGCTAAGAATTGGTTGTTGAATCACTTTAATGAAGAGATAATTGATTGCTTTGCGACAGAAGGTATTGAAATGCCTTACCCAACTCAAACTTTGTTTTTAAATGGACAAAAATGACTCATACACTAAGCATTGGCATCAGTCGCTGCCTGTTAGGCGAAGAAGTTCGCTTTGATGGCGGCCATAAAAGACACTACTACATTACAGAGTTACTCAGTCAATTCTGTAACATTGTTGGCGTTTGTCCAGAAGTTGAGAGTGGTCTTACCGTTCCAAGACCAACGATTCATCTTAGAGGGGATCCTAAAAGGCCTATCTTAGTTGAGGTCTTAAACCCAGACAAAGATCATACCAAACGGGTTCAAGACTATTCCAAGGCAAAAGTACAGGAGTTTGCCTCTTTATCAGGCTTTATTCTAAAGAGTAAATCACCCACCTGCGGCATGGAGCGTGTCAAAGTATACCAAGAAAAGCCCAAGCCCCCCAAACTAGGTGTTGGCGTCTTTGCCCGCGAGCTAAGACGTGCTTACCCAGAGCTGCCAATGGAAGAAGAAGGCCGTTTAAATGATCCTGTGCTACGAGAGAATTTTCTCGAGAGAGTCTTTGTCTACCAACGCTTTCAGGACACTGTGAAAAAAAATCCTTCAAAAAAGGCGTTGATTTCTTTTCACAGTGAACACAAACTAACCCTACTTGCCCATCATCAAGAAACTTATCGGGCGCTAGGCAAAGAGCTTTCAAATTTAAAAGAAAAAGATGATGAGCCGTTTCTAAGTCATTACTTTTCTATTTTTATGGGTGCAATGGAAAAAAGAGCCAACCGACGAACTCATACAAATGTGTTAATGCACGTACAAGGCTATTTCAAAGACAAACTGGATGCAGATGACAAAGCAGAGCTTACTGAGGCAATAGAGCGCTATCGTCTGGGACAAACGCCATTAATCGTACCCATAACCCTCTTAAAGCATCATCTTAGACATCATCCAGATCCCTACTTACAAACACAGCGTTATCTCTTTCCCTACCCCGAAGAACTAATGCTAAGAAACCATATTTAACAGAGATCCAGAGATGATGAAACTCGTTTGGTTTAGGCGTGACCTAAGAATTGAAGACAACCCAGCGCTTTTTAAGGCCTGTGAAGAAAAAAAAGGCGTCCTAGCGCTGCACATCGCAACGCCCAAGACTTGGGCCCGTCATCACATGGGACTAAGACAACAGCAGTGGCTAGATGAAAACTTACTGAGTTTAGAAAAGGACTTAAGGTCTTTAAACGTTCCTCTGCTCCGATTGCAAACCAGTTTCTTTTCAGAATGCCCAGCACTTATTCTCGATCTTTGCAACAAACACTCGGTTGATTCGCTTTATTATAATCTTGAGTACGAGTGGGATGAGAGACTACGTGATCAACGTGTGTTTAAAGCGCTCTCCAATGAAGGGATTAA
>JASBUC010000025.1 GCA_030148065.1 Legionellaceae bacterium | reverse complement strand
AAGTGTCAAAGGTGCCTTTAACGGCATTAAGTCAGGCTATGCGAACGTTCGTAGCCGTCTATGGAAATAAGGAGAAAACCATGAAAGCAACAACCCCAGCATTCTCAAAACTAACGACTTTAATTGAGCAAGTGAAACAGTCTTTTAAAGCAGCTAACTCACAACAGAAAGAAACCAATTCCCCTAAAGAGTTGGAGCCTTTCAAGCAAGCTGCAAGTTGGGCTGATGAAGTGGTGGGGTTAAGGGAAGAAAACCTAAACCGCTACCGCATTGGGTTCTACAGCTCTGTTGCGGTCAATGTACTACTTGCCATTAGTTTAAGCTTTGTCGCCTCACAAGAAACCATAAAGCCTATGATGGTTCATCATTATGCCAATGGCATTGTCAACGTTGAGCCAGTAAACAATGAGGCAACGCCAGTTAAAGCCTCTGAAACAGAAGCTGACATTGCAAGATTTATTCGAAACTACTTTTCTTATTCGCTTGCAAGCTTTGAGCACCAATATAAGGAAGTGGAGTTGAGCAGCAATGATGAGGTCTTTAGAGCCTTTGATGACATGCAATCGATTAAATCCCCAGATTCACCAATTAACCTTTTAAAAGACCGGGTAGACCGAGAAGTAAAACTCTATTCCGTGGACTTTCTTGATAGCGCCTCACTACAACCTGAAGGAAAAAGTGAAGCCAAGAGCCACTTTCACAGTAACCTTGCCGCCGTTGTCTTCTCGATTGTTGACACCGTTAGAGCCACTGGCGCAAAACAAGAGCGCGTCTATCGCGCTAAAGTCTCTTGGGATTATCAAAAGCCCTCAGACGATCCGGCGGAACGTCGCTTTAACTTCAACGGCTTTAAAGTAACGAGCCTCATTAATGAGCCTTACCACCTTCGAGAAGGGGCAAGCCAATGAAACGACAAACTAGAATCCTAAATCGAGTAGGGCAGGGTGCTGCAAGCCTTGCTCTAGTTATGAGCACCAGTGCTCTTTTTGCAACCCAAATGCCAGAGCCTTATGAAACCGATTCACGCATTAAGAAAGTCTACTTTCAAGAAAACAATGTGGTACCGCTACAAGGGCGCGCCTTTACGGTGACCCAACTAGTATTTTCCCCCGATGAAGAAGTATTAAGTGTCGAATCAGGAGACAACAACTGCTGGCATGCAACCTATCATGAAAACACCCCCAACATGCTGTTTTTAAAGCCCACTAATTTGGGAAGTAACACCAACATTTCAGTGATAACGAATAAGCACACCTATTACTTTCATGCGACCAGTAATGAGCGCTTAAATGACAACACACCGGTAACTTATGCGATTAAGTTTTCTTATCCCGAGCCCAAGCCGATGAGAAAGGAAAGCAAAGCTCCAACGACTCTAAGCAAGGCGGCCTACACGAAACAACGCGCCAAGGGGAAAACAGCCCCCCTTAATAAATCACAAGTGGGTAAGGTTAAGCCAAAGCCTAAAAACAATTGGAACTACAGTTTCAATGGCAATAAGGACATCATGCCACTGCACGTTTATGACGATGGCGTCTTTACTTATTTAGAGCTACGACCCAACCAGCCCGTACCTGCGGTCTTTGCCGTTGATGATAAAAGTGGCCGAGAGTCGGTGGTTAACACCAGACGTCGTGGAAAGTACATCGTTGTGCAACAAACAGCACCTCAATTTACCCTAAGAAATGGCCCAGCCAAAGTCACCAGCATCTTTAACAACAATGAAATACACAAAATCAAAAGGGGGCTTCGATGAACCAGTTAAGCCAGGAAAACCGCGAGAACCAGATGCAAAAGAGACACAAAAATATAAGCCGTGGCCTGCTTGCAGTGGGTGCCGTTGCCATTCTTTTTATCGCCTTTGGTGGAAAGGCCAATAGCCATGAAAAGCGCAAGGAGCCAATAAAACTTAGCAGCACCATTAGTGAGCGCGATGTGGCGTTTGAAAACTTAAGACTGTTTAGAGAGCAGGAACAAGAACGCTTAAGGCGAGCGAGCTTTGATAAAGAGCTCACAAATGCCCCTCAAAAGATGGCTTACAATTATGACCAAGCCCCAGTCTTTGTTCCCAACACGCTAGCCCCCCAACAAGACACGCAAGTCAGTGCAACCATCAACGTTGTTGACGTGGATGCAGGCATGCAAACGAGAATGAGTGCGAGTTCTACGCTTTTTAATAACCAACAAGCCCATCCTGTAAGTCACTCCTCAACCAACAAAGAAGGCAATGTAGCCAGTGCCACCATTATTGGTGGGGGAAGTGGCGCGAACTTTCTAAACAGTGAGCCTGGCTTTGAAAAGAAAAAGGCCGGATGGATAACCCACCCAGATTATACGGTGCCAGCAGGCGAGATGATTTCAGCAACCCTAGAGACGGCGGTTAATTCTCAATTGCCAGGCATGGTAAGGGCTGTGACCACTAGAAGCATTTATGCGCTTGAAGGAAACAAGACTTTAATTCCGGCGGGTTCGCTATTGATTGGGCAATACTCCTCTGATGTCAAAATGGGTCAAAAGCGCGCGCTTATTTCATGGAATCGTTTGCAGTTACCTAACGGGGTACTCGTTGCCATTAACAGCCCAAGCTCTGATTCCATTGGTAGAGCAGGCCAAGGGGCCAACCACGTCGACACTCACTTCATTGAGCGCTTTGGTCAAAGTGCCCTGCTGTCTGTTCTTGGCTTTTATGCAGCCACCAGTGGTGTCGATGGGGTAGACCAATTCAACTCCAAATCTCAGTTTAAAACCATGCTTTCAGAAAGTTTTCAAAACGCATCCGAGCAAGCCTTAAGTCAAACCATGAACATCGAGCCCACCATGATTATTCATCAAGGCGAAAAAATAAATGTGTTTGTGGCACACGATTTAAGTTTCTATGACGCACTACACGGGAGAGTTTAAATGAGCACGCCATTAAGAAAAATATCGAATCATCAAGACATTATTAAAGAGCCTGCAAGCGTACTAAACGGCTCTCAATCGGCTCACAACCAAGGTGCACTAAAATCCCCTGGAGTTCCTGGCTCAGTAAGACTCTTACAACCCTTATCGCATTGGCTAAGCGATGAAAGCGTTAATGAAATCTTGGTGAACAAACCAGGGGAAGTATTTGTTG